>CAMCUO010000011.1 GCA_945879015.1 Chitinophaga pinensis | reverse complement strand
TGTACGTCTTCAAACCAATTTGAACTTTCATAGTTAAAAATATTTGGACACTTTCCGATAATTAAAGTTAGTTAAATTTATTTGATTGATCATGCAGTCGTAAATTTATTTCCGACTTCGGACTTTGGTCTTTAAATTGACCAGTCCTTGTCAGAATAAATTTACTTACCGACCTAATGTAATTTTGTTTTCTGTCTTTTAGAGTTTTCTCTTTTATTTTTTTCCTCTTTTCTAATGTTCTAGCTGCTTTGCCGTAATACTTATCTGCAGGTACAACATTTTTTAATGATTCATGATAACGTTCATAATTATAATAATGAACAAATTTTCTTAATGCATACTCCAGCTCCATCGGGCTGTAATACACATCGAGTTTGATTACGTTTTTCATGCTTCTATGATATCGTTCGATTTTACCTTGCGTTTGCGGATGACGAACGCGACCTCTGATGTGTTTTATTTCTTGTGCTTTCACATATTCTTTAAAATCATTTGCGATGTAACACGAACCATTATCACTCAGCAATTTTGGTCTTTCACCCGGTTTAAGATTTGATTTTAACATCGCCTGGTTAATGGTGTCCTCTACATCGTCTGATTTCATGGATTTACAAAGCTGCCAATGAACAATAAAACGAGAGTAATCATCAAGCACTGTACTTAAATAATACCAGCCCCATCCGAAGATTTTAAAGTAAGTAAAATCGGTTTGCCACATTTCATTTACACGAACAGTTTTGTTTTTGTATTCATCACTTGCACTGAGCATCGTAAATGCTGGTGTAGTTAACAACCCTTTTTCTTTTAAGATTCGATACACAGAACTTTCCGAGACAAAACGCTTATGAAGATCTGTAAACAAGCAAGCTACTTCTCTTGGCGAACGATCAGGATACTCAAGCGCTAACTCAACAATACTTTGTTTCTCTTCATCAGGAATTTGATTCCAGTATTGTTTTCGAACGCAAGGTTTGTTTGCTAGGCCATCGTATCCATGTTCTAAATAGGCATTATACCACTGATAAAAAGTGCTTTTGTGAATACCAAACTCTTTTAACGTAGCATTAACGCCAATTTCAGACTTTTCAACCAGCTGAATGATTTCAAATTTCTCACTTTGATTTAACCGCATGTGTTTTTCCATTTTAGGATTTAATCCAAACCTGTTAAACTTTTTTTTAGTAAATCGTTGTGGAGATACAAATCAGCAAGGGCTCGTTTTAAATTATCGTTCTCCTTTTTTAAATCTGAAACTTCTGTGGCGTTGGCGTTTCTTTCGGTATCACCACTTAATCTTTTTTTACCGGCTTCTAAGAAGTCTTTGCTCCACTTATAATACACGCTGTCGTTAATACCATACTTTCTACAAATGTTAGCAATGGAATCTTCTCCTCGCAATCCTTCAATCACAATCCTTATCTTTTCTTCTGCTCCGCATGCTTTAGTGGTTCTTCGTTTAATATCTTTTATTAAACCTTGTGGTCTTCTTCCACGTTTCTTTGGTTCGTTGTTGTTTTCTTCCATTTTCTTTAGTATTTTTATTAAAGTTAAACTTAAGAAAATGTCCAATCTCTTTTACATTATACTGGTACAATTTGGTTTGACGTTAAACATGTCGCGATAATAAATTCAAAGAAGCTATTTCTATTCTAGATAAAGTTGTTATAGATCCTAAAACGAAGACTGACCCTCTTGCGCTAAATTTAAGAGCAGTTGCTTATTTATACTATTTTAAATCTATTACTACCTATAATTCCTCTAAGACTAAACTGCTCGATACTGCAATGAGTTCTGTTCTTAAGTCTGTTAAATTTGATGAGAATGAAAGTTATAAGTCAAGTAACATGGATTTGTTAAAAGAGGGCGCAGAATTCTATCACAAGATCAGTATCGTTTTGCTTAGGGATTCTTTGAATGGATCAAAGTCGAGAGCGTATTTTAGCAATTTTAAAAAATACACAATTATATACAATCCTGATTTTAATTTTAAAGAGGCTGATATTGAATATTATAACAAAAGAGCAAGCTATTTTTTAGATTATTATTTAAAAAATGATACAATTAAAAAATATGCCGAGTATACAATTTCTTCTTTGAATAGGGTACTTGAATTAGATAGTAAAAATGTGTTGGCAAATAGCAACTTATTAGTTTTTAGGACACATATAAAACAATTAGAAGATAAAGAAAAGGAAAGATTGATTGAATTAGAGAAAAATATAATCGAAAATATATATGAAAAGAAAGTTAAAAAAAATGAGGTAGAGATTAATTTATTAAATAAAAATAGGATAATATATAAAGAAGAATTAAAAAATCAAAAAATTCAAAACAACCTCCATAAGAATGAGATAGAAATAATATCCAAAGAAAAAGATTTTTTCGAATTAGAAAGCGAGAAAAATAGATCCATTATGAATTTAACCATAATAGTGCTTTTTTTGATGTTGTTTATTTCCATTTATATCTTTATAAATTTGCAGAAAAATAGGAAAGCTAAAAATCTTATCTCCTCACAGAATGAGTCACTTGAGCAACAGAAGCTTTTTATTGAACAAAAACAAAAACAAATATTAGAAAGTATTTCATATGCTAAATACTTGCAGGAAGCTATTTTGCCTCCAAAGTCTTTTCTAGATCAATATATTCCTGAAAATTTTATAATTTATAAGCCTAAAGATATTGTTGCTGGCGATTTTTATTGGTCAGAAAAAGTAGGGGATATTTTTTTTGTTGCCGTTGCCGATAGCACAGGACATGGTGTTCCAGGAGCTCTGGTATCAATTGTATGCTGCAATGCATTGAATAGAGCAGTAAAAGAGTTTAAGTTAAACAAAACAGGTGAAGTGTTAGATAAAACTTCGGCTCTTGTTGTTGAAACATTTGAGAAGAGTAGTAATGAAGTAAAAGATGGGATGGATATTTCTTTACTTGCAATTGATTTTGTAAATAAAAAAATATTTTGGAGTGGGGCTAATAATCCACTTTGGTATATTACTGACAAAGAACTAAAAGTTATTAAGCCAAACAAGCAGCCTATCGGGAGAACAGATAAAGTTATTCCGTTTGTGACTCATGAGATTGTTTATGAAGCCAATACTACCTTTTATTTATTTACTGATGGTTTTGCAGATCAGTTTGGAGGAGAGAATGGTAAGAAATTTATGTATAAGAAATTCAGCGATTTGTTACTCCGAAATAATCACTTAGCAATTCAAAAACAAGCTGAAATTGTTTTATCCGTTTTTGATGATTGGAAAGGGAATCAGGAACAAGTTGATGATGTGTGTGTAATCGGTTTGAAAATTTAATTTCACACACTCTGAAATATAAATTAGATAATTCAAATCACTCTAAATGCGTGTAATTTAAATTCATGGTTGAAAAAAATGAATTTGTGCGAGGTTTTAAAACATGATCGCCTATCGTAATTTATTACGGCAGGCGATCATGTTTGTTTTAACTAAAAAACTATTCTTTAATAAATTTAATAGCTTGGCCTGATTTTGAATCTTGAATAAAATAAACGCCAGATGTTAAGTTGCTCACATCAATTTTACTTAAACCAATAATTTTTTGTGTTAAAACAACATCGCCTAAAACATTTATAATAGAAATTTGTGCTTGTTCTTTTACTTCAATGTTTAAGATAGATGAAGTTGGGTTAGGGAACACTTTTACATTAATATTAGCTTCAATATCTGTTATCGTAGCAGTTATTGCAACAATTTTTCTAATTTTATGGTCAAAATAACCCGCTACATAAAGGCTTCCCGTGCCATCTATACAAATTCCACGTGGGTTATAAAAGCTAGCAGAAATGCCAGTTCCATCTACAGAGGATGCAGTTCCAGAACCAGCATATGTGCTCACTACGCCTGCGGGAGTAATTTTTCTGATTTTATGATTACCTTGATCTGCAACATATATATTTCCAGCTGTATCTGTGCAAACTCCAGTAGGAATATTAAAGCTAGCTGCAGTTCCTGTTGCATCAGTTGAGCCACCAGAACCGGTACCTGCAAAAGTTGTTACTACACCACCTGAAGTAATTTTTCTGATATTATAAAGCTCCGTTATATAAAAATCACCTGTAGCATCTATGCAAATTCCAACAGGACCATTAAAGCTAGCTGCAGTTCCTGTTGCATCAGTTGAGCCCGCTGCTCCCGAACCAGCAAAGGTTGTTACTACGCCAGCTGAAGTAATTTTCCTAATTATGTTATTGTAATAATCAGCTACATAAATATTTCCTGCAGTATCCAAGCAAATTCCTGCTGGTGAATAAAAACTTGCTCCAATACCAGTTCCATCAGTTGATCCAGTTGCACCAGAACCAGCAAAAGTCGTTACTACACCAGCAGAAGTAATTTTTCTAATTTTATTATTATCTGTATCAGCAACATACAAGTTTCCTGCAGCATCTACACAAACTCCCTGAGGGCCATTAAATTTTGCAGCGGTGCCAGTTGCATCAGTTGATCCAGGCGAACCGAAACCTGCAAAAGTTGTTACAAATCCTACAGAAGTAATTTTTCTGATTTTATGATTACCATTATCAGCAACATAAATGTTTTCTGCCGCATCTCTGCAAACTCCCATGGGATAAATAAAACTAGCCGTTATTCCTGACCCATCAGTTGAGCCAGCTATTCCTGACCCAGCAAAAGTTGTTACTACCTGAGCATTATTTAATAATGCAGTAGCTAAAATCGTAATCGTAAGTAATGTTTTTTTCATAGTATTTTTTTTTTCAAAGATCAAAAAAAATATTAGTTCTGATTTATTTGTTTTGTAAAGGGCACAAATGACTTTGTAAGTGGATTAAGTTTGGAAATTATTTTAAAAAATAAAAAACAGGACCTAGTATTGATAGTATTTATAGCATCAATTTTTCCATTGATTTAAAGAAATCATCTCTTCTGTCTCTTGCTAAATCAATAATGTTATCATCATTCATAATAATTTCTCCTCTATTTTGTTTGTCAAATTTTTTCATTTGCAAAAGATTTATTAAATAACTTCTATGCACTCGTATAAATTGAGAACAACCATCAAGAGCAGTTTCAAAATACTTTAAATTTTTAGAAACAGTCATAGTTTTTGCTTTATTAACAAATATGTGAGTGTATGACCCATCTGCTTTCATATATAAAATAGTGTCAATTTTTAAAAATTGATACCCCGTAGAAGTTGGAATGCTTAATGTTTTTGGAAAAGCAGTATTGTAATTAGTTATAAATGTTTTTAGCTTTTTTTCTTCTTCCACTTTTGGATGTGCTTTTTTTATTTTTTCAATGGCTTCCTGTAAATGAGTTTCGTTTATTGGTTTTAATAAATAATCAATAGCACTTAATCGAAAAGCTTTTAATGCGTAATCATTGTAAGCAGTCGTAAAAATAATAGCAGGAGTTATGTTTTCATTTAATAGTTGTTCGGCTAATTGTATTCCAGATTTTCCTGGCATTTCAATATCTAAAAATATCACATCTGGATGATGTTTTTTTATCATATCTAAACCTTGAGTAGCTTGTTCTGCTTCTGCAATTACTTCTAAATCTTTAGTATATTCTTCTAACATCATTAAAAGTAGTTTTCTAGCTTGTGGAGAATCGTCTATGATTATCGCTTTAAGTTTAGTCATTTGATTTAATTTTTATTACTACCGAAGTGCCAATGCTTTCGTGATTGTTATTGTATAAATCTAAATATTCACAAGCAATGATGCCAGGTTGATTTTGATTTAAAACAGAAACTTTGTTAATGGCATCCGTTGAAAATGATTGGTGTTTTTTGGTGTTACTATCGTTGATTATTTTTGATTGATTTCGTCCAATTCCATTATCGGTTATTGTTACATTTAAAATAGTGTTTGTTTCATCTAATGAAAAAATAATTTCAATTTTCTTTTCTCCATGCTTATGTCGTAATCCATGTTTAAAAGCATTTTCTATGATTGGCTGTAATATAAGTGAAGGTAATGATGTATGACTGCTGTCAACGTTATCATCCAATTTAAGAGTATATGTAAATTCATTGATAAACAGCATCGACTCCAGTTCAATATATAATTTTAAGAATTCAATTTCTTCATCTAATTTTACCCACGGCAGAGAGCTTTGTTCTAATATTTTTCTAACTAAATCAGAAAATTTTTGCAAATAACTTACAGCTTTCTTTTTATCGTTTTCGTATATATAACTTTTAATAGAGTTTAGTACATTAAATATAAAATGCGGATTCATCTGAGCTCTTAATGCAGTTTCTTTAGAAAGTTTTAATTGATGTTCGAGGTTAACACGTTCTAATTCTTTTTTTTGCTTTCTCTCCATTATTCTAAGGCGTTGTTTAAAAAGCCTTAGAGTTATTAATAAACAAGTAATGCCAATCATAATATAAAACCACCATCTCTGCCAAAACGGAGGGTTTATTATTCCGTTTATTAAAACAGAATTTATGGAGTCTTTCCCTAAATGATCTACTAATTTTATCTCGATCCTTAAATTTCCGGTGCTTAAAGTAGGCAGTTCAATTTGATTTATTTCTGCAGGCAAAAATATCCAAGAAGTATTATTGTTTAATCGATAGGCATATTGAAATTGATTTTCAGAACTCAAAGCAACAGCATCTAATTCTATTTTTAATTTGTCTTTATATTCTAAATTTAAATCATTGGTATATTTTATAATAGAATTATTCACTAAAATATTTCTAAGATATATTTTTGCTAGCGTTGTTTTACTTTTTGCATGAAGTGGGATTTGCTGAACTCCTTTTGAGGCAGCTAACCAAACATATTGACTATCTATATCTAGCCCACTTATATTATTCGATGCTAAACCCGATAATCTATTTTTAAGTTGCCATTCTTTATTTTTTAAATCATATATCCACAGCCCTTTATTGCTTGCCACAAATAAACAGAAATCATTTTCTTTTAATTGATAGTTAGTTGTATTTTGGTTTAATGCTGTTAGTATACAGGGCACTTTTTTGTTTTCTATTTCATAAATAACTCCGTTAAATGCTAAAGCATGTAATTTGTTTTTATATGAAAGTGAAATAATTTGAATACTATCAAGTTGCGTAGTAATATATTCCCAATGATTATTTTTAAATTTATAAACGTCAATGCCACTATTTGTAGCGAGCCATAATTGATTATTAGTGTTGTCGTATACA
This sequence comes from Chitinophaga pinensis, assembly GCA_945879015.1. Classification (GTDB taxonomy): domain Bacteria; phylum Bacteroidota; class Bacteroidia; order 2-12-FULL-35-15; family 2-12-FULL-35-15; genus 2-12-FULL-35-15. The sequence continues at coordinate 52,158 of CAMCUO010000011.1, read as the reverse complement.
ATTGACCTTGTCCATTTTTTATTTAGCACCTCTATTTTTGAATTGTCATAAGGCCTATAACAAAATGCACCGTATGAAGTTGCAACAATATAACTCTGTCCTATTTGTAAAATATCTTTTGCAGGAGGAAAATTCTTGCCTACTGGTTTTATTTTATTTTGATTAAGAGTAAAAATAGTATTCTGAATTCCAAACAAAACAGATTGTTTATTTTGTGTTGGAGCCAAGCATTGAACATCTAATTTTGTGTTATGAGAAACTAAATTTGTAGTATTATTTTTCAAATTTAATTCACCTATTTTTCCATTGACTGAGGCAAAAAACACTGATGAATTGCCACGTACTATTTTATTAATTTTAATATTAGCATTATCTTTTATAATCCATAATTTATTCGACAATTCTGGAATTCTAAGTAAACCGTCATGAAGTGAACTAAGCCAATAAGAATTCTCGTCATCCTTGATTCCAGAAGAAAAAGATTTGTCTTCAAATAATAGTTCGTTTGTATCGTTTTTAATATCATAAATAATAACACCGCTAAATGTATAAATCCAAATACGATCTTGATCATCCTCTACAATTCTAGTTATTTTTTTGTTTTTTAGAAGAGGATTTAAGTTTTTCGAATAAAAAGGTTTTATGTTTGCATCAATTAATCTAAATATTTCACCATCAACGGTACTGAAAATAAATTTTTGTTTACTGAATAAGGCTAATTGATATTCCCCAGCCACTTTATTTTTGCTCCATACTCCAGGATAATATGTTACATCATCCTGTTTAATTTGAATTAAACCATTTGGTCCAAGGCACCAAAAAACATTATCGTTGTCAATAAAGCAGGAGTTAGTGTAGTTACCCGTAGGATATTTAGGTGCATATGCGAAATTTTTCCATGTATTTGTTTTAGCAGAAAGTTTGGTAATTCCCTCCGAATAACATACCCAAAGGCTATTGTTTTTGTCAATACAAATATTTGAGATAGAGCCTTTGTTCCAAGTCGTCAATAATTTTAAGGAGTCGTTTTCAACATAAAAAACTTGTCCATTAAAATTATACATAAATATTTTACCATTAAAAGATTTATAAAGACCGGTTAATGATCGCGATTTTTGAAGAGGATGTTTGTATTCATAATAACGGATGCCATCGTATCTAAATAATCCTGCATCTGTTCCTAACCATATAAACCCTTTGTTGTCTTGAATGATGCTGTAAACGCTTTGGCTAGGTAAACCTTCTTCGGGTGTAATTTGAAATGCAATAGGGTTCTGGGCATGGATAATCTGCGTTAGATTAAACACTATCATAAAACATATATAATACCTTTTTATCACACCTATATTTAATTGAAAAAACGCTAAAATTAATTTATTCAGAGAGCTTTTAGAGCTCACTGGAAATTTCAGTCTGTCAGCACCCACCTGACCGAAAAAAACAGGCCACTGCAGTTTTGGCCTCATACTATTGATCTCAAAAATCATTCGCTAGTTTAGAAGGGTGGTCCGAAATTAGCGATCTTTGGGGGCTGAGTAAGTGAAATTTCCAAATGTTTGAGCGACAACTAAAATCCATTTATCCTTCAGCAGCTTTTCTCTTCTTTTCGATCTGATAGATAAGATATAAACTCCCTGAAACAATCAGTACACTTATAATTACATAGATCAACTGACTATTATCTATTCCGATCTTATCTGCATCGGATGAAATAACTCCTCTGTTTGAAAGCCATATTAAAAAAACGGCCGTTCCATTGTTTACAAAATGGGCAACAATGCCGGGCCATAGAGATCCGCTCCACAAAAACAAATACCCTAAAAATGTGCCCATTAACATCCTTGGAAAAAAACCGAAAAATTGCATGTGGAATGCACTGAAAATAATTGCCCCGATCCAAACGGATAAGTGTTTGTTCTTAAAACATTCAATCAATACTTTTTGTATGATCCCACGAAAAAATAATTCCTCACTCAATGCAGCCATTAATGCCACTACAAATAAATTTATTAGTAGTCCGCTTACCGATGTTCCGTTTGTAAACAATTCAGTGAGCTCCATTGCTTTTGCTTCGCTTGTCCGCATCCATTGCTCAATAACGCTTAGGGCATCCGGTAAATGCAATTGTTCATTTACTTGCGCGATCCAATTTATTAAAGGCAAAGCGAATAATATTCCTAAGCTGCCCAATAATAAGGTTTTATAATGCGGCTTCGTTGTTACACCTAAATAGTGAATGCGTTTGTTTGTCCAAAACAGAGCAAACATTATCGATGGTGCAATAAATAATATCACTACTCCTATTAGTTGTCCGATATAAAGCAATGCAACGGTAGAGGGATTATTGGTATTTAATTCAGTGTTTTCTGAACTTCCAATGATGTTTAGCAATCCGTAAATAAAAAGCCACGAAAAAATTACAATTAATTTGATCCATGATTGTCTTTCTTGCTCTATGTTTTGCATTGATAGGCTTATTTTTGGTAACTTTGCAAATGTACTAATTAAGGTGAACGTGTGCACTAGAGATTATTTAGATTTTCATAAATATAAGTGGTGCAATTTATTCAAAAAATAATCTTTTAAAATACGTGAAATCTGTGTCAAAAAATAACGAATGACAAAAATAGGTAACATAGAATTAGGTGATTTTCCTTTATTACTCGCGCCCATGGAGGATGTGAGTGATCCGCCTTTTCGTGCTGTTTGTAAAAAAAATGGAGCAGATTTAATGTATACCGAATTTATTTCATCGGAAGGACTTATTAGAGATGCTGCAAAAAGTGTTCAGAAACTTGATATTTTTGAATATGAACGCCCTATTGGCATTCAGCTTTTTGGTTCTGATATTGATTCTATGCGCGAAGCTGGAATTATAGCGGATAACGCCAATCCCGACCTTATTGATATTAATTATGGTTGTCCTGTCCGACAAGTTGCTTGTCGAGGAGCAGGAGCAGCCCTTTTGCAAGATATTCCTAAAATGGTGGAAATGACTTCTGCTATAATAAAAATTGCAAACCGCCCTGTTACTGTTAAAACACGATTGGGTTGGGACGATAGTACAAAAAATGTTGTGGAAGTGGCAGAACGTTTACAAGATATCGGAATTGCAGCTTTAACTATTCATGGAAGAACACGCGCACAATTATACAAAGGCCAAGCTGATTGGAGTTTGATTGGCGACATCAAAAATAATTCTAGAATAAAAATTCCAATCTTTGGAAATGGAGATGTGGATTCGCCAGAAAAAGCATTGCTAATGAAAAATCGTTATGGTGTAGATGGAATTATGATTGGCAGAGCGAGTATTGGTTATCCATGGATTTTTAATGAGATAAAACATTTTTTTAAAACCGGAGAACATTTAGCACCACCAACAATTTCTGATAGAGTTAGAGTTTGTAAGGAGCATTTGGATTTTTCAATGCGTTGGAAAAGTAATCATGCGGGAATTGTAGAAATGCGCAGACATTATACCAATTATTTTAAAGGCTTACCAAACTTTAAAGAGTATCGTTTAAAATTGGTAACTACTTATTCGTACGATGAAATAATTATGATTCTTGATAAAGTAGAGAAGCAGTATTCTGATATGGAGCTTGCGTGATTAAATCGCCAAATGTTTCTTAGTGAAAATTCTCACCGGATACCAAGAGGCTATAAATCCAATAAATAACACGGATGTTATTATTCCAAAAATATCCAACATTTTTACTTTCACTGGATATGCATTTATTACATAACCTTCCGACATAGTAATTAGTTCAAATTTAATTTGTAACCAACAAATTAACATTCCTAAAGCTAAACCTATAATTGCTCCAATACAAGTAATTAAAATTCCTTCAATTAAAAATATTTTACGAATCAATTTTATATCCGCTCCCATATTGCTTAAAATAGTGATGTCTTTTTTCTTTTCAATAATTAACATTGTTAAAGAGCCAATCACATTAAAAGTTGCGATAATTAAAATGAACATTAAAATAATAAAAGTCCATAGTTTTTCCGATTGCATTGTTTTATATAAAAGTGAATTTTGTTGTTCTCTACTTTTGATTTCATATTTGTCGCCTAACAATCCTGCTATTTCTTTTCGGAATATTTCTGCATCCATTCCTTTTTTTACTGCAATTTCAATAGAAGTTACTTCGGTTGTATAATCAAGCAATGCTCTTGCTTTTTCAATATCCATAATAATGTAATTATCCAACTCATCATTGATTGAAAAAACTCCTGCAGGATAAGCTTTCATTTCATTTAAACCATCTTCTGGATTCATAGAAGTGATTTTTCCTCGTTTTGGTGCATAAATAGAAATGAGTGAGGCAAAATCATTCGTGCGAGTTTGTAAAACATAACTGATTCCCTTTCCGATTACGATATTGTTTTTACTGATATTAAAATCACCTTCACGAACGAGTGTATCAAAGCGACTCATTTTTTGAAATTCAGAACTTACACCTTTTATTGTAGCAATGGATTGTTTGTCGTCATACTTCAACAAAGCATTTCCTTCCATTACTTCAGTATAATGTGCAATATTTTCTGATTTTAAAATTGTTTGAAAAGTAGAAGTATTGGGATTGAATGTTTTTCCTTGCTTAGTAGTAATTTCTATGTCTGCATCAAATGAATTGTAAAGGGATTGCACCAAATCACTTAAGCCATTAAAACCCGATAATACAATAACCAGAGCCATTGTTCCAAATGCAATTCCAACCACCGAAATACCCGAAATGATATTGATGGCATTGTGAGATTTTTTTGAAATCAAATATCGTTTTGCTATGAAGAGAGGTAAGTTCAATATTGCGCTGTTTTTATTCCAACGAATTACTAATTTATTACGAAAAATACGAATTACAAAGCAATTCAAAAATTCGTATTTCGTTCATTTCGTAATTCGATGGTTTATTTTTTCAAAAGCTCATCAATACGCATTGCATAATCCAACGAATCATCATGAAAGAAAACTAAATTTGGGATAATGCGTACTTGCTTTTTGATTCGCTCCGAAAGTTTGGTTCGTATTTCTTTTGTGTTTTCTTGAATCATTTTTAACAATACTTTATTGTCGGGAACGTTAAATAAGCTAACGTATACTTTTGCGATTCCTAAATCCGGACTTACACGAACTTGCGTTACTGTAATAAGAGCATTTCCAAAAAGTAAGCGAGTTTCTCTTTGAAAGATTTCTCCTAGTTCCTTTTGAATCAAACGAGATACTTTTAACTGACGTGTAGAATCCATGTATTTGACGTAATTTAAGGTACAAAATTAACAATAAACAGCCACAAATAGTATATTTGCAATTAATTCCTTATCGAATAAGGTACAAACAAGATAGATGAAGAATTTTTTTGGTATTCTGCGTTATGTAAAAGGCTATTGGCGCTATGCCATCTGGAATATCGTTTTTAATGTTTTCTCCGTTGTTTTTTCGTTTTTCTCCATTGCTTTATTGTTTCCTTTTTTAAATGTATTGTTTAGTAACAATTCAACTGAAGTAGCAACATTGTTAGCCGCAGGAGAACCTAGATTCGTTATTTCTAAGGATTCCATTACGGCTTATATCAAATATTTAATTGCACATAATGGTCAAGAACATGGTAAATTATATGTTTTAATTGCAATTTGTTTGTTTGTTGTTGTGGCGATATTTTTTAAAAATTTATTTCGCTATTTGGCGATGTATTTTATTTCTCCTATTCGCAATGGTGTTGTTAGAGATATTCGCAACAAAGTATTTAACAAAACATTGGACCTTCCTTTATCTTATTATTCGGAAGAAAAAAAGGGTGATATTATTTCTCGAATGACAACAGATGTTCAAGAGATAGAGTGGAGTGTGATGAAGTCGTTAGAAATGATTTTCAGAGAGCCATTAAATATTTTGGTTTTCGTTATTATGATGTTTGTTATCAGTACTAAACTGACCTTAATCGCTTTTGTTTTATTGCCACTCACCGTTTTACTGATTGTAAGTATTGGAAAAAGTTTGAAAAAGTCTTCTACCAAACGGCAAGAAAAAATGGGAGTTCTTTTGTCGATAATGGATGAAACACTTGGTGGTTTAAGAATCATAAAAGGATTTAATGCAGAAAAAAAAGTTGCAGATCGTTTCAAAGATGAAAATCAAGAGTACCGGAATATCTCTACTAAAATTTCTCGCAAAGAAGATCTTGCATCTCCATTAAGTGAGTTTTTAGGAGTCTCTGTATTGATTGCTATTCTGTATTTTGGAGGCACAATGGTTATTCAGAATAAAACGATGGATGGGGAATTATTGATATTGTACTTAGTGATGTTTGCTCAGTTATTAACTCCGGCAAAATCTTTCACTGCAGCTTACTACAGTGTTCAAAAAGGGTTGGCTTCTGCCGAAAGAATTGATAAATTATTACAAGCAGAAGTTACAATAAAGGATATTAGTAATCCAAAATCAATTACAAAATTTGAAAAGGAAATTGAATATAAAAATGTTTCTTTTGCTTATCGCGAAGGTGAAACAGGTTGGGTATTAAATGAGATTAATCTGAAGATTGCAAAAGGTAAAACAATTGCATTAGTAGGACAATCAGGCTCCGGAAAAACCACTTTAGCGGATATGCTGCCTCGTTTTTACGATACTACTCAAGGAGAAATTCTGATTGATGGAGTTGCCATAAAAGATGTAAAAATTAAGGATGTGCGAGCGCTAATGGGCATAGTAACCCAAGAGTCGATTTTATTTAACGATACCGTATTTAATAATATAGCTTTTGGAATAGATAATGTTACCGAAGCTCAAGTGATTGAAGCGGCTAAGATTGCCAATGCTCACGAGTTTATAAGTAAAATGCCACAAGGCTATCAAACCAATATTGGAGATAGAGGAAGTAAAATGTCGGGTGGACAGCGACAAAGAATGAGTATTGCTCGTGCAGTGCTTAAAAATCCGCCTATTTTAATCTTGGATGAAGCAACATCCGCCTTAGATACAGAAAGCGAACGTTTGGTACAGGATGCTTTATCAAATTTGATGAAAAATCGTACTTCTGTCGTTATTGCCCATAGGTTGTCTACTATCCAGCATGCTGATGAGATTATTGTGATGCAAAAGGGACTAATTATCGAGCGCGGCACTCATACGGAGCTTCTTTCTAAAAACGGAAGCTACTCCAAGTTGCATGAGATGCAGTCTTTTGTTTAATCTTCTCTTTTTAAAGTTGATCTTTAGGGTTATGCCATTCCCCCTTTGAAAAAAGGGGGTTAGGGGGATTTGCAAGTCGAGGAACAAAAGCCAGCCATCCAAAGCAAATTAATCCCTCTTTTAAAACTTCTATGCCCTTTCTACGTCTAATTTCCATTCAACAACCAGATCTTAAATTTTATATGCATTTTTTGTATATTTGTCTACAAATCGGGTATAAACCCTTAAATAAATAATCATGAAAAAATCTTTACTTATCGTTTCTGCTATTATTATGAGTGCGTTGGGTGCAAAAGCTCAAATTACAGTTACAACAGCGGATATTGCATCTCCAACAAAAATTATTTATCAAGCAAATGATACTATGCCTGCAGTTTCTGAAGGATCTTTTGGTATTAGCCAAACATGGAATATGTCTGCTTTGAATACTCATGCTGTAGATACTTTGACATTCATTTCTTATGCATGGGCTCCAAATACGAATTTTGCAACTTCTAACTTAGTTATAAAACAGGGCTGGCAAAATAATTATGTCTATGCTACGAACACTGCTTCTAATTTTACAATTCAAGGTTCTTCTGGAACAGTTGATTTTGGTGGGGGCCCAATGGTACTTAATCAAATAAACACACCTTCAGAAAATTTGATGAATTTTCCAGGAATGTATCTAACAACTTTTACGAATAATTATACTACAAATACTGACTTCTTTCTGGGCTTTGATCCTGGTTTTGGTTTCGTAATAGATTCTGTTAAACTAAGATCTATTGTTAAGAAAACAGTTGTGGTAGATGCATGGGGTTCACTAACAACTCCTTTGGGAACATTTAACGTGTTGCGTGCAGAAGAAACAATTGTTAGACACGATACAACAGATATAGAAATTCAATTTTTAGGGTGGCAATATAATGTTGATGTTACTGCAGATTCTACAACTGGTTATTCTTGGTGGGCAAATGGAGTTGGTTTTCCATTGGTTTCTATTAAATTAGATTCTTTATCCAATATCAAGCAAACACAATGGTTACAAGCGCTTCCTGCAGTTGGAATTAATGAACAAACCAATGCAACGGTTGTAATGGTTTTTCCAAATCCTGCACAAAATCAAATTAATTTTACTGTTGAATCTTCAAAAGTTGCAGCAATCCAAGTGATGGACATTACAGGAAGAATGATTGACTTTATTGTTACTGCTGGGGATAATGTTTCAATAAACACTTCTATGTATGCGAATGGTGTTTATTCATACGCATTAGTAGGAAAAGATAATGCGATACTTAATCGTGGTAAATTTACTATAGCGAAGTAATTTTATTTTAATATTTAGAACGCCTTTCAGATTGCTGGAAGGCGTTTTTTATTTGATTGAATAGGTAAGTTTTTAGAAAATTGGTTTGGGAAAAGGAAAATATAAATGTTATATTTGTTAGATACTTTTAAATCTCATAAAATGAAAAAAAGAATACTTTCGGCATTTGCAATTATTGCTTTTGCATTTAATGGAACTGCACAAGCGCCAGATTTAATGTTCGAAAATTGGGCGAATCTGCCATTTAGTACCAACCAAGATCCAGTTGGCTGGGCGAGTTTAAATGCTCTCAATTTGGTTGGAACAACATTGTCAGTTTATAAAGAAACAGTTGCGCCTAATCAAGGTCTAATAAGTGCAGAAATCAGAACAGTCGATGTTGTTGGTGCTGCTATTCCAAACCCGTATACTACAGGAGATATTGATACAGCAGGAATTTTAGTGATGGGAACAATTAATATTTCTCCTCCAGGATTAGCCTATGGTAAACCAATGTCAGGTCGTCCTGCTACTTTATCATTTACTTGTAAATACAGCCCAATGCCAGGCGATTCGGCTTTTGTATTGGCTTATTTAACTCGTTATTTTGCTGGGTCTAGAGATACGATTGCTTGGGGTAAATACGAAACAGGTGCAACAACTACAATTTTTGCAGCTAACAGTTTAACAATGAATTATGATCCGGCATTTTCTACTGTTGTTGCAGATACCATGTTGGTTTTTGCAAGTTCAAGTGTTTATAGCCACCCTGGAGCAAAAATTGGAAGCACATTTTATCTTGATGCTATGTCATGGTCTGGATACAATGGAATAAATGATATTTCTAAACCAAGTTCTATTTCCATTTTTCCAAATCCAGCTACAAACAATATTAGCTTTACTAGTAAGGTAAATGCAGATGCTGTGGAAGTGCTAGATATTACTGGTCGTAGAGTAGGGGTGTATTCAATGATTGGAAATGCTTTAACAATTGAAACGGCTTCTTTTTCTTCAGGGATGTACATTTATAATATATTGAATGATAAACAAGAAGTAATCAATAGAGGGAAGTTTGAAGTAACGAAATAAGAATGCTTTTTTAGAAAACGCCTGTGCCTCTCGGTGCGGGCGTTTTTTTATACCGTAATTGCGAGTTCTAAGTATCATTCGCATGAAGCCCCCTAGCCCCCTTTTTCAAAGGGGGAATTGATCCTGCAAATTAGTAACTGAAGTGAAACAAATTGGCCGAGGGACTCCTTCAGAGGAATTCGTTATCTTTACAAAAAGCTAATCAATTGAACCCAAGAGTTTCAGACGGTCTACAATTTTTATCAAAACTATCTTTTCACAGAGCATGGAATGCCACGAAAGTAGTGATGAGCTTTTATATTTCTAAGTGGACAAACAACCCTGTGCAATGGGGTGTTCCAATCAGCGTAACTTTTGAACCAACTACTTCCTGCAATTTACGTTGCCCTGAATGTCCAAGTGGTAAGCGAGAATTTACTCGTCCCACAGGGATGTTACAAAACGATTTTTTTAAATCAACCATTGATGAGTTGTACAAAGAAATTTCTTATTTGATTTTTTATTTTCAGGGCGAACCTTTTCTCAATCCGAAATTTTTGGAAATGGTGAATTATGCTTCCTCAAAAAATATTTATACTGCCACTTCTACCAACGCACATTATTTAAATGATGAGGTAGCAAAAAAAACGGTAGAAAGTGGTTTGAGTAGATTAATTATTTCTATTGATGGCACAACTCAGGAAACCTACGAACAGTATAGGATTGGTGGCGACATTAATAAGGTAATTGAAGGGGCAGAAAATGTTGTGAAGTGGAAAAAACAATTAAAATCTAAAACGCCTCATATTATTTTTCAATTTTTAGTTGTGAAACCAAACGAACATCAAATAAAAGACGTTGAGTTGTTGGCAAAAAAAGTTGGAGTTGATGAAGTGAGATTCAAGACTGCACAGATGTACGATTATGTGAATGGGAATAAATTAATTCCGACCATAGAAAAATATTCTCGCTACAAAAAACAAGATGATGGAACATTTGCTATAAAAAATGAAATGTTAAATCATTGCTGGAGGCTATGGCATTCAACGGTTATAACTTGGGATGGATTGGTTGTTCCTTGTTGTTTTGATAAGGATGCGCAACATCAGTTAGGAAATCTAAAAACAGAATCATTTAAAGAAATGTGGCAAGGGGAGAAGTATAAAAATTTCAGAAGTGCGGTTCTTCGTTCCCGCTCCGAAATAGACATCTGTAAAAATTGTACAGAAGGAACGAAGGTATGGGCATAAAAAAAGTCAAAAGTCAAAAGGGAGAAAGTCAAAAGGGAAAAAGTATAATTCTAGCATTAGTTTAATTGACAGGTTCGTTCTTCCTAATATATAATAAAAAAGCTCCGAAATATTCTTTCGAAGCTTTTTTAAATTTAATTTCTTTTGACTTTTGACTTTCTCCCTTTTGACTTAATTTTAAACTGTCATAATCTCTTTTTCTTTCACTTCTAAATGTTTATCACATTTTACAACGTATCCGTCAGTCAGACTTTGTACAAGTGTTTCAGAGCTTTTTATTTCGTCTTCCGGAGTTCCATTCTTTTGAAGTTTTTTTAATTCTTCGTTTGCTTCTTTTCTAATTGTACGCAAAACAACTTTACCGTTTTCTGCTTCAACTTTTGCTTTCTTCACCAAATCTTTTCTTCTTTCTTCTGTTAGAGCAGGAACAAGAATACGAATCAATACACCATCATTTTGTGGATTTAATCCTAAGTTGGCTGCCATAATAGCTTTCTCAATTGGAGTCAACATTGATTTTTCCCAAGGTTGAACTACCAATGTTCTAGCATCCGCAGTATTTACGTTTGCTACTTGATTAAGTGGAGTTCTTGTTCCATAATAATCTACAGAAATGCTTTCTAGCATAGTTGGACTAGCTTTCCCAGCACGTACTTTTACTAATTCTGCTTCTAAATGATCAAGAGCCTTTTCCATTTGCTCTTTTGCATTGTCTAATATAAATTGAATATCCTCTGTCATTTTTTTAATTTTTTAATTTCAGATGTTAATACAAAAGTACGAATTACTATCTGAAAATAATTTTCCAATATTTAATTTTCCAATATTTCAATTAAAATTCTACTAATGTTCCCACTTTTTCCCCTTCCACCAATCGTTTTAAATTTCCTTTTTTGTTCATGTCAAAAACAATAATTGGAAGATTGTTTTCTTTGCAAAGTGTAAATGCAGTCATATCCATCACTTCAAGACCTTTTGAATATACTTCATCAAATGAAATGGTATCGTATTTCGTTGCGTTTTTATCTTTTTCAGGATCAGCTGAATAAATTCCATCAACTCTTGTTCCTTTTAAAACTACATCCGCTTCAATTTCTATTGCTCTTAATGTTGCAGCCGTATCGGTTGTAAAATAGGGGTTTCCTGTTCCCGCTCCGAAAATAACAACTCTGTTTTTTTCTAAGTGACGAACTGCTTTTCGGCGAATGAAAGGTTCGCAAATTTGTTCCATTTTAATAGCCGATTGTAAACGAGTTTCAACACCAGCTTTTTCCAAAGAAGATTGTAATGCCATCGAGTTAATAACGGTTGCTAGCATTCCCATGTAATCACCTTGCACTCTGTCCATTCCTCCTTCAGCAGCTTGAATTCCTCTGAAAATATTTCCACCGCCAATTACAATTGCTACTTCAACTCCCATGGCAGCAACTTCTTTAATAGCTGCCGCATATTCGGTTAAACGATCGTGATCGATTCCAAATTGTTTGTTTCCCATTAGTGATTCTCCACTAAGTTTTAGAAGTATGCGTTTGTATTTCATAGATACGGTTTTGTATTTTTTAATTTAAATGTTATTTAATTCCATCTTTGTTGTGTACAACTCCTTCCCCTTTGGGGAAGGCTGGGATGGGGTTAAAAAAAAGTCCCGAATTAATCGGGACTTAAAATATAATATTAATTAACCTAAAGCGATTCGTTTGAATCCTGTAACGGTTAATCCTTTTTCTGATTCGTTCAAATATTGAGCGATGGTTTTTTTATTGTCTTTGATAAATTCTTGGTTTAACAAAGTAGATTCTTTGTAGAACTTATTTAATTTACCCATTGCAATTTTTTCAAGCATTTCTTCTGGCTTACCTTCTTCGCGAGCTTGTTCTTTTCCAACTTCAATTTCACGTTTAATTGTTTCCGCATCTACATCGCCTTTGTCAACAGCAACTGGAGCCATTGCAGCAACTTGCATTGCAACATCTTTTGCAACATCAGCATTAATAGTTGCAGAACTAAATCCAACAACGTTTGCTAATCTGTTTCCTGGGTGAACGTATGCTAAAACGAAAGCCGCTTCAACAACATCGTATTTTGTCAATTCAATTTTTTCTCCAATAACACCAGTTTGCTCAATTAGTTTTTCAGCAATAGAGATTTTAGCATCAAAAGGCAAAGCTTTTAATTCATCAGCAGTCTTTGGATTTTTTTCAATGGCAATATCTAAAATTGTATTTGTTAATTTTTGAAAATCTGCATTGATTGCAACAAAATCTGTTTCGCAATTGATAGCTAAAACAACACCAAGTTTGTTATCTGAAGTAACTTTAGAAAGAACAACACCTTCTTTAGATTCTCTATCGCCACGGTTAGCAGCTACTTTTTGTCCTTTTTTACGTAATTCATCAATTGCTTTTTCGAAATCACCTTCTGCCTCAGTTAATGCTTTTTTACAATCCATCATCCCGGCACCGGTCATTTGTCTCAACTTATTAATATCTGCTGCTGTAATCGTCATTGTTGTCATTTTTGTTAGTATTGAGATGTGAGATATTAGATTAGAGATAGAGCAAAAAATTTGAGACGTAATTTATAATCTCACGTCTCAAATCTCTCATCTATAATCTGTATAATTAACTATTAATTTTTCTTCTTGGCTTTTTCCCTGGGCCTTTTGCTTCACCATCATTTGATGATTTCACTTTTGCACCAGCACTAAGCTGTTCTGCTTCATCACGAGAAGTTTTTGTTCCTTCTTTTTCTTCAGCTTGAGTTTCTTTATCAACTTTACGTTCTGCCAATCCTTCTTCAATTGCTTTGGTAATGATACCAGTAATTAAAGCGATAGAAGTTGAAGCGTCATCATTTGCAGGAATTGCAAAATCAACTGCATTTGGATCTGAGTTTGTATCAACAATTGCAAAAGTTGGGATGTTTAATCTTTTCGCTTCTGCAACAGCGATATGTTCTTTTGAAATATCAACGATGAACAAAGCTGCTGGTAAACGGCTTAAGTCAACAATAGAACCTAAGTTGATTTCCAATTTAGCACGCTCACGAGAAATTTGTAATTTTTCTTTTTTAGAAATATTATCAAATGTTCCATCAGTACTCATCTTATCAATAGTAGCCATTTTCTTAACTGCTTTACGGATAGTTGCAAAGTTAGTTAACATGCCACCTGGCCAACGCTCAGTAACATAAGGCATACCAATTGCTTTTACTTTATCGGCAACGATATCTTTTGCTTGTTTTTTTGTAGCAACAAATAAAATCTTTTTACCAGATTTTGCAATTTGTTTCAAAGCATCTGCTGCTTCGTCCACTTTAGCAACTGTTTTGTTTAAGTCGATAATGTGAATACCGTTTTTTTCTGTGAAGATATAAGGAGCCATTGCTGGATTCCATTTTCTTTTCAAGTGTCCGAAGTGGGACCCTGCTTCTAATAAATCATTGAAATTTGTTCTTGACATTGAGTCTGTAATTTAATGTTAATTAATACTGTTTTTCCCTCGACTAAGCTCAGGATGACAAAAGATTATCGTTTACTGAATTGGAAACGTTTACGAGCTTTTTTCTGACCCGGTTTTTTACGTTCAACCATTTTAGGATTACGTGTCATTAAGCTTTCTGCTTTTAACAAAGGCTTAAGATTTGCATCCGTTTCTACTAAAGCACGAGCAATTGCCAATCTAACAGCTTCTGCTTGTCCTGTTACCCCGCCCCCTTTTACATTCACTTTCACATCAAATTGATCCTGTGTTTTTGTCACAGCAAAAGCTTGAGTTACTTTGTATTGTAAAACGGATGTTGTGAAGTAAGCTTTGTAATCTTTATTGTTGATTACAATTACGCCACTTCCTTTTTGCACATATGCACGTGCTACAGCGGTTTTTCTTCTACCAAGAGTATTTACTACTTCCATTTTTATTATTTAATTGTATTTATTTTGATTTCTTTCGGTTGTTGAGCTGCATGTGGATGTTCTGCACCTGCGTAAATGAAAACATTCTTTCTTAATGCATCACCCAATTTGTTTTTAGGTAACATTCCACTTACTGCCATTCTGATAATTTCAGTTGGTCTTTTTGTTAAAAGTAATTTAGGAGTTGCAAAACGTTGCCCACCTGGATATCCTGTGTGACGAACATATTCTTTTTCAGCTACCTTATTTCCTGTTAATTTGATTTTCTCAGCATTGATAATGATTACATTATCACCTGTATCTACGTGAGGAGTAAAGTTCACTTTGTTTTTTCCTCTTAAAATGTAAGCTACGTTTGAGGCTAAACGACCTAATATTTCGTTTTCTGCATCAATAATAACCCATCCTTTTGTAACAGTTTCTTTACTTGCTGAAACCGTCTTGTAACTAATTGCTTCCACTGTATTTAGATATTAATTTATATACTTAAAATGCCCTGTTTTTCTTAAAACGGGACGCGAAGATAAGCACATTTTTATTTACAGCAAAATAATTCACAAATAAATGTTCATTATTAATGCTATTGATAAGCCTTTCTGCATTTTGATAATCATATATTACGTGTTTTTATCAAATTTGCGTTTTTGTTAAAAATACTAAATTTGCGTCATTTTTCATTAAAAATCGACTATAAAGCACAAGTTTTGCCGAAAAAATGCTGTTTTTCATCAAATTCAGACAATTCTATAAAGGCACTTTCACGGGTTGGATACAATTCCAATATTCATAATTTCAAAAAATCCTTCTTATCAGGTTTATTCATAGTTGGAATTTTTCTTTTGTTCAATTTGGATTTTCCTGCTTTTAATAGAATCTGTAAAGGAATTTAATTCTTAGAAATTTTCTTCTCATTATTTAAATCCATTTTAATATAGTCAGATGACACTATTATGACAATTCTATTATATATCATTCGCAACTTTGTAATTATACAATTGCAGGCAATTGAACAAGTTTAAAATAATAGCATTCACACATAAAACAACTGATGTTAACGACATTGGAAAATTGCATGTGGAAGATTATGCGGTCAGTGAAAAACTATCCCTCATAAAAGCATTAATGGATATTGAGGAAATGCTTTACCTCAGTACCTGCAACCGTGTGGAGTTTATGCTTTGCCTGGAACAGGAAATTGATAATACTTTTCTAGAAAGTTTTTTCAAAGCTTTTAACGAGGATTGGAATGCCGAGTATCTCGACTGGGTAATAAAAAATGCTCAAATCTTTGAAGGAGAAAGTGCTCTTCGTCATTTATTTAATGTTGCTTCATCTATTGATTCATTAGTTGTTGGAGAAAGAGAAATTATAACACAAGTTCGCAACGCTTATGAAAAATGCAATGAGTATCAACTAACAGGTGATCTTATTCGACTGGTCGTGAAAAAGACAATTGAAACCGCCAAAGAAATTTATACCGAAACCAATATTGCTAGAAATCCGGTTTCTGTGGTTTCACTTGCGTACAGAAAATTGCGTTCGCTTAATGTGAAACAGGACTCTCGTTTCATTATCATAGGCTCGGGTGTTACCAATACAACCATGGCGCAATATTTAAAAAAACATAAGTTTGCGAACTTCACCGTATTCAACCGTACGCTTTCAAATGCTCAAAAGCTAGCGGCAGAACTAAAAGGAAAAGCATTTCTGCTTTCTGAATTAACTAATTATAAAGAAGGTTTTGATATTATTCTGACTTGCACTGGTTCTGCACAAAGTATCATAACTTCTGAATTGTATAAGAATCTTATCGGAGATGACAAGTCCCAAAAAATAGTCATAGACCTTGCCATTCCAAATGATTTAGATGCAGAGATCTTGAATAACTACGATGTGAATTTGATCGCAGTGAACAATCTTCAAGAAATTGCAAAAGAAAATTTACTTGCACGCGAGCAGGAACTGGATACTTGCAAAGTAATTATTGAAGCAAATATTTATGAATTCCGTCAGATATTAAAAACACGTAAAGTGGAGTTGGCTATGAGTGAAGTACCGAAAAAAGTGAAAGAGATTCGTGAAACTGCCAATGAAGTATTCGCGAAAGAATTAAATGCATTGAATCCTGAATCCAAAGTAGTGCTGGATAAAATTATTTCTTACATGGAAAAAAAATACATCAGCGTACCAATGAAAATGGCAAAAGATATTTTAATAGAAGATTCAAAAAGAAAATGGTAGAGCCGATGGGCTTTATTTATAAAATAATATTACGCAGCCTATCCCCTCATCGAGGGGGCAGGGGGAGGAAAAAAAACATCAATGGAAAGAAAAATTATTATAGGAAGCAGAGGAAGCGATTTAGCAATGTGGCAAGCTAATTACGTATTGCGCAAAGTTCAAAAACTAGGATTAACGGCTGAAATAAAAATTATTGCTACTCAAGGCGATGTTGTTCAGGATTTAAGTTTTGATAAACTAGAAGGAAAAGGTTTTTTCACAAAAGAAATTGAAGAAGCACTTTTAAAAAAAGAAATTGATCTTGCCGTACACTCACACAAAGATTTACCAACCACTTCGCCTGAAGGATTAAAAATTGCAGCTGTCTCCGAACGTGAAGATGCGGCAGAATTAATTTTGATTCGTAAAGACTGTGTAGATAATGCACAAAAATATTCGTTCAAAAAAAATGCAATTATTGGAACATCTTCCGCAAGGAGAAAGTCACAATTACTAGCATTCAGAAAAGATATTACGATTGAAGATCTTCGTGGAAACGTTCCTACACGCATTCAAAAATTGCGAGATAAAAAATACGATGCCATTATGTTGGCAGCTGCTGGTGTAGAACGTTTACGTATTGATTTAAGTGAGTTTAGAGTATTGCGATTAGATCCAAAAGAATTTATTCCTGCTCCAGCTCAAGGAGTTTTAGGATTGCAGATTCGTGAAGATGATCATGAATTATTTGAATACATCCACAAATTAAATTCCGAAAAAGTAGAAGATACAATAGGGATAGAACGTAAAGTATTGAACTTGTTTGATGGTGGTTGTTCTTTACCATTAGGAATATTCTGTATCAAAGAAGAAAATAAATTTAAAGTGTGGACCTCCAAATCGGATGCATGGAACACCATGCCGAAGCGTTTGTATTTTGAGTCGTTTACAACAGATGGTTTTGCACAAAAAATTGTCAACCGATTAAATGCAATTAAAGGCTGTTCTGTTTTAATCACACGTGATTTAAAAGAGGATTCTTTTTTCAAAAATGTATTGGAAGGAAATGGATATAAAGTAGAAGGTGTTTCTTTTATCGAAACAAAAAAAGTAGACATGCTTTCTGTTCCGCAAGCTGATTGGGTGTTTTTTGCTAGCTCTAATGCTGTGGATTATTTCTTTAGTCAGAATCCCGAATTAAAATTAAAAACAAAATTCGGAGTGATTGGAAAATCTACCGAACAAGAATTAAAAAAGCATAACAGAAATGCAGCATTTGTTGGTTCTGTTCCCGATACAAAAGTGGTAGGTAAAAAATTCGCAAAAACAGTGGGTGATGAAACAGTTTTGTTTCCGCAAGCAAAAGGCGGATTACGCACCATTCAACAACAGTTTGAAGATTCATCTAAACTTACTGACTTAGTTGTTTATGAAACAGTAAAAAAAGAAAATGCAAAATTACCAGATGCAGAAATCTTAGTTTTCACAAGTCCGTCAAACGTAGAATCATTCTTTGAAAAAGGGAAAATTAAGTCGACACAAAAAGTAATTGCAATAGGAAAATCAACAGAAAAAAAATTAACAGAACACGGAGTAGAAAATTGTTTGCTGCCAGCATCCTTTGATGAAGTTGGTTTGGCGGAAGCTGTTTTTGGAGTTACAAATAACGAATAAAACGAATATTACGAATCTTGCGTCACACTGAGCGTAGTCGAAGTGCAGCGTAGTAAAAGCATAAAAGAATGTTACAACGTCCAAGAAGATTAAGAAAAAACGCAATCGTTCGTGAAATGGTTGCTGAAACCCGACTTTCAAAAGATATGTTCATCTATCCTTATTTTGTGGTAGAAGGCAAAAATGTTATTCACCCAATTGATGCAATGCCCGGAATCAATCATTATTCGGTGGATGAATTGGTTAAGGATGTTGAGAAAGGAATAAAAATTGGAATCAATAAAATTTTATTGTTTGGAGTAGGCGAACAAAAAACAGAAGATGCAAGTTCATCGTTTAGTAATAATTCTATTGTTGTGAAAGCAGTAAAAGCATTGAAAGAAAAATTCGGTGAAAGTTTATATGTGATTACAGATGTGTGTGTGTGTGCTTATACAACTCATGGACATTGTGGAATACTTCATGACGAATACGTGCACAACGATTCATCTGTTGAAGTCTTAGCAAAAATGGCATTGGCTCACGCACAAGCCGGGGCAGATATGGTAGCGCCAAGTGATATGATGGATGGTAGAATAGGAGCGATGCGTGAATTGCTAGATAAAAATGGTTTTGAGAATACAGCTATCATGTCGTATTCAATTAAATATTCTTCAGCGTATTATGGTCCGTTCAGAGAAGCAGCAGATTCTGCTCCTCAAAAAGGCGACAGAAAATCTTATCAAATGGATTTTCGAAACGGAAACGAGTCTATGACAGAAGGATTATTGGATGAAGCAGAAGGAGCAGATATTTTAATGGTGAAACCTGCGTTGGCCTATATGGATGTGATTTTTAATTTACGTCAGCATACATTACTACCTATTGCTTGTTACAATGTTTCTGGTGAATATTCAATGGTAAAAGCAGCAGCCCAAAAAGGTTGGATAGACGAACAGAAAATTGTAATGGAAAATATGCACGCGTTTGCAAGAGCTGGTGCGAATATTATTATTACTTATCATACGAAGGATATTTTTGAGAAAAATTGGATTTAGGTAAATGTGCAGATATACCGATTTCTAATGTGCAGATTAAAAAATGTAATTATGAAAAACATACTTCTAATATTATTTTTAGTTCTTTCCTTTGCGGGAAGATCATTCGGACAAGCGACTCCTCAGGAACTCGGCAAAGCATTTACGAATTCTCTTTTGAATTACAATGAAGATAAGCTGAAGGGACTTCTTTCAGTTGACGACCTACAGGAACAAAAGGAAATACTCGAAAAATTGAAACAAATATCTTCAACTGATCTGAAGCCGTTGAAAGGGTCAAAAACGTTGAGTTCTTCTACCAGAGCTGTGCTCAAAGATGGTGACAAAACTTATAATGAAATGGCGGATATTTTCATCATCATTACTGACAACAAAGAATTAAAATACGAATTAAAACTTTGGGGCTGCGGTAAGATAGATGGCAAATGGCAACTTGGAAATAAGATCGAGTCAGAAAAAGTTGCAGTATTCTAAGCTTTCTCAATCACTTTTGGAACTTTAAAATAATCGGAATCTTTTTTAGGAGCATTTTTCAAGGCTTCATCTTTGGTAATTTCTTGGATAACATCATCTTCACGCAAAACATTCACTTCGTCACTCATATAAATTAATGGCTCAACGTTAGACGTATCCAATTCGTTCAGCTTTTCAATAAAGCCAAGCATGTTGTTCATGTCTTTTTTAATTTCCTCTTTTGCTTCGTTTGCAAATTCCAAACGTGCTAAGTGAGCGATCTTATCAACCGTATCGTTATCTATTTTCATTTTGTCCTTATCTGTTCTAATGAGCTTTTTACAGCTGATGAAATCTAGTCTTCGAAAGAGATTGCCACATCCCACGAAAATGCGGGACTCGCAATGACGTTCTAATTATGTTTGTCGTTATATTTTTCTAATTCTTTCGAAATAATCTCGTGAACTTTCGTTTTCAAAGATAGTAAATCATTTTCAGTCATTCCAACTGTAGGAATTGGTTTGTGTACTACTATTCTAGATACTCCAGGTCCACCAAACGATTTAAAAAATCCTCCGTTTTGTAATAATCTCCAATTGTTTAAATAGGTAATTGGAACAATTGGAACTTGTTTGTCTATTGCTAATTTGAAAGCTCCATTTTTAAAACCTCTTAATTTTCCATTGCTGGAAATACCACCTTCAGGATATAAAAATGTGCTGTTTCCTTTATCAATTTCTCTTCCAGCACGAAGAAAGGCTCGGTGTGAGGATGTGCTACTACTTCTGTCAACCAAAATATTCATTCTTTTAAAAAAGATACGAAACAATGGTGCTTTGTCTAATTCTTGTTTCCCCATAAAAACATAATACTTTGGAATTATTAAATAGCTCATAACAATATCCAAATAAGAGGCATGATTGGCGCAATATACTGCTGGTTGCGGAAGTGAGTCTGCAGAAGTTTCTCGTTTTACTTTAATAAATATTCCAGGAATTAATAATATCCATCCTGCCCAGAATTTTTTCAATTTGAAAGCTATTGGAAACCAATCGCGTTTTGCAAGGAAAATAAAGAACAATGGATAAAGCACAACTAAGCCCAACACAAAATTGAGAATAAATAGCAGCTTCCAAAGCGCTCGTGGTATGATTAGCAAATAGTTCAAGGGAGGACAAAGATAGGAAATTTTAAGGCTGTTTTATTGGTTTTAAATTTCTGTATATTTGACCAAGATTATCTATCAACCGATAACCAACAACTAGCAACCAAATATGTCTAGAATACTTACAGGAGTTCAAAGTACAAACATTCCACATTTAGGAAACATCCTTGGTGCAATTGTTCCTGCTATTGAAATGTCGAAGCAAACTGGAAACGAATCACTTTTCTTCATTGCAGATTTACATTCTTTGACTACAATTAAGGATGCTGCTTTTATTAAAGAAAGTACCGATGCGGTTGCTGCTACTTGGTTGGCTTTTGGTTTTGATACAGATAAAAATATTTTCTATCGTCAGAGTGATGTTACGGAAGTTTGTGAACTCACTTGGTATTTGAATTGTTTCACTCCTTTTCCAATGTTGGCGAATGCACATTCTTTTAAAGATAAATCAGAACGTTTGGCAGATGTAAATGCTGGTTTGTTTACTTATCCTGTGTTGATGGCTGCGGATATTATTTTATATGATGCAAATTTTGTTCCTGTTGGAAAAGATCAAATGCAGCATTTGGAAATGACTCGTGATATTGCAGAAAAATTTAATAATATATATGGTGAAGTGTTTGTTGTTCCAGCTGTTAAAGTAAATGAAGCGACTATGCTGATTCCTGGAATTGATGGAAAAAAGATGAGCAAATCGTTAAATAATTTCATTAATATTTTTCTTGAAGAAAAGGAATTAAAAAAAATCGTGATGAGTATTGTTACAGATGCAACTCCATTAGAAGCACCTAAAAATCCGGATACCTGTAATGTTTTTGCTTTGTATAAATTATTAGCCGATGATTCTCAGATTGCTGAAATGAAAGGCAATTACTTAAAAGGGGGATATGGTTATGGACATGCAAAGACTGCTTTGTATGAATTGATTTTAGAAAAGTTCAAAAAAGAAAGAGAGACGTATAATCATTATATGAGCAATCGTGCGGAGCTGGATGCGAAGCTGCAAATAGGAGCAGACAAAGCAAGAGTAATTGCAAAAGCTACATTAAAACGTGTTAGAGAAAAGTTAGGGCTGAAAACAAACTAATTATTTATTTTTTCATTTTCAAATTTCCAAATTATTTAATCCCATACTTCGTTTTATACTTTTCGTAAAGCATTTTTTGATCGTTGTTCAAGTCGATGTTATTTCCTTTTACGAAAGCTCTTTCTACATTATTGCTCATCATATCCAAAGCATCGCCAGTAGAAATAAAAATAGTTGCATCTTTCCCCATTTCTATACTGCCAACTGTTTTATCGATGCCTAATATTTTTGCTGTATTTAACGTAATAGATTTTAATGCTTGTTCTTTTGTTAGTCCGTATGCTGCAGCTGTTCCTGCAAGAAATGGTAAGTTGCGAGCACCCATTGCTTCCATATCTCCTTCGTTATTCAAACAAAAAAGAATTCCAGCTTTTTGTAAAATGTACGGAAGCTTATAAGGTAAATCAATATCGTCTTCGGGATAAGTTGGTAAATCGTGAACACGTGCAATTACTAAGGAGATATTATTTTGTTTTAATAAATCTGTAATCATCCAACTTTCTTTGCCTCCAACAATTGCTACTTTCGAGATTTTATTTAGAATCACAAAATTAATTGCTTCAACCATTTCTTTCACAGTGTTGCTATGAATGAATAATGTTTGAGTCCCATAGAAAAGACCTTTCATTGCTTCGAAACGAAGATTTGCTTCTTCTTTAACAGGAAGTTCATTATAAGCTTTTGCATCAGCGAATAATTTCTTAAGTATTTCCGTTTGTTTGATATAATCTTTGTTTTTTTCAAACGGACCAGCAAAAAGATTGTCTTCATCTAAAAATTTGCGACTTTGAATGGTTGGCCAATTTATGTGAATACCATCATCTGTTTTATAAGCTGCATCTTCCCAATTCCAGCCATCCAATACAACAACACTAGATGTTCCTGAAACCAACCCACCACGAGGAGTGATTTGTGCCAATAAAATTCCGTTGCTTCTTACAGTTGGAATAATTTTAGAATCGGTATTGTAAGCAATAAGTGAACGCACATTTGGTAAAGTTGTTCCAGTTTCTCTAAAATCATTTGTTGCTCTCACCGATTCAATTTCTGTTAAACCCAAAGTAGAATTCGGAGCGATGATTCCTGGATAAACATGTTTGCCTGTAGCATCAATCACTTCATCGTAAGCCGTCTTATCAAAGTTGGCAGTTTTAGCATCAGCAACTAAAACAATTTTTCCAGCTTTTAATCCGATGATGGAATTTTGAATGACACTATCGTTTCCGATGTGTGCAGTGGCGTTCATTATTAACACGCTTTTCGTTTGTGCGAAAGTGATGGAGGTGGTGAGTAGTAATGCGATTAGGATTGATTTTCTCATCTTGATTGGTTTAATGGAACGCAGATTATCATGATCTTCATGATAAAATCTGATTTTTTCTAGGGGTTTGTGATTTTTAAATTGATTATTAAACGCTTTGCGTTTGAATTCGGCTTCTTTTCCAAAGTTTAATAAAAGTCCAACTTCTATTTTTGTCGCTCTTAAATAGTTAATTAATTGTGCTTCGTGTTCTTCCAGTAAACATTCAGCAGCTTTTAATTCAATAATTACACAATCATTTACAATTATATCTGCATAATATTCTCCAACACAATCTGTATCATAAAAAACTTTAATAGCTTTTTGTTTTTCACATATCAAACCAAATTTTTTCAATTCAATAATTAGAGCCCTTTCATAAACTTTCTCAAGAAATCCATATCCAAGTTTATTATATACATTATAATATGCCTTTATAATAGTGCTTGTAACATTTGAATGAAGATATTTATCGTTTAAGTCCATAAATTTTTTAATCCTTTTAAATCATGAAGATCATGATAATCTGCGTTCTATTCTGCAATCTCCAAGTAATCCTCCTGCATACTATCACATTCAAATAATTGTCTTCTCTTCATTACTGGTCGTTGCGTTGGTGCTCCACCTTTTTTCTCTTCTAACATTTTTTGAATGATGCGTGCACGTTCTTTCTGAATTTCTATTCTCATTTTTGCATCTTCTTCATTGTCGTAATAGATTTGTCCGTCAATAATTGTCTTTTCTACTTTTGCATAAATGGATAAAGGATTGTCCGACCATAAAACTACATCAGCATCTTTTCCAACTTTAATGCTTCCAACTCTGTTATCGATGTGTAATAATTTTGCAGGATTAAGTGTTACAAGTTTTAATGCTTCTTCTTCTGAAAGTCCACCATACTTAATAGATTTCGCAGCTTCCTGATTCAATCTTCTTCCCATTTCTGCATCATCCGAATTGATTGCAGTAATAACTCCCATTTTTGTAAGTACTGCAGCATTATAAGGAATAGCATCTTTTACTTCCATTTTATATGCCCACCAATCGCTGAACGAAGAAGCTCCAACTCCGTGAGCTTTCATTTTGTCGGCTACTTTATAACCTTCTAAGATATGTGTGAAAGTATTTACCTTGAAACCCATTGAATCGCCCACGTGCATCAACATGTTAATTTCTGATTGGACATAGGAATGACAAGTAATGAATCTTTTTTTATTTAAAATTTCTGCGATAGCTTCTAATTCTAAATCTCTACGCAAAGGAGTTGTAATTGCTTTAGCTTTTTCAGATAATGCTCCAAAAGTTTTTTGTTTTGCATCATATTCTTTCGCTCTTGTAAATGCATCATAATAAACTTGTTCAACTCCCATACGAGATTGTGGGAAACGAACCGTGTTCGCATCTCCCCAATTACTTTGCTTTACATTTTCTCCCAAAGCAAATTTTATAAATCCATCTGCTTTTACAAATTTCATTTCTTCAGGAGATTTCCCCCAACGCAATTTAACAATGGCAGATTGTCCGCCAATTGGATTAGATGAACCATGTAATAATTGTGAAGTTGTAACGCCTCCGGAAAGTTGACGATAAATATTAATGTCTTCCGAATTAATTACATCACCCATTCGAACTTCAGCACTTGAAGCTTGTGTTCCTTCATTTACTCCACTCAATGCTATGTGCGAGTGTTCATCGATGATTCCTGCTGTTAAATGTTTTCCGGTTCCATCAATTACTTTTGCGAAAGCTAATTTAGTAGCAGTAATATCATCAGCAATTCGAACAATTCTTCCTTCTGTAATATAAACATCTTGATTTTTTAAAACGCCTTCTGCTTCATTCGTCCAAACAGTTACATGTTTTATTAATACTGCATCATAACGCGTTTTTAAATCTGTGAGTATTTTATCAAAACCGCTCTTCTCATCGTTCTTTCCATAAGCGCAAAATGGATAAATCACTTTGCCGAATTTTATAGCATCTTTTTTTATTGAATCTTTTTTTGCAGAAGAAATAAAAGGACTAGTATAGCTTGCATTCCAATTTATCCATCCTCCATCTGAAGTTTGTCCTGTTCCATTAAATTTCAAAGGGTCAGAAATTATATTTCCGCTTAAGCGAATTGACCCAGTTGTATCTTTAGTAGAAAAACTAATTGAAATGGAGTATCCTGATACAACAACATTGACAGGTGTTTTAACGGTGTCAGTTATCATTGTCGCTTTTAATTTCTCAATATCGCCTTCTATTTTTAGTTGATGATGCAAGCTCGTTCCGTATGAAAAATCATAAGTGCCTCTTACATCAATGGTATTATAGTCTGTTATTTTATAACTAGTCCCTTGAATCCAATTTTCATAAATAATTGTTTTTTCATCAAATAAATTTCCTGACGTGATGATAAAATTTGCAATCATTCCCCCTTTTAATTTTCCTAATTTATCGCCAATGTTTAACATTTCAGCAGGAATAGACGTCAACGATTTTAAAGCTTGTTTTTCTGATAGTCCATAAGAAATTGCTTTGCGTAAGTTTTTCCAGAAATCTTTTTTCTCTTTTAAATCAGATGTTGTAATTGCAAAAGGGATAAAGTATTTTTCAAAAGCAAAAGGATTTACTGGAGCCATTTCCCAATGTTTTAATTCGGTTAATGAAACATAATTTGCATCGTATGCATCTTCAACATCATAAGCCATAGGGAAGTTAATTGGAAGTATGAATTTGCAATTGCTTGCTTTTATATCCTCTAAAAGTTGATATTCATTCCCACTTCCTTTAATGATGTAATTGATTTTAAATTCATCTCCGATTTTGTCAGCTCGTAAAGCATTCAACTTGTCGGTTGTTTCAAATATCTGAGGAAGTGTTTGTATATTATTGAAAGCATCTAAAGAAATATTGGTTTCTTTTTTTGTTTTGTCTGATTTATACCAATTTGCATCTAAATAAGTCTGGCGCAACAAAGCCATACAACCCATTAACGAAGATGGATAATCTTGTGAGGAGGTTCCTTTATCAAAGGAATAAACGGCAGCCGCTTTTTCATTTACAACCAATTCGTTTTCACGATTTTCTGCTAATGTAACAACAGTTCCAGAACCTCTTATAATTCCATCTTTCTGAAAAGTAAATACTGTTCCAAATCCTAATTTGCGGTATTCTTCAGCAGATTTAGTATCCTTAGTAAAAAGTTTAATTGCATCAATTTCTGGCTTAACTGCTTGATTCCATCCATAAGCTCCTTTGGTATTGCTTTCCGTTTGTGGATATGCTCCTCCATAGGGTTTTTTTGTTTCTGGCATTCCGTAGGATGAATAAGCATCTATCAATCCAGGGTAAATCGACTTCCCCTTTAAATCATAAATCACTGAACCTTGTGGAATATTAATTTTTGTTCCTACTGAAAAAATCAATCCATCTTTTATAACCAATGTCCCATTCTCAATGGTTTCATCAGCATCCACAATAATTTTCGCATTAATAAATGCATAAATTGTGTGATTTTTATTGGATGTTCCGTTTACAGGAAAGGTTTCTTGAGCATTCGTAATTGTGCTCATCGAAACGGCAAATAATAGTAAAATAATTTTCTTCATATCAGTATTGTTCTAAACAAAAATAGCATTTTATACTGATTTTTCTTTAAAATTATATGAACGGCAAAATCAGTAGATTTTTAGTACTTTTGAGTTGATAAAAACATAGCCAAATGGAAACAGGAATTCGCCACACACACTTACTAACAGTTATTTTATTCTTAGCGATTTATTTAATCAAAACAATTTTGTTGTTGATGAATAAAGACGAAGCGCTAGCAAAATTTTCAAAAGGATTTAAAGTTCCTGAAATGATTATTAGTTTTTTGTTTTTAGGAACAGGAATTTATATGATGATTCAACTTCCAGAGATTAAATCATTACTCATAATAAAAATTGTAGCAGTATTACTTTCTATTCCATTAGCTGTAATCGGATTTAAAAAGAAAAACAAAATGTTGGCTGTTGCTTCATTGCTATTGATTATTGGAGCGTATGGCATGGCTGAGATGAGTAAGAAGCAGAAGTCAAAAAGTATGGAAGGTATTACAGAAAGTAATGTAAACGGACAAGAACTTTATATTGCAAGTTGTGAAAAATGTCACGGTGAAGATGGAAAATTAAATTTGTTAGGAGCAAAAGATTTGTCAATTTCCACTATGGATTTGAATGCACGAATTGAAATTATCAAAAACGGAAAAAATGCGATGGCTCCATTTTCTGAGATATTGAATGAAGAACAAATAAAAGCAGTTGCGGAATATACTGAAACACTTAAGAAATAATTTCTTGAGTTTTTCATAAATTATAAAGAATGCACGAGACAGGGAAGAAGCAGGAGACTGCTGTTATAGTTGGATTGATTAATAAGAGTCAGGATGAAGAGACTGCTAAAGAATATTTGGATGAACTCGAGTTTTTAGCGGATACTGCTGGTGCAAAAGTTTTAAAACGTTATACTCAGCGTTTAGTTCATCCTGATGCCAGTACATTTATTGGTATTGGAAAGTTGAATGAAATTAAAAAGTATGTTTCAGAGAATAGTGTTGATATTGTAATTTTTGACGATGAACTTTCTCCAGCACAACAGCGGAACCTCGAAAAGGAAGTCAATGCCGAAAAAGAAATAAAAGTAAAAGTAGTTGATCGAACCCGATTAATCCTCGATATTTTTGCGACTCGTGCACGAACAGCACACGCAAAAACACAAGTTGAATTGGCACAATCCATTTATTTATTACCGCGACTAACAAAAATGTGGGATCACTTGGATCGTATCAAAGGTGGTATTGGTATGAAAGGAGCAGGGGAAACGGAGATTGAAACCGATAGACGAATTGTGCGAGATAGAATTGCTTTATTAAAAGAACGGTTAAAAGTGATTGATCGACAAATGGAAACCCAGCGTAAAAATCGTGGCGAAATGATTCGTGTCGCTTTGGTGGGTTATACCAACGTTGGTAAATCTACAATAATGAATATGTTGAGTAAAAGTGAAGTGTTTGCAGAAAATAAATTGTTTGCAACATTGGATACTACAGTAAGAAAAGTAGTGATAGAAAATCTTCCTTTTTTATTATCAGATACTGTAGGATTTATTCGAAAATTGCCAACCACTTTGGTTGAATCATTTAAATCTACTTTGGATGAAGTGCGTGAAGCAGATATTCTAATTCATGTGGTAGATATTTCTCATTCTGGGTTTGAAGACCAATTAAATGTAGTGAACCAAACGCTTACTGATATTGGTGCTGGCGACAAACCAGTACTGTTAGTATTCAACAAAATTGATGCTTTTGTTTTCGAACAAAAAGAAGAAGATGATTTAACCGAAAGCACTAAAAAGAATTTGAGCCTGGATGATCTGAAAAAAACCTGGATGAATAAATTGCATAATGAATGTTTGTTTATCTCTGCAGTTAAAAAAGAAAACATAGATGAGTTTAAAAAAGTCCTTTACGATAAAGTGAAGGATTTGCATCAGAAAAGATATCCGTATAATAAATTTTTGTATTAATGAAATTAACATAGACCATTTAACAATAACCCTGAAGGGGTTCAATTCGAGTAACCCAGCATGAAATGCTGAGGAAAGAAATGCTGAGGCACAATCAGAACCCTGAAAGGGTTCAATTCGAGTAACCCAGTATGAAATGCTGAGGAAAGAAATGCTTAGGCACAACCAGAACCCTGAAGGGGTTCAATTCGATTATGAGCACGTACACACAAATCATCTATCAAATAGTCTTTAGCACAAAAAGAAGAGAACGCGTAATGACCAAAGAAACCCGTGATGAGCTTTATGGCTATATCGTTGGTCTTTTAGAAAACAAAAAATGTCATCCGTATAGAATAAATGGGGTTGAAGACCACATACACATTCTCACTCACATTCATCCAAGTGTTTCATTATCAGATTTGGTAAAGGATATCAAAGTCTCAACTGCAAAATATATTAAGGAGAAAAATTTATTTCAAGGGTTCTCAAGTTGGCAAGAAGGCTATGGTGCTTTTACTTATTCGATGAGAGAAAAAGATATTCTGATAAATTATATTAAGAATCAAGAAGAGCATCATCGTAAGAAAACATTCCGAGAAGAGTA
The DNA here is from genome assembly GCA_945879015.1 of Chitinophaga pinensis. GTDB lineage: Bacteria > Bacteroidota > Bacteroidia > 2-12-FULL-35-15 > 2-12-FULL-35-15 > 2-12-FULL-35-15. The sequence continues at coordinate 22,366 of CAMCUO010000011.1, read as the reverse complement.
TATCGAGTTACTTAATGAGCACGAGATTGCATTTGAGGAGAAGTACTTGTTATAGAGTTTGCCGGGATTCAACCCCTTCGGGGTTGTGATGGAGAAACTCGGATTTGTCTCTTAATCGGACTTAATTACTTCTGTGTTAGTTTTAGTGTTTTTAATAAGAATGTTTTTTCTCCCTCTTCTCAGCGCACGCATCATTTTTTCATCTCTTTTATAAACATCTATAAAATATTTTAATTCGCAATAGTCGTCTGTTTCTGCTGTGAAATAAGTTATATACAATACAATTGGTTTTTTTAAGTAGACATATTTCTGTACAGATTTTGCTGTGTCCGCATATAGCGAATCAACAGGATATTTTACGCTATCATCACGGATGAGAAATTTTGCAAAGTCCATGAATTTCTCTAAACGGCAGCAACCATGACTCATTGCACGCATTTCACGGTTGAATAATCTTCGACTATCTGTATCGTGCATGTAAACGCCATATTTGTTTTCGAAATTGAACTTTAAAATTCCTAGTGAATTATCTTCTCCCATATTTTGACGTAAACGCCATGGAAAATATGTTTTTGTATATTTTTTCCATTTAATATTTGAATGATCAACCACTTGATTATTTCCATCTAATACTTGGAAATTTTTTCTTCTCAAATAAGAAGTATCTCTTTTCAAAATCGGTAAAATTTCTTTTGTCGCAATGCTGAATGGAACAGTCCAATAAGGATAGATTAAAAAATAACGAATCGTGCTTTTTAATAAAGGTGTTTGATGATCTGGAGCACCTATGATTACGCGTGATTTCATTACCAAAGTATCTTCTTCAATCACTTTCATTTCATACTTTGGAATGTTAACCCAAACATATTGTTTTTCGATAGGAACTCTCGACCAGCGCCAACGCTCCATGTTTAGAGCAATTTGATTGATATAGTCTTGTTTGGTTCGCTGTAATGCTTTGAAAGTAAGTTTGCCAATTTTCCCATCTTCCGTTAAATTGTTTTTACACTGAAAATTTTTAATTGCCTTTACTAATTTAATTGAATCCTTTAGTATTTCTGTGAGCACAAAACTCTGTTTATCTTTCGCGGATTTGTATAATATGATAGAATCTGAGTTTGTAAAATCATCCACGTAATCATGACTTTTTATGAGTCGATCTTTCACTCTTGCCATAAATGTGGTTGAATCTGAATTTCTGTCTTTAATACTATCCCAATACACATCTTTAAATTCGTATTGCAAGTTTTTCAAAGCAAGTTTGAGTCCTTTGTAATATTCATTTTGTGGTTCTAATGAATCAAGAGCTGCACGAATAGTGTTTTTAGGAAGAATTTTATTTAAGATATCTACTAAGTTAGTAGCAACTTGTTTTGCTTTCCATTCAATGGTTAAACTATCTGCATTTAATCGCCCTTTGTTAATGTGCACGGCCATTGTAAAGAAGGCATCGGTTAATAAAAGATCCGCATTGGAAAGTTTTGCTGCATCAAATTTTTGTGTTGCACTGTCTTTTGCATTTTTTATTAGCTCATCAATTTTAGAAAAATGATAATCTTCTGGAATCAATCCATACACCTCTGCATTTTTGAGAATGTTGAAAATGGTATCGCCTTGTTTTGTTAAAACACCTTTATCTATAAATGCAACTTCAAATTTTCTTTGAGAATAAAAATCGGAAACAAACTGAGTAGCAAATAAACTATCTTTTTCAATTATAAGAATTGTGGAGGTATCAACGTTGGCTAAACTTTTTGTAATTAGTTTTGCAACTTCTTCGTTTACCATTTCTGGTTTTTCAACTAATACAATTTCTTCTGGTTTATCATTAGAACATTTATTGCAACCAACTATGATTGTAGCAGAAAAAACAAGGAGTAATAAGCGATACGAATTCAAGGTTGAATTTTTGTCAAATTTACAAAATTGCACTGACATCAATAAGAACCGCTTGTTTTATTAAATAAAAATATCAAATAGCCAATAAATCCTTGTTCTGTGGCCTTCTTATGAACAAACAAGTTGTTAACAATCCTCAAAAGTTTTTAACGAGATGTGGTTGCAGTATGGATTTTCTTCTTATTTTGTCCTTGCTAAAAAACAGGATAATTAATTTTTTAATTCTTTTCATGAAAATAAAAAAGATTTTCTCTATTTCTATAGTTGTGGTGGCTATGGTTATAGCTTTTAACAAAAACACATTTGCCCAAGCGAAATATTTTCCTGGCTATGTGATTACACTTACTGGGGATACTTTAAAAGGTGAGATAAAAAAGAACTCTAAGCGAGACTTCGATAATTTTGCTAAAGCCGCTTATCGCAAAAAAGATGGCTCCGAAATCAAAACCTTCAATCCTACAAAAATTAAGGAGTATTGTGTAGACGGAATTACCTTTGTTTCTCTTAATATAGATGGCGAACAAGTTTTTGTTAAACGTTTGTCTAAAGGTTCAGTTAGCCTTTACGAAGCACAAATAGAAGTGTATCAAATGAACGATATCAAAGTGAAATCGGATTATTACATGGAGAAGTTGGCTGGAGAATTTGTAAAAATAAAATCAGGAAAATTCAAAAAGCAAGTTGAAGAAGCAATGTCGGATAACGTTGAGATTGTTAAAGCTTTAGCAGATAAAAAATATGAATACGAAAATATTGTAGAGTTGTTTAACGCTTATAATAAGTCAGCATCCAACTAAACATTCAATCTGTAAATTTTATAAACCCAGACATAAACCTCTGGGTTTTTTATTTCCGAAATACTTATAAACACTACATAATAACTAAGTAATTTGGGTTATTTTTATACCATATTCTAACTCAATCTTTACCATGTCGGATAACAATAAAAAACTTTTTTTGCTTGACGCTTTTGCACTTATTTATCGTGCTTATTTTGCTTTTGCAAACAATCATAGAATTAATTCAAAAGGATTAAATACCTCAGCTGTATTAGGTTTTACAAATACATTAATGGAAGTATTAAAGAAAGAAAAACCAACACATATAGCAGTTGTATTTGATGCGCCAGAACCTACTGTTCGTCATATTGAATTTGCAGAATACAAAGCCAATCGTGAAGAAATGCCTGAGGATTTACGTTTGGCAATTCCATATATTATTAAAGTAATTGAAGGATTTAATATTCCTGTAATTGGTAAACCTGGTTACGAAGCAGACGATGTAATTGGTACACTTGCTAAAATGGCCGAGACAAAAGGATTCACTACTTATATGATGACTCCAGATAAAGATTATGGTCAATTAGTTTCTGAAAATATTTTTATTTACAAACCTGCGCGACTAGGAAATGGTTCAGAAATAATGGGCATTGCAGAAGTTTGTAAAAAATGGGACATTCTAAATGTGGATCAGTTGATTGATATTTTAGGATTGATGGGAGATAAAGTAGATAACATTCCCGGAATTCCAGGAGTAGGTGAGAAGACCGCTATTCAGTTGGTGAAAGATTTTGGAACTATTGAAAACTTATTAGTGAATACAGATAAATTAAAAGGAAAGCTAAAAGAAAAAGTAGAGCAGAATAAAGAAAAAGCAATTCAATCGAAATGGTTAGCTACAATTATTTGTGATGTTCCTGTTGAGTTAGATGAAAAAGCATTGGAGATTGAAGAGCCCAATAGAGAGGTGTTAAGAGAATTGTTTGCCGAATTAGAATTCAGAAGATTGGCTGAACAAATATTAGGAGAAAATATTTCTGCTCCTGTTGAAGCAAAAGCAGCCGCGCCAAAAGCAAAAAAAGTTAACCCTGATCAAATAGATATGTTTGGTGCGGCAACCGAAACGGAAACAGAAGTGTTGGTTGAAGTTAAAGAAAATGAAGCTCCGAAAGTTTACAAAAACATTGCCGAAGTTGCTCACACTTACCATCTGGTTGATACAAAAGAAAAAAGAGCAAAGTTGATATTGGAACTTAATTCACAATCCGAAGTTTGTTTTGATACTGAAACTACAGGATTAGATCCTCATACAGCTGATTTGGTTGGGATGTCATTCGCGTTCAAAAATTCAGAAGCTTATTATATTCCAACGCCTGAAAATCAAAAAGAAACTCAAGAAATTGTAGACGAATTTAAAACTGTTTTCGAAAACGAAAAAATTACTTTAATCGGACAGAATATTAAATACGATCTTTTGGTTATGAAGAAATATAACATTCATCTGAAAGGAAAATTATTTGATACGATGGTTGCACATTTCTTGATTCAGCCGGAAATGCGCCACAATATGAATGTGCTTGCAGAAACATATTTGAATTATTCTCCTGTTTCTATTGAAACGCTTATTGGTAAAAAGGGGAAAGGACAAATTAGTATGCGCCAGGTTCCTGTTGAAATTATTACAGAATATGCTGCTGAAGATGCTGACATAACACTTCAATTAAAAAATTTGTTTGAAGGAATGTTAAATACTCCTGCGACAAAAAAATTATTTGAAGAAATTGAAATTCCGCTTATTCCTGTACTGGCTGCTATGGAAGCAGAAGGTATTGCATTAGACAAAAATGCATTAAGAGAAATATCAGGCGAACTAGAAAAAGATATTTTAAAAGTGGAAAATGAAATTCAGCAATTAGCAGGAAAATCTTTTAATGTTTCTTCTCCAAAACAAGTGGGAGAAGTTTTATTTGAAGTATTACAAATAACTGAAAAGCCGAAAAAAACAAAAACGGGTCAGTACGCTACTGGTGAAGATGTATTATCAAAATTAGTTGGGAAGCATGAAATAGTTGGAAAGATTTTAGACCATCGCGAATTGGTGAAATTGAAAAATACTTATGTAGATACTTTACCAGAATTAGTAAATCCAAATACCAAAAGAATTCATACATCTTACAACCAAGTTGTAGCCGTTACTGGCAGATTGAGTTCAGATAATCCAAATCTTCAAAATATTCCTATTCGCACAGAGCGTGGAAGAGAAATAAGAAAAGCATTTGTTGCACGTGATGAAAACCATGTTTTATTATCAGCAGATTATTCGCAAATAGAATTAAGAGTGATTGCAGAGTTGAGTGGAGATCAAGGAATGATTGATGCTTTTCAATCTGGACAAGATATCCACAAAGCTACTGCAGCAAAAGTGTATAACGTTTCTTTAGAAGAAGTAACTTCTGATATGCGAAGAAATGCTAAGATGGTAAACTTTGGAATCATCTATGGAATTTCTGCTTTTGGCTTATCTGAGAGATTAAATATTCCTCGAAAAGAAGCGGCAGCAATTATTGAAAATTATTTTGAAAAATATCCTCGCATAAAAGCATACATGGATGAAAGTATTGAGCAAGCACGCGAAAAAGGTTATGTAGAAACAATTATGGGAAGAAGAAGGTATTTGCGTGATATCAATTCAAGCAATCATACGGTCAGAGGGTATGCGGAGCGAAATGCAATCAATTCACCTATTCAAGGTAGTGCTGCTGACATGTTGAAAATTGCAATGATTAATATTCACAAAGATTTTATCGATAAAGGAATTAAATCAAAAATGCTTTTGCAAGTACATGACGAATTAGTTTTTGATGTGTTGAAATCGGAGTTGGAAATAGTAAAACCAATTATAGAAAACAGAATGAAAAATGCAATTCCATCGTTAACTGTTCCGATGGAAGTAGGGATGGGAGTTGGAAAAAATTGGTTGGAGGCTCATTAGCCTTTTAGTCCTCAAGTTTGATTAGTGAGATTGCTTCTCTTCGCTCGCAATGACGTTTTAATTAAACCTCTATCATGAAAAGGACGTCATTGCGAGGAACGAAGCAATCTATTACATGAATGGGTGGAAAAACAATCTTAAAAATTATAATCCTTAAAGTCTTTTGTAAACTCTTCAGGAAGTATAGTAGGATTTACTATTAAATCATGATACTCGTAAGTTTCAAATAATCCTTGGTCATCAAATACTTTGTTACTTACTGGAAGTAAGTATTCTTTATCAACCAATAAAATTGTAAGCTTTCCATAAGCATTCGGGACTTGAATAGTTTGTCCTTCTTTCAAATCGTTAAACCAACTTACTTTTGGATTATTCATCAATATCATGTATTCACTCACTCTTAATTTTCTTGCAATAATATTTAAATTTTCTCCTTTTTTTACTGTGTAAGAAACCCAAGCAAAATCGTTAAATGAAATAGCCATTTTATAACAACTTCTTCCATTTAATTTTTCTTCTCCAACAATAACAAAATATTTATCTAATTTATCTCCTGCTTTTTTCATTCCATCTCTTAAAATGTCGGCCATATATTGGAAACCCATTTCATGAATGGTATGATGTTGTTCCTTGCGCATTAATGAACCATAAGGATCCAAATTTAAATTCATATATGGAAAAGCACCAGGATTTACTAAAGCATCACCATTATTTTGTCCCTGTATCCATAATACTTCTGGACCTTTTAATGATAAATATAATTTGCGTGGAGATACTTGTAGTTTTACTTTTGATTCGTAATGAGTCATTCGCCCGTTTATCCGCTCATTACATTGCAAGTTAAATCGTAGTGTTTTTACATTATCTACAGCTTCAAAAATTTTGTCAATCAATTCACGATTGCCGCTTATGTTTTCAGTTTTTTTTAAACGAAAAGATAACAAAGAAATGCTGATTGCTAGTAGAATAAAAAAAGTAATATGTTGTGCTTTTAATCTCATTCGTATTATAAAATAGTTTGCAAAGATAATCTCATTTTTTAGTTAACATAAAATTAATTTCAAATCCTTGTCAGCCTTAGCTTTTTCCAATGGCTAAAATGTATAGCCTTTATAGGTAGTTAAAAATTCATCCGATTTAAACGTATGATTAATTCTCATGTGAGTGAATTCATAAGCCTCGTACAAGCCTTCTTCGTCATAAACAGTAACGCTAATAGGCATATAGGATTTTTTATCAATAAGCATAATTGCTTTGTTTGAATAAGGAACTGGAATCGTTAGCTTTTTGCCTGGTTTTATCGAGCCAAAATAGCTTGAAAGGTCATTTTTATAACGAATTTTATAATCGCTCGTATTTAGCTTGTGTGCAATGCTAGTAACAGTTTCCCCCTTTTTTGCAATGTATTCAATGTATTTATAATCGGGATAACTTATAATAATTTGATAGCATTCTTTATTGTTCCATGTCAATGTACCTGCATAAGTAAAATGTTTATCGAACTCCTTTGGCGCTTTAAGTATAGTGTTTGCAATAGTTGTGCCTATATAATAAGTCCCTAATTCAAAAATAGTATGGTGCTGATCTTTTCGGATGAGACTTCCATAAGGATCCAAATCAAAGCTCATTAAAGGAATTGATTTGGTATGAACAATCGCATTTCGCTTGTTGGTGTCTTCTACCCAAAGTAATTCTGCTCCTTTTTCTGGACTATGAAAATAAATTTTACGAGGATTAATGTTGATTTTTATATACGATTGGGCAATAAGGAAACGTTTCCCAATTCTTTCAGTTGCTTTTACACTGCAGGCTTGAGTTTTAATATTTTTGATGCTATCAAGCATATGCTCAATAATCTCACGGCAGGTTGGAGCACTCTTTTGAGTTGAACTGCCGATGAATAAGGATGCGATTAAAAAAAATACTATTGTTCTTAAAATTTTCACAAAGCAAAATTAATAAAAAAATGGGGCTTAAATTCTTATTAATTCAGTAAATTCGCTTTATGAAGATTATCGGAATCATCCCTGCCCGTTATGCATCCACACGATTTCCTGCTAAACCCTTAATTGATATTGGAGGAAAATCAATGATTCAGCGTGTGTACGAACAGGCGAAAAAAGCTAAATCCCTTACTGATGTTGTGGTTGCGACCGATGATGCTCGAATTTCAGAGCATGTAAAGTCCTTTGACGGGAACATTGTAATGACTAGCGAAAGTCACCAAAGCGGTACAGATAGATGTTTTGAGGCGATAAATACATTTTGTAAGGATGCTGATGTGGTGATAAATATTCAAGGAGACGAACCCTTTATTCATCCCGAACAAATTGATTTGGTTGCTTCCTGCTTTACTTCCGCAGATGTTCAAATAGCTACTTTAGTGAAAAAAATCACGACAGATGAAGAGCTTTTTAATGCGAATATTCCCAAAGTGCTGTTGACTAACAATAAAGAAGCGATTTTGTTTAGCCGACAAACGATTCCTCATATAAGAGGCAAAGAAATCCAAGATTGGCTAAATAATTATAGCTTTTACAAGCACATTGGAATTTATGCCTATCGTACCAAGGTTCTGGCCGAAATAACAGCCTTAAAACAATCACCACTGGAGCTTGCCGAAGCTCTCGAACAGCTCCGTTGGCTTGAGAATGGCTATAAAGTTAAAGTTGAGATTACTGATTTTGAGAGTGTTGCGGTAGATACTCCAGATGACCTTAAAAAACTCGCTAAATTTTTGTAATTTTACTACCTAACTAGCTTGTATTGTTCTCGACTCAGCCCGAAGTGCCATTGCGCGTTTTTATTTCCAGCGGAGTCTAGAAAGTGTGAAAGTTTAAATTATATTTTGTAATTAGTATGAATGTAGAAAAACATATTGGTGAATTATTGTACGACCACAATTGTGTAATCGTTCCCGATTTAGGTGGATTTGTGGCTAATTATGCGCCGGCAAAAATTCATCCTACTCAACATACATTCACTCCTCCTACAAAAAATATTGTTTTTAATATCAATCTGAAAAACAACGATGGTTTATTAGCAAACCAAATTGCTGCTTTTGAAAAGAAAACATATTCTGAGGCTTTAAAGTATATCGACTATTTCGTAAAAGAAATAAATATTCAATTAAAGAAAGGTGCAAAAGTAAAGATTGATGAAGTAGGAACACTTTTTTTAGATGTAGAAAAAAACATTCAATTTGAACCAGCACCAACAAATTTTTTATTGGATGCTTTTGGATTATCTACATTTCATTCCCCTGCAATTAAACGTGATGCCATCGCAAAACGTATCATTGAAAAAGAGTTTAAAGACAGAGGTCCATTACCAATTGAGAAAAAGAAAAGCAAAGTTAAACGGTATGTTGCAATAGCAGTAGCTCTTCCATTATTGTTTGCAATGGTTTGGATTCCTCTAAAAACAGATCTTTTAAAGAACGTAAATTACGCTGACCTTAATCCGTTCTCTAAAAAAGAAGTTAAAATTCCTGAAGTAAAAACGAACATACTTCCATTGGCAAATAATGATACAATTGCTAAAAAGGTAATTGTGTATGATACGGTTGTGGTGCCTGTCGTAAAAAACATGATTGCTGCTGATACAACAGCTGTTATTAAAAACGAAATTAATTTAAATTATAAATTCCACTTAGTAGCAGGATGTTTTCAAATTGAAGAAAATGCAATTAAGTTTGTTCAAACTTTGCAATCACAAAATTTAACAGCCGCAATTATTGGACAAAACAATAAAGGTTTGTATGTTGTAAGTTGTGGTGATTTTTATACTCGTAAAGGTGCTTTGAATGAGTTATCCGCTCTTCGCAAAGCTCAACCAAATGCTTGGTTGTATAAAAATTAATGGTTGCGGAACAAATTTACTAATCCTTCTTAAGTAATTTTATTTTTTATTTGTCTACTGAAGAATTGTCTACTGTTTCTTTTTTCTCACTCTTCTCTCTGCTCTTCTTGTAAATCCGAATCGCCAAAATTAACGTTCCAGAAAAAACAATTAATCCTAACATTCCCCAAACTAAACCTGTATTGCTTTTTAAGACAATTAAAAACACAATTGCAAATAAAAGTACAGTTGCAATTTCATTCCACAAGCGTAATTTAAAAGAAGAATGTTTTACAATATCGTTTTGTAGTTGGTTAAACATGACATGACATTGTAAATGGTATAATACAAGAGCGCCAACAAAACAAAGTTTCAAAATAAAATAAGCTTGAAAAAGATACGTCTCCCAAGGCATAGGATGCATGAATACTAGGCATGGTCCTAATACTAAAGTGATAAGCATAGAAGGCCATGTTATGCCATACCATAATCTTTTTTCCATGATTTTGTATTGGGTTTGCAGAATAGATTTTTCAGGCTCTGCTTTTTGTTCCGCTTCTGTATGATAAATAAACAAGCGCACAATATAAAAAAGACCAGCAAACCAGGTTACTATAAAAATTATGTGCAGTGCCAATACATATCCCCAGTATTTTTCCATAGAAATGATTATTTTCCACGAAGTTATAAGAATTTTTTGCGCCTTCGCGTCTTCGTGGCAAATATTTTGTTCGATAAATCTCCATATCTTTGTAAAAAATATCCTATGAAAGCAAAAACATCCAAAGAGTCCTTAACCATACAAACTCAAATAGTACTGCCAAACGATACCAATACGTTGGGAAATTTGTTTGGTGGACAGTTATTGCAGTGGATGGATATTGTAGCGTCAATAGCAGCTCACCGTCATTGTAAGCGAGTGGTTGTTACGGCTTCAGTAAACAACGTTTCTTTTAATATGCCTATCAATCATGCAAGTTTAGTAACATTAGAAGCAAAAGTTTCCCGTGCTTTTACTTCATCAATGGAGGTATTTATTGACGTTTGGGTAGAAGATCACGTAACTGGAGCTAAAGTAAAATGCAACGAAGCTATATATACGTTTGTGGCGGTAGACCAAAACGGTTCACCATTACCTGTGCCGGAAGTTATCCCAGAAACAGCAGAAGAAAAATCCCGATATGAAGGAGCTTTGCGCAGAAGACAATTGAGTTTGATATTGGCTGGTAAAATGAAACCGAGTGATGCTACGGAATTAAAGGCGCTCTTCTCCTAATAAATCTTTCTATTCGTAATCGTCATGCCGTGATGTCACCCTGAGCGGAGTCCAATGGGGGGCATCTTCCTATGGATGCCGACTATCTTCGTAATTATGAGATCCCGTGTCGGGGCACGGGATGACAGTCCTAGAGGGTGTTAGTCTTTTATGAAAATGCACTCTCATCAATCTCCATCATACATTTAAAATGACCTTTCGGACATTTATCATATCCTATTTTAGAACAAGGCCGACAGGAAAGATTTTTCACTTCTACCATTTTTGATTTAAGGTCGGGTAGGTAAGGGCTGAATCCAAATGCAGGAACTGTATTTCCCCAGACAGAAACAATTTCTTTTTTGAAGGCTGCAGCAATGTGCATCAAGCCAGTATCGTGTGAAATTATTTTTGATGCTTGTTTGATTAAAGATGCAGATTGATTTAAATTATATTTTCCGCATGCATTATAAATAGTGCTTCCTACTGCTTTTTCAATTTCTTCTGCTCTTGATATATCTTCTTTTCCTCCTAATAAAATAATTGGATGGTTTAATTTTTTGCAAATAGAAATTATCTTTTCGGTTGGTAGTTGTTTTGTAAAATGTTTTGCTCCGATAACAAAGCCAATAAATTCTTTTTGATGAGAAACAGGCAAAGTAGAAACATTCACTTCATCTTTTTCAGGAATAAAGTAATCCAAGCCTTTGTTGTCGTTTTTAATGCCAAGTTGCGCAACTGTATCCATGTAGCGATCTACTAAATGTGCTTTCGGCATATTGGCGATTTTAAAATTCACCAACACCCACTTTTTGAAATTTAATTTTTTGAAAGTAGAGGAGGGTTTACCCAAACCATTTTTTGTTTGAATCGAGCGAATGTTGTTATGCAAATCAACCGCAAAATCAAAATTCTCTTTTTGTAACTGCTCCATCACTTCTTTCACATCTTTTTCAATGGTGTGAATTTTTGTGATGTGCGTGTTGTTTTCTAAAATACTTTTGAAAGATGCTTTGGTCAGATAATGGATTTCAGTGTTTGGCTTTTGTTCTTTGATACAGCGAATAACAGGCGTTGTGAGAACGATGTCGCCAATGGAACTAAAACGTATGATGAGTATTTTTTTCAAGTCTGTGTTGAATCACTCTTGTATCGACCAAGTAGCACCATCTTTTGTATCTTTAATGGTGATCTTGATTTTATTTAAATAATCGCGTAATTTATCAGACGCAGCAAAATCTTTTTTTGCTTTTACATCTTTTCTGATTTCTAATATTACTTCCATTACACCTTGCAGAGCTTTATCGCTGGATGAATTTGAAATTTCAGATTTCAAGCCCATTACATCAAATGCAAAATCATGCATTAGCTTTTTTAATATAACTAAATCATCTGCAGTGATTGTTTCCTTCTCATCGTTAACTGAATTAATAATTCTAGAGCATTCAAATAATTTTGCAATTAAAATAGGAGAATTAAAATCATCGTTCATTGCATTAATACAATCTTGTTCTAATTCTTTTATGTTTGAAGTAGATGTAGATGATGTTTTTAAATTATCTAAACGTTTTATAGAAGCCATTAAACGAGCAAATCCTTTTTCGGATGCTTGCAATGCTTCGTTAGAAAAATCAAGTGTGCTTCTATAATGTGTTTGCATCATAAAAAAACGAACAGCCATCGGGCTATAACCTTTGTCTAAAAGTGGATGATCGCCTGAAAATAATTCGCCTGGAGTAAATCCGTTTCCTGCCGATTTAGCCATACGAACACCATTCATGGTTAACATATTTGTATGCATCCAATAATTTACTGGAGCTTTATGATTGCATGCTTGTGATTGTGCAATTTCATTAGTATGATGTGTTGCTTGTAAATCCATTCCGCCTCCGTGAATGTCAAACGCTTCTCCTAAATATTTACTACTCATTGCTGAGCATTCAATATGCCAACCTGGAAATCCATACCCCCAAGGTGAAGGCCATTTCATTAATGTTTCTGGTTTTGCTGCTATCCATAAAGCGAAATCCAATCTTCCATTTTTTTCATCTTGTCCGCTTAATTCACGAGTGCCTTCTAACAACTCGTCCAACTTACGATTGGTTAATTGTCCATACAAAAATTCTTTATTATACTTTTCTACATCAAAATAAACTGTTCCATTTTTTACATAAGCATAACCTTTTTCGATGATAATTTTTATCATCTCAATTTGTTCACATATATGTCCGGTTGCTGTTGGTTCAATACTTGGAGGCAATGCATTTACAGCTCGCATCACATCGTGAAAGCCAACAGTGTATTTTTGTACAATTTCCATTGGCTCTAGTTGTTCCAACTTTGCTTTTTTTGCAAACTTATCATCGCCTTCATCTCTATCGCCTTCCAAATGTCCAGCATCCGTAATATTCCGAACGTACCTAACTTTAAATCCCAAAAATAATAAGTAACGATAAATTAAATCGAAAGAAATAAATGTGCGGCAGTTACCTAAATGTACATCACTGTATACGGTTGGACCACATACATACAATCCAACTCTTCCTGGTATAATCGGAGTGAACTTTTCTTTGGTGCGAGAAAGAGTATTGTATATTATCAGATTGTCTTGCATATGCTAAAATAAAAAAGGACTTATGAGATTTTCATAAGTCCAAAGATATTAAGTTTTCGTAGGTTTTACGATATGTGTCTGATTTATTCTTCCATAACTGCATCGCCAACGTATTTTCCGCCTTTGTATACTGCGATTCTAGTTAAGATACCATCTGAATCATAAGAGTATACTTTTCCGTCAATCATGCGATTTTTAGAGAAAGTTCCGTCTTTCGAAACTTGTTTGTTTTGATTATAAAGCTTCCAGTATCCTTCTCCATTAAATTTACCCATGTTTACTGTCTCGTTCTTTGTCACAACAACTGGAGGAGCTTCAACTTTTACATCTGGACCAGTTTTAACAATTGGCTTTTTAGGAGCATAGGTTTTAACAGATGCTACATCAAGATTTCCGCCATTAAAATTTTTCTCAGATTTAATATCACCATTTTCATGGAATTCTTTCACAACGCCAGCCTCTTTTCCTTCAGCCCAATTTCCTTCAATCATAACCTGCCCATTTTCATAAAAATATTCTTGTTTTCCTTCGCGTTTTCCTGTAGGATTGAATTTAAACGCTTGTTGAACTTGACCGTTATCGAAGTATAATTTGTAGTCACCAACCCAACGGTTGTTTTTCCAAAGTCCTTCTTCTTTTATCTTACCGTTTTCATGATACATTTTAGCGTATCCGTTCGGACGGTTGTTTTCGTAAGTAATAACACTCTTTATATTAGTGTTACAATAGTACTCTTTCCAAGGACCAGTTTTTTTGCTGTCAAGGAATTTTCCTTCTTCCACTTTTTGATCATCCTTAAAGCATTCTTTACGAACGTCCTTATTAATGATAATCCACTTGCCTTGCTTTTTGCCGTTAATGTCAGTGAAATTTGCAGTGTCTTTAGTTCCCACAGATGACTGAGCAATAACAATATTACAAGTGATAAAAAATAATATTAAGAAAGCCTTTTTCATTATAAATGGAGTATAGTTTTGAAATACTACATTAAAGTTAAAACAAATCTTTTACAATAATTCAAAATTTCGACCAACTAAAATTTTCCTTCGACCGATTTCATTTCGCAAAATCTAGCAGCCTGTTATTTTTACGCTTCGCTTAAGTTTAAAGTTACACTTTTTAGATTATTTTTTTAAATTCTTAATCATATCTATAGTCATGTTTGCTAAATCATATTCTGCTTTCCACCCCCAATGCTTGCCAGCTTCACTAGAATCAATGCTTTTGGGCCAACTGTCAGCTATTTGTTGACGGGAATCTGGTTTATAGGAAATACTGAAATTTGGGATGTGCTTTTTAATTTCTAAGGCTATTTCATTAGGAGAAAAGCTGAATCCTGATAAGTTATAGCTGGAACGTATTTTAACCTTCTGAGAATCAGCTTGCATTATGCCGATTGTTGCTTTTATGGCATCGGGCATATACATCATGGGTAAAGTGGTGTTTTCTGACAAAAAACACTCGTAACTTCCTGATTTTAAAGCTTCATGGAAAATGTGGACCGCATAGTCCGTTGTTCCGCCACCGGGTGCCGACTTCCATCCAATTAAACCTGGATATCTCAAACTTCTCACATCTACTCCATACTTATTAAAGTAATATTCGCACCAACGTTCACCTGCTTGTTTACTTATTCCATAAACCGTGCTCGGTTCCATAATGGTAAATTGTGGAGTATTAATGCTTGGGGTATTCGGACCGAAAACGGCTATAGAACTTGGCCAGTATATTTTTCGAATGATTTTTTCTTTTGCAAGATCAAGGACATTGAACAAACCTTGCATATTTAAGTCCCAACCAAATTTAGGGTTTTTCTCAGCTGTTGCTGATAAAAGGGCTGCCAATAAATAAACCTGATTAATATTGTGGCGCTTTACGATTTCTAGTAAACCAGCAGCATTCATAACATCTATTACCTCAAACGGACCTTCTTTGGCTTGTTCAGTAACTTTCACATCCGAAGCCACCACATTGTCGATACCATAAATATCTCTAAGGTTTTGAACCAGTTCCGTTCCTATTTGTCCGGATGAACCAATTACCAATATTTTATCGCTCTTACCCATTCTTTATTTGAAAGGCTAAATATCCTTAAATTTTCTGTTAATCAAAATTATTTTCCATGAATTTTGGGTGACTAAGTGACGAAATGATTAGGTGACCAGGTATTTACCGTGCTTAGGCGAGGCAGAGTATAGCAGCAAGATTAGTCGGTTTCGCTTTTATTACTCAATAACCTAGCTACTCAATAACCTAATCACCTACTCACCATTTTTCCCTATCTTTGCAAGGATTTTAAACCCTCGACACTATGTTACTGCAAAACAGAGTTAACAAAAAGGAGCTTAAAAAACGAATTCAGGAAGAAAGCCTTAAACGGATAACCGTTTCGTTTTACCTCTACGTTATTATTGATAATCCCGAAGAACTTCGCGATAGTTTATTTCTTCAATGGAATGCATTGAAAATACTTGGGCGAATTTATGTGGCTCATGAAGGAATTAATGCACAAATGTGTGTTCCAGAAGAAAATTGGGAAATTTTCAAATTCAACCTCAACCAAGATTCTCGTTTTGCAAACATGCCTTTAAAAATTGCCATTGAAGACGATGGGAAATCGTTTTACAAGCTCACAATTAAAACACGACCAAAAATTGTTGCCGATGGTTTAGACGACAATGCTTTTGATGTAACCAATGTTGGAAATCATTTAACGGCAAAAGAATTTAATGCTTCAATGGAAAATCCAGAAACGATTATTGTGGATATGCGAAACCATTATGAAAGTGAAGTAGGAAAATTTGTTGGAGCAATCACACCTGATGCTGATACATTCCGTGAAGAGTTACCAATTGTTTTAGAAGAACTAAAAGATAAAAAGGATAAAAAAATTATTATGTATTGCACAGGTGGTGTGCGTTGTGAAAAAGCAAGTGCGTATTTAAAACATCATGGATTTAAAGATGTGAGTCAATTGCATGGTGGTGTGATTGATTATGTGCGCCAAATAAAAGCAGAAGGATTAGAATCTAAATTCATTGGAAAAAATTTTGTGTTTGATGAAAGAGTAGGTGAAAGAATTACAGATGATGTAATTGCGCAATGTCATCAGTGTGGTGCGTCATGCGACAATCATGTGAACTGTGCGAATGACGATTGCCATTTATTATTTATACAGTGTGATGCCTGTGCAGAAAAGATGAAAGGTTGTTGTACTCCCGAATGTGTTCACATTGCATCACTTCCTGCAGAAGAACAAAGAGCAATACGCAAAGGAAGAAAAAAAGAAGATTGTCTTTCCGTTTATAAAAGTAGGTTGAGGCCGAATTTGAAAGAGGTTTTGGGGAAGCGGGATTTGAAGATAGAATAAATTTTTTCTCCAAAAATCCTATCTTAGCACAAAACAATTTCCAGTGCTTCGCTTACAATTAACCATTTTCCTTTTAACTATTTTTTTTCCGCTCTCGGCTCAATAAACCTTACAAGGAAAAGTATTAGACGCATCCGGAAAAAAAGCACTCGCCTTTGTGAATATTGGTATTGTTGGTAAAGAAAACACCGGGTCAGTCATTATTTCTGGGGAGTAAAATTTAAGCAAATAGCTTTTCAATCCTAAAAAGGAAAAAATTTACGTCAGTTACGCAATGTTCCATATTCGAATTTATTTAATGGAAATGGAAGCAATGCAATAGGAAATTTTATTTATGTAGAAAATACATTTCAAACAATGGGATTGTATGAATTTGTGTCGGATAAGTATGTGAATTTATTTTTCTCTCATAATTTTGGTTCGCTACTTTTTAAACGCCCGAAATTCAAACCTCAGTTTGTGATTTTTACCAATGCTGGCATAGGAAGTTTGGAAAATCGCGTACAGCATTCGCATTTAGGATTTAAAACCATGGAAAAAGGCTTTTATGAGAGTGGTTTGCTTATCAATAATGTGGTTCGTGTCAATTATTACAACATCGTTTATTTGGGTCTGGGTGGAGGTGCATTTATGCGTTATGGTGCTTATGCAGAGACGAAAGTAGAAAAAAACGTTGTCTATAAACTCTCCTTAGTACTTACATTCTAATATTTTCATAGCAATATCCTGTTGTTTCTCTTTTGTCAGTAAGCATATTATGATTAATTTCGGGGTGAAATCGATTTTATCACTATGTGGACATTCATTGCGCGTTTTATATTAAGAAATAGGTTAACCATTATTGCTGTTCTTTTAGGACTGACAGTATTTTTCGGTTTTTATGCCGTAAAAGCAGAACTTTCTTATGAAGCACCAAATCTTTTACCAGCTCACGATACCACAGCTGTAGAATATAAAAAATTCAAAAAACGTTTTGGTCAGGATGGAGCTGTAATGGTTCTTGGTATTTCTGACAGCACTTTGTACAACGTCAAAAATTTTAGCGAGTGGTATGAATTAGGAGATAGAATAAAAGAAGTATTGGGAGTAAAAGCAGTTTTATCCGTTGCCCGATTACAAACGCTAAAAAGAAATGACAGTCTTCAAAAATTCGAAAATTTCCCGATACTTTCCCGAAAACCATTAACTCAAACAGAATTAGATAGTGTAAAGCAAGTCGTTTATGATTTACCTTTTTATAAAGGAATCATTTATAACGATACTGCGCATTCAACTTTGATGGCGATTACATTCGACAATAAATTGTTGAACACAAAAACGCGTTTGGAAATTGTTGATTTAATAAAAGTAGAAGTCGAAAAATTTATTGCAAACACAAATATTGATGTTCGTTATTCTGGAATGCCATACATCAGAACGGCTGTAGCGAGAATGATTCAGGGCGAAACGCAACTATTTACGATTCTTGCATTACTAGTAACTGCAATTATTTTGATGTTGTTTTTTAGATCTATTTTGCCAGTTGTATTTTCTTTGATAGTTGTATTTATTGGAGTGGTTTGGTGTGTAGGGATATTGGTGCTCTTTGGTTATCAAGTGTCGGTGCTTACAGGATTAATTCCTCCTTTATTAATTGTGATTGGTGTTCCAAATTGTATTTTATTGTTGAATAAATATCATACGGAATTTAAGATTCACAATAATAAAATGAAAGCTTTATCCCGTTCTATCGAGAAAGTAGGTATTTCATTATTCATGGCAAACATTACAACTTCAATTGGTTTTGCTGTGTTTTGTTCAACGGATAGTAAACCATTATTTGAATTCGGATTGATTTCTTCTTTGAGTGTAATGCTAACGTATTTGATATCACTCATGTTGGTTCCAATTGTATTCAGTTACTTGCCATCTCCATCTGTAAAACACATCAAGCATTTACAAAGTAAAGTGCTCACTAAAATTTTACAGAAAATTGATTATTGGGTACATCATTACCGACCAAGAATTTATACGATTGTTGTTGTGGTTGTCATAATTGCACTTTACGGAATTGCAAAAGTTTTACCACTCGGATATATAGTTGACGATTTACCTAAGAATGATCCAATCCTTGTGGACATGCGTTATTTTGAAAAAAATTATAATGGTGTTCTTCCATTCGAAATATCTATCGATACCAAGAAACCAAACGGAGTTTTCGCTGATGGCGGAAGAACTTTATACAAAATAAACAAGCTTCAAAAATTGTTTATGCAAGATTCTATTTTTTCAAAAGCAGTTTCTGTTGTTGAAGGAATTAAATTTTTCAATCAGGCATACAACGATGGAAATAAAAAAGATTATCGTTTACCTGGCGCGATGGATTTACAAAAATTAGCAGAGTTTGCAAAGTCCGATGCAGAAAGTAAATCGAGTCAGTTCTCTGCTTTTATTGATAGTACAAAACAATTTACACGTGTTAGTGTTCAAATGAAAGATGTTGGTTCAATTGAGTTGTTAAAAGTGTTGAAACGTTTGCAACCTCGTATTGATAGTGTTTTCAATTATGATTATGAAAAAGAGGAATGGCTTCCTTCTTACAAAAATTATAAAATATCCATAACTGGTAATAGTATGATATTTTTACATGGAAATAAATTCTTAGTAAAAAATTTATTGGAAAGCGTATTGCTTGCCGTTTTATTAATTGCAATAGTATTGTATACTTTATTTATGTCGCCACGAATGATTTTAATTTCAGTGGTACCGAGTTTAATTCCATTATTGATTACAGCAGGAATAATGGGTTACTTTCATATTTACATTAAGCCAAGCACTATTTTAGTTTACAGCATTGCATTTGGAATTGCATCCGATGGAACATTGTATTTTTTGACAAAGTACCGACAGGAAATGAAAAGCGGACATACTAGCATTTCAAAAGCCGTTTCTTCTACAATTAAGGAAACAGGCGTGAGTATGATATATACAGCCATTATTTTATTCTGCGGTTTCGGAATATTTGCCGCATCTAAGTTTGGCGGCACAGCTGCATTGGGAATTTTAATTTCTGTAACGTTATTGATTGCATATTGTTCGAATTTGATTTTGTTACCCTGCTTTTTGCTTTCATTAGAAAAGCGTTTAACAAACAAGGCATTTTTACAAGATCCATTGATTGAAGTTTATGATGAAGAAGAAGACATTGATTTGGATGAATTGGAGATTGGTGGGAAGAAAAAGTAATTTGGAAATTATTTAATTTGAAAATTTGAAAATGGTTTGTTTGTAAATTGCATAATGCTTTTCCAATTTTATAAGCATAGAGTTTACTAATGAACCAATGAACTAATAAACCAATGAACTAAAATGAAGGGAATTATTTTAGCTGGAGGCTCCGGCACTCGATTACATCCTTTAACACTTGCTGTTAGTAAGCAACTAATGCCTGTGTATGATAAGCCAATGATTTATTATCCATTATCTGTTTTGATGATGGCTGGTATTTCAGAAGTATTAATTATTTCTACTCCGCATGATCTTCCTCAGTTCGAACGATTGTTGGGTGATGGAAAAAATTTGGGTTGTAAATTTTCTTATGCAGTTCAAGAAATTCCAAACGGATTAGCTCAAGCATTTGTGATTGGCGAAAAATTTATTGGCAACGATAAAGTTGCACTTGTATTGGGTGACAATATTTTTTACGGAGCGGGATTAGGAAGATTGTTAAAAGATCATCAAAATCCAGATGGAGGTGTTGTTTTTGCATATCACGTTTCTGACCCAGAACGTTATGGTGTAGTGGAGTTTGATGCAAACGGAAAAGCAATTTCGATTGAAGAAAAACCGACTAAGCCAAAATCGAATTACGCTGTTCCGGGATTATATTTTTATGATAACAGTGTGGTGCAAGTTGCAAAAACATTAAAACCAAGTGCTCGAGGTGAATATGAAATTACGGATGTAAACAAATATTATTTGCAAGCAGGAAAATTAAAAGTTGGAATTTTAGATAGAGGAACTGCTTGGTTGGATACAGGAACGTTTGCTTCTTTAACACAAGCTGGACAGTTTGTTCAGGTTATTGAAGAACGTCAAGGTTTAAGAATTGGTTGTATTGAAGAAGTGGCTTATCGAATGGGCTATATTAATAAAGAGCAATTAAAGAAAATTGCGGAGCCTTTGGTAAAAAGTGGTTACGGTACATATTTGATGAAATTGGCAGAATAAGAATGAACGCGATTGCAACATATCAACAACAAATTGAGGACGCTTTAAAGGACAAGAAATATGGTTCCAATCCGAAAGAATTGTACGAACCGATTTCTTATATCATGTCACTAGGCGGAAAAAGATTGCGTCCCGTTTTGGTTTTTATTGCAGCAGATATTTTTGATGGCGATACTTCAAAAGCACTTCATCCTGCATTAGCAATAGAGCTGTTTCACAATTTTACTTTGGTGCATGACGATTTGATGGACAAAGCACCCTTGCGGAGAAATCAACCAACGGTTCACGAAAAATGGAACAATAACATTGCCATTTTAAGTGGTGATGCGATGATGGTACGTGCATATCAAGAACTTTGTCTGGCCGACTCAGCAATGCTTCCACAGCTGTTAGAAATTTTTAGTGATACTGCCGTAAAAGTTTGTGAAGGACAACAATACGATATGAATTATGAATCGATGACAAAAGTTTCGATTCGGCAATACATAAAAATGATTGAATTAAAAACGGCAGTCTTGTTAGGTGGAGCATTAAAAATTGGAGCAGCAATTGGTGGAGCACTTGAAGAAGATGCACAACGATTGTACGATTTTGGAAAACACATTGGAATTGCATTTCAATTGCAAGATGATATTTTAGATGTATATGCTGATGCTGCAAAATTTGGAAAACAAAAAGGTGGAGACATTATCGCCAACAAAAAAACATATCTTCTTTTGAAAGCTCTAGAAATGTCTGAAAGCAACCGTTACATGAAAGAAGAATTACATCAATGGATTGCTGCGCCACATTTTGATGCGAAAGAAAAAGTAGAAGCAGTCATCAATATCTACAACTTTTTAAATGTAAAAGAGCTAGCAAGAGCAGAAATGCAAAAACATTATGAATTAGCATTGACCTTCTTAAAAGATATTCCTGTTTCAGAATCAAAAAAACAAAGTTTGATAAATTTTGCGGAGAGTTTGATGGTGCGGGAAATGTAAACTGCAAATTTGTAATTCCTATGTGTCGTAAAAATTCGTAATTCGATGGTGTATAACAAACATATTTTTATCTGCACCAACCAGCGTGCTCCCGAAGCTCCCAGAATAAGCTGTGGAGAAGCCCACGGAATGGAGGTTGTGGATGCATTCAAGAAAAAATTAAAAGAATTAAATCTTCCAGTAAAACTGCGAGCACAAAAAGCAGGTTGTTTGGATATTTGTGATTTCGGACAAACAGTTGCAATTTATCCCGATGGAGTTTTTTATGTCGGAGTTGAATTAAGCGATGTGGATGAAATTATAAATGAGCATATCATTAATAATAGAGTGGTGGAGAGATTGAGGTTGGAGAATGTGCGCAAGAAATAATAATTTCTCACCTATTCATGCAATCCCCCAAGCCCCCTTTTTCAAAGAGGGAATTG
>CAMCUO010000010.1 GCA_945879015.1 Chitinophaga pinensis | reverse complement strand
AAAAATGAAAAAATAAAAGTGCTTTTGGTAACGATGGATTTTAAAGAAGAGTTAAAAAACAAAGTATTACCTTTTATTGTTTCTAAAAAAATATATTCAGAAGTAGTTTTATTAGATGAAGTAAATGGAAATTATTTTATCCCAAAAATTTCAGATGCTTGGTCGGGCGCATTACCCGCAACTCTTATTATTAATCAGAAAAAGAAATTCAATCATTTTTTTGAGAAAAAACTCACTTTCGAGTTTCTAAAAAGTGAAATTGAACTAGTAAAAAAATGATAATGAAACCTAAGTTTATTAATGTTGCCTTGCTTGTATTAGCTGCAGGTGTTTTTGCTTATGCGTTTTTTATTTACGACACAGACAAACCTATTCGTTATTTAGCCATTTATGGAGAAAAGAGTTACGAATCAAAAAATGGGAAATCGGATACAACCTATCATAAGATTCAAAATTTTAGTTTCACAAATCAAGATGGAAAAGCTGTTACAGAAAAGGATTTTGATGGAAGCGTTTATGTAACAGATTTCTTTTTTACTACTTGCCATTCTATTTGTCCAATAATGAGCAATCAAATGGAAAGAGTGGCGACACATTTTAAAGGAAATACAGAAGTGAAATTTTTATCTCACACAGTTGATCCCGAAATTGATACTGTAGAACAATTAAAATCGTATGCTATAAAACATAATGCAGACTCTAAACAATGGATGTTTGTGACAGGAGAAAAAAAAGCACTTTATGATATTGCAAGAACTGGTTACTTATTAAATGCAGAAGAAGGCGATGGCGGTCCGGATGATTTTATTCACACTCAAAATTTTGCATTGATTGATAAAGACAAAAGGATTAGAGGTTATTATGATGGAACAGATTCTATACAGATGAATCAGATGATAAAGGATATTGATTTATTGTTGGCAGAGTATCATTACAAGGACAATTTGAAAATTCGATAATTTGGAAATGTGACAATTAAAAAAAATAAAACAAAAGAGCTCCTTCGTTATAGAAAAAGCTCTTCGTTAAATATATTACCAATTTTCAAATTGACACATTTTCAAATTTCCAAATTATTCTAGTCTCTTAATAGAACAACCAACCGATTTAGAAGAATTTGTTTTTACAGGCTTTCCTGTTCCTACTGCAACAATTGCATCATTTAAATAATGTTCTTTTGCTTCGCTTGCAGATTTAATATTATCATCAATTGCTCCTCTGTAAGCCAAACCTTTTTTATCGAAAAGGAAACAATGCGGGTTACGACTTGCACCAAAAGCATTTGCTACAGCTGAATTTTTATCTACTGTATAATAGAAATCATATCCTTGAGATTTACCATATTTTTTCATTTCATCCAAAGAATCTTCTTCAGCACGTTGAGCTTCATTTGAGTTCAACAAAATAAAACCAACTTTATTCGCTTTGGTTAATTTTGAAAGTTCTTTGATGCGCGTTTCGCTTAATTTAACATAAGGACAAGTATTGCAAGAAAACATCACTAAAAGTCCGTTTTCCCCTTTTGCATCGGCTAATGAAACATCTTTTCCGCTAATGTCCATCATTTTTACATCAGCACTTGGAACGGCTTTCCCGATTTCCAATTCTGTATAATCTGCTAATTTAAAAGCTGTAGAAATAAGAACTACTACTAATATTACTGATAAAACTTTAATCGTTGTTTTACTCACAACTTTATTATAAAAGTTATGGTGCTCATGAATCTTCGATTTCATTTTGAGTTTTTTTTTTATAATTACAGTGATAAATTTACAAAAATCAAACCAAAAATCCCTCAATTTGTTATTAACTCTTTGTAAACAAACTTTTCCTGCAACGATTCGAAAGGGCGATAGATATAATAGACGTAATCTCCCTTTATTTTGATCTTTTCAACGTATTGGTTGCTTAGCTTAAAGGAGCCATCAATCTTGCCTGTGCTCATATTAATGCGTTTTAAGTAGTAAAACCCATTTTTTTGGTATAAGGCATAAGCTGTATTAGCTTCTTTATCAATAATTACCTCATTTTTCCATTCTCTCCAACTTTTAGGATGATTATAGTCGATTGGCAAAGAATCCAACTGATTCAAATATTTATCGTATTTAAAAATGGTATTGCTTGAATGATCAAAAACACAAACAGTATCTTCCATAATAAAAAGCGGAGAATATAAAGGAGTATAATATATGCTACTTGTTAAGCCACTCATATTGGCTGCAACTCTATGAAAATCTACCCCATAATAATTTGCTAGTTTTCTTGCTTGAACACGATCTTTCGGTTTTAAAAAATAATATTCCATATTATAACCGTGCATCAATTCTGGATCACCAATTTTTTTAATGGGTGTAAGTATTTTTTCAGGAGAGTTATATGCATAATATGTAAACTCGGGATAATCGGCTTGGTAATTTGAAAAGTAAATTGAATTGTGAACGCTATCGATGCAAGGCATTACGAATTTCTTGTAATCGGCCAATGGCAATGATATAAGATGTATTGCATTATCCTCAATTGTTATTCTATAAACATGATTCACACACATCACATTTATATATCCCATATAATCTTTGTAAAACTTTTGTGCTTCATCAGGTAATTCAAAAGAGGAAAGCACTTTTTGATTTGCATCAATTAATCGAATGGTTGGTTTTTCCAGACTTTTTTTAAAAGTTAGAATCAGCATTTTATCTTCAATAAATTCATAATCTGCAACACTGTATTTCCAAGTTCCAAAAACGGTATCCACAATTCGTTGGTCTGAAACTGGAACTTCTTTTAAAGTATAAGTAATTTGTCCTTTAAGAATTAGAGAAGAGAAAATAGCAATTGAAAAAAGTATAACATAACGCATAAATAACTCCTTTTTGATAGATAGACGTTTTCACCAATTATTTTCCATAAATTAGCATATACATGCAGTACGATTACTATAAAATATTGGAAATCCCTAGGACAGCCAGTTTAGACGATATCAAAAAAGCTTATCGTTTAAAGGCTAAATTGGTGCATCCTGATGTAAACAATTCTCCAAAAGCAACTGAAGTTTTTGCAGTGGTGAGTGAAGCATACGAAGTGCTTTGTGATGAACAAAAAAGATATATGCATGATATAAAATTAAATCATATCGATGCAGAAAAGATAAATGCAGAACGAAAACGCCAATATTATGGGAACTCTGCTAAGAATGACACTTTTAGCAATACAGCAAATACAAATTTTAATTACGATTGGAATAGTTTTAATCAATATGTGCATAAAGAAAAAACAGATGAAGATTATTACAAACAATCTCCTTTTTTATATAATATGTTTTTTGCAAGCGGAATGTTTATTGGATTTATAATTATCCTTGTGAGTTTATATGGTACACTCAAAAACTATTGGCCTTTTCCTTTTGTACTTATTAGTATTTGTGGATTTATTTTAATTAGAGAAGGATGGAGAGGAATGCTAGGGAAGAAATCATTGTTCGGCGAGGTTTTGAAACGATTACGGAAATAAAAAAACTCCGAACAAAATTGCCCAGAGTTTAATCTTTGTTGAAAGAAAATTCTAACCTATTTTGTACATCCAATTATGGACATCGGCTACTTTTCCTTTTCTGATATTATCTAATTCTTTAGCTACACGGTTTGAAAAAATTCTGCCTTCTACTGGAGGAAGGAAATAATCTTTTCCTTCGAATCCGATTTGAGAAATTTGAGCTATAGTTGCTGCAGTACCTGTTCCGAAAGCATCTTCCAATGTTCCGTTTTTGTGAGCATCCAAAACTTCATCAATACTAACTTTACGTTCTTGTACTTTCATTTTCCAATCACGAGCCAAAGTTACAACGCTATCACGTGTGATACCTGCTAAAATTGTATCTCCAAGCGGAGGAGTAATTAATACATCATCAATAACAACAAATAAATTCATTGTTCCTGATTCTTCTAAGTAACGATGATTGCGTGCATCGGTCCAAATAATTTGATGGTATCCTCTTTGTTGTGCAAGTTTTGCAGGAAATAAAGAGCGACCATAATTTCCAGAAGCTTTAACATAACCTACTCCACCTTCTACTGCGCGTATATAATTTGTTTCTACCAATACTTTTACTGGTTCGTTATAATATTTTCCTGCTGGAGATGTGATGATATAAAAACGATAATTTTCTGAAGGCTTTACACCAATGAATTCATCTGTACCAATAATAAAAGGACGAATATATAAAGATGAACCATCCGTATCAGGCACCCAGTCTCTATCTAAATTAACCAACTCCGTTAAACCCGACATGAAAATATCTTGAGTAATGGTTGCCATCGCCATACGTTCAGCTGAAATATTAATTCGTTTGTGATTATCTAATGGACGAAATAAAAATACTTCTCCTTTATCATTCTTATAGGCTTTCATTCCTTCAAAAATTGCTTGTCCGTAATGTAAAGCTGAAGTAGCTGGACTCATAGGAATTGGACCATAAGGAAGAATTTGAGCATCACCCCACTGACCATTTTTAAAATCAGCATAAAACATATGGTCAGAAAATAATTTACCAAATGTGATATTGTTATAATCAAGTTCTTTAATTCGAAGACTAGTCGATTTTTGAACTTTAATTGGTTTAATGGCGGTAGTTGTTACCATAATTTTTTATTTATGTATTCTATAAAAATAAGTAATTAATTTATCTAAACAAATAATCTCAATGTTAAATTTAGACGAATATAGGTATTACCAAGACTAATCTACAAAATAGTGGATAGTGGTCCCAATTGGCATTGCCAAATCCCCCTAGCCCCCTTTTTCAAAGGGGGAATTTGTCCTAACTAGCAATTGATTGAAAACAATGGCAACCCACTACCCCATTTTTCAAAGGGGAAATTTGTCATAATTGCGTGTGGGTTATATAAACTTAATTTTCCGAGCAGCGAAAAAGCACATTTTTAGGAGAATAAGCCCATGCTTGAAACGAGAAATATTGGTTCTTCCGTAAGTTCTTTCGTGATAGCGAACAGGTAATTCAACAATACATAAATTCAATTTATGTGCACCAAACAATAAATCAAAATCTCCGAAAGGATCGAAGTCTCCAAAAAATTTACGATTGACAATTAATCTCTCATAATCTTTTTTGAACATCACTTTTGTTCCGCATAAAGTATCTTTAAATCGTTGATCTAGCAACCACGTAAATGCTTTGCTAAAAAACTTATTGCCTACTCGATTTAAAAAACGCATGGCTTCTTTTTCCATAGGATACACTAAACGAGAACCATTAATAAAATCACCTTTGCCTGATGCTATTGCTGAATAAAATTTTGAAAGATCCTCAGGAGCAACTGTTAAGTCGGCATCCAATATCATCAACACTTCTCCTCTAGCCATTTCAAAACCTTTACGGACGGCAGCACTCTTTCCCTTTTCAGAAATTTGAAAACATTGAATACTATGTGTTGCATCAAAATTTGCTTTTACTTCTTGCATTTTTTTCCAGGTATCATCCGTAGAATTACTTTCTACAAAAATTACTTCGATAGAATTTCCTAATTGTGGCATTCGCAAAAGAGCATTTTCAATGTTCCCACTTTCGTTGCGAGCAGGAATAATTACGGAGACAGAATATTTTTTTGCAACTAGCTCTTCTGTTTCATATTGAATATTTTTAGCAAAGGAAAAATTATTGATACTCAACAAACGAAACAATGGCATATTAGCTAAAAAGCCATTCAGAAATTCTGAAAGTAAAGGAATGTAAGCAGGGAATATCATCCTAAGGGAAGTACGATAAACATGGAAACCCGACAAGTAAAGCATATTGTTAATCTCCGAAAGGCTTAACCAGTTTTGATTAGGAGTTTTTGTTTTATAACCAATCAATTCTCCGAACTTTAAAATAGGCTCCCAAATAAAACTATAATAAGAAACAATAATTTTAGTGTTGGCATGAGAAACAGATTTCAATTGAGATAATACTCTTTGAATATCATCTAAATAACCAATTAAATTGGAAAGAATAATTACATCAAACTTTTCATTTAAGACTAATTCTTCGGCATTCATTACTCGAACATCTAGACTTGGAAATTGAGATTTAGCTTGTGAAATCATTTCTTCACTAAAGTCGATGCCAATTTTATTTTTTGCTTTTAAATCGTTGAGCAACTCACCTGTTCCGCAACCAATTTCTAATACAGAGCTATCTTCATGCACAAAGTAATTGCAATACTTGGTTATGTCGTTCCAATAATAACGTTTTGCTCTACGCTGTTTTATTCGCCTTGGAGCAATGGTGTTGAAGTATGTTTTTTTATCTATGGACAATTTACTTTTTTATAAATTTATTTTTCTACCAACATTTCTTCTCTTACCCTTGGACTAATCTCAGTGTGACGGCTAGGGCAACAACAGGAAATTATTTTCCAATCACAAAATATCTGAATATTTCATTCTTTCCAATCTTATCCGATTCAGCTTTTAAAATAAAGGGCCATTTCGAACCAATTGAAATGTATTTCCCATTTGCTGCTTTTATTGCAATTTTATTATCATCTTCTGCAATATATTCAAAAGTAAACTTTTCGGATGCACCAATGTTTGTTTCGGAGGCAGTAATTGCATTTTCATATTGCGGCTTCATTGACCAATACAATCCTATTGAAGAACGGATAGAAATTATTTTTCCTTCCTGATGTTGGATATAAAAAAGAGAATTTGCTGAATAATCTTTTCCCAAAGCCCCCATTGCATTTTGGGCCTTTTCATTTACAGCAAGAAACATAAGGTTTGTTCCTCTTAAATAGACTTCCTTCTTATTAGATTTTAAAAAATCTGCAGAATATTCTATTTGCGAAAGATGATTTTCTCTTCTTTCCCAATCGTATGGTTTTAATAAATCCGCCCATTCAATACTTGGCTTTGTTTGAAAGAACCCTTTAAAATAAGCTTCTTGACTCATGTCATCATAGTGAATAAGTCCGTTTTTGTATTGCCAAGTTTGAAATAAATTTAAACTTATTAGTAAAAATATAATTCCAACAAAAAACAATTGAATTGCTTTTGACTTATTCAATACTAATTGAAATCCAGCTGCTAACGGCAAACTTAACAGGGCATAATAATCAATCATCGGCCGCATTCCCCAGCAAATTCCATAACTCCACGCCCACCAGGATGAAAGCAAAAAGATAGTAATACACATTAAAACAATTGTTGACCAAAAAATTCCTTTGTTTGTTTTGTAAAATGTTTGCAAACCAACTAAAGCAAAAATTAAAATGGGAGTGTAAATAAAAACACCTTTACGAAAACTAAATAAGAAAGGAAGGATTTGTGGACGGCTAAAAACAAAGTGCTCATCCATATAGACGTCATACAACCATTTACCTGTTGCATACTTCCAATACATTAATTGCAGCGATGCGATAACAAATGTTATAACAGCACCCACAATTATTGTTTTCAAATTTAATTTCATGAAATCGAAAAACGATTTCAATTCGCCTTTTGAATATACGCCAATAATTATAAAATAAAGAATAGCAACAATACTCAAAGGGCGAATCAAAACAATCAATCCGAAAAGAGCAGAGAAACAAAGTATGAATTTAGGTTCTGAAGTTTTTAACCATTGAAAAAAAGTATACATAGCTAAGCACCATACCGAAAAGGTGATAGCGTGCGGCATAAAGCCTTCGAAGCTGGAGTACCAAAGCAAGTTTGTTCCTAAAACAATAGCAACCAATGTAATTGCTGTAATTTTTTCGCTGAAGTACTCAAGTAGAATTTTTCTTAAGAAATATAATCCTACAAAAAGATAAAAGAGAACACCAACACTAACCGAGTTTTGATAAGTCATGGAATAACCATCCTGAATTGCACCATTCATTTTTGCAATCAAATGTCCAGCAACAAAAAAAGGCGAAAGTGCTACGCTAATCCCCATTGGATGTTTAATCAGCTTTTTGTCGTCGTCTATTTTATAATACCAAACTTTGTTTTGATAATAAGCAGGCTTAGAATCAATGTAATTTAGTTTTAAATCGCTGTGAATGATGAGGGCAGGCAAATAGGTGTAATAACTGGGAGCATCAATTATGATTCTGTTCTTTTTCCATATGTTGAAAGAAAAGAAAATGCAGATGATGAATACGAATATGAATAGTATTGAGTAACGACTGAGGTTTGAGTTTTTCATGAGATTGCCGCGCTTCGCTCGCAATGACGGTTTACAAAAACATTTAACTATTAGTAAGCCCCATTTCGTTTACGAATAAACCATTCGAAACTTAATAATGCTAAGATTAAAAAGAAAATCCATTTTAGATTAATCACATCTCTCAATTTCTTTTCTGAATAGGAAACTGATTTTATGTCTTCTCGAGCATTTAATTTGTTGGCTAATTGTTCCAGTTGATTTGGATAAATCAATTCTCCATCGTGTTTTTTTGCTAAACTATATAGCATTTGATGATCAGCAACGGTATTTGTCAATTCAACCTGCAAGGCAGTTATACTGAATTCACCGCGTTGTGTATAAATCTTCTCTCCTACTTTTACTTTTGCATCGTACTTGTATTCACCCACTGGCATCAAACCAGCATTTAACCTATAAGCGTTTGATGTTTTGCTAAATGTATAATTGAATTTTTTATTGTCTGCGTTTGTTAAAACAATATTTACTTCGGGTTCATTAATCAATTCATAGCTTTCGTTGTAAACCTCTGCTTCCAAATCTATTGCTTCATTTTCATAAAAATTATTTTTACCAAGAACTTTGAAAAAGCTTTTATCCACTTTTACAGATAAGTATTGAACTGTTTTAGAAATAAACTCATCAAACAAATCATGATTACCATTTGCAGCAAAATCTTGTAATCGCCAGCGCCAAATACCTTCCCCAGTAAATAAAGCCGTTTTTACTTCAGCTGTTGAATTAAAAAGCATCAATGGAGTTTTGGTATCTACAATTCCTATTCGCTGATAAAACAATGCATTGCTATTGTTATCATTTTGGTAGGTACCAAACGGACAAGCAACTGCTGGAAAGTCTTTGATTGCTTTTCTTAACTCTTCGCTAATTGTGAATAATGGAAAGTTTTCTTCTAATACAGGTTCAACTTCATTTGTTTTGTTTGCTTTTGAAGAGATAGAAAAATCGTTGCGCAAAATTATATTTGCACCAGAGAATGACCACACTGGAACGTCGGATGCATTCAGCTCCGAAAGAATCTTTGATGCAGCATTTCTTGTACTTGGCAATGAATGAAGAATAACCAGATTATATTTCTTTAGTGGTTTATCAAAATTGTCAATCGTATAGCTTTCCACTTCATAATTCTGATTCGATTGGATGGATAGTTTAATTGCTGCCAGATCAGGATGAGGAGCATCAGAAAGAATTACAATTTTTTGTCGAGCATCCAATACATCTATAAAAACATCGCGTGAATTGTTTGCTACACTCATTTCATCATCAACAGCAGTTAATCTTACTTTATAATGCTGCAATCCAACTTCCTTGGCTTGAAGTAAAACAGGAATAGTAACAGTAAAAGCATCCGAATTAAAATTTATAGCTTGAGAAAAAAGTGTATTTGCTCCTTTCGTAATTGTTAAGGTGGATGTTTTTCCTTTTAATTGTTTTGCATTGACTAAAACTTCCATGGGGTATTCATTTCCAAGATAAGCCAAACGATTGTGTTCGACTTTTGTGAGGATCACATCTTTTTTAATAGTTGTATCGCCAAGTGCAATGGTGTAGACCGGAATTTTTATTTTATCAGAAGTAAAAACAGGATTTGAACCTTTATTGTATAAACCATCACTAGCAAGAATGACAGCTCCTAAGTTTCTATTACTATAACGTGTTTCTATTTCTTCAAATAAAGCTGAGATGTCTGTTTGTTTTTCATTAAAAGCTAATGAATCGATATTGCTGATTTCTTTTATTTTATCTGCAAAGGAATAAGTACGTACATCATATTTCTCGCTCAACACATCAATTAATTTTTGAAGAGAAGCTTTGTACTCTTTTTTGTAATAGGTGGAATCTTTACTAATAACTAATGATTCGGAATTGTCCTGAGCAATGATGATTACTGGTTTCTCAACACTGCGATTAACCGTTTTCAATAAAGGAGATAATAAAAGAAAACAAAGTAGTGTAACGACTAAAAAGCGAAAAGCAGCCATTAGCCGAACAAGCCATATAGAAATGTCAGAGAATTTTTTATCTTTTCTATAGAGAATGAAAGCATATCCAAACCCTGCAAGGATGCAAAATAGTATAAACCAAGATGGGTATTCGAAAACTATGTTCATTATTCCACAATAATTTCAAATTTCAGATTCTAAATTATTTTACGATGTGGCCATTTTCAACACAGAGAAAAAAGAGAAAAAATGAGTTTCACAGAGTTTTAAAAACCTAAAAGCAACACACAGATTCGTAAATTCTTAATAATTCAATATCTGTGCTATGTCAACATGCCTCCACAAACATTTATTACTTGTCCTGTAATATAAGCACTCATATCAGAAGCAAGAAAAACGGTTGCGTTTGCTACATCATCTGCTGTACCACCACGTTTTAATGGAATTCCGTCTCTCCATCCTTCAACTACTTTTGGATCCAATGCATCTGTCATTTCTGTTTCAATAAATCCAGGAGCAATTGCATTACTACGAATATTTCTAGAACCCAATTCTAAAGCTACTGATTTTGTAAATCCTATGATTCCAGCTTTTGACGCTGCATAGTTTGATTGCCCAGCATTGCCTTTTACACCTACAACCGAACTCATATTTATAATAGAACCTTTGCGCTGTTTCAGCATTGGCTTTTGAACTGCTTTTGTTAAGTTGAAGACAGATTTTAAATTTGCATTCATTACTTCATCCCATTGTTGTTCGCTCATGCGCATTAACAAAGTATCGCGTGTAATTCCTGCATTGTTTACCAAAATATCTACCGTTCCGAAATCGGCAACTACATTATTTACCAGCTCTTCAGATGCTTTAAAGTCTGCTGCATCCGAACGATATCCTTTTGCTTTTACTCCGAATGCTTCTAGCTCTTTGGCAAGTGCTTCTCCTTTTTCTACGGATGATAAATATGTGAATGCTATGTTTGCACCATGTTCAGCAAATTTAAGGGCTATGCCTCTACCGATTCCTCGAGAGGCCCCTGTGATTAAAGCGATTTTTCCTTCTAATAATTTCATAAAATGTTATTTAATTTATGTTTTTCAAAGATAAATGAAAAAGTGCAGTTTCGGAAGACTTTTTTCTCTTTAAAAATTAATGATTAGTTGAAATATTCTACATATTAGCAAATTTTATAATTATTTGGTACATTTGGAATAATAAATCTCTCAAACTAAAAGCCAATGAAAAAAGTAATTTTATTTTAAGCAATATGCATTATCGTATCTGTATGCTTAGCAGACGATGAGAAAAAGAACACTTTGGAAATCCATGCAAAAGGTTCGGCTAACTCTACTTTTTTATTTAATAACAATATTTCTGATGCAGGTAGAGACCAAGATTATGCTGCTGGATGGAGTTTTAATTACGGAGCTGGCGTTTCCATGTATTTTGGGAATATTGGTTTTGGAGTGGAAGGATTAATGGGCAATCATCGCGCTGCTTATGCGGGAACAAAAGTTTCAACTGCTGGAGGCACTTCTACTTCGACAAATTACACCTCCTATGTGAATTTAAAAATCACTCAAATTCCTGTTTTCTTTAAATTAAAAAGTGACATTGGTGGATATTTAGAAATTGGTCCACAGTACAATTTAATTTCTGAAGCTAATTATCATTATTCATCAGATGGCGATCAATTTGATACTGATATGACAGGAAGTTTCGTCGAAATCATATTTTTCTGCAGTAATAGGATTTGGATTTAAAATCCCGGTTGCAAAATCAAACTTTTCGATTTTAGGTGGAGCAAGATTGCAATATGCCTTTTCTGACATTATGGGTGTAGATGCACTAGGAAATGAATTTATAAATCCATTTTTTTATAAAGATGGTCCAGGAAAAACAACTGGAGCTACTGGAGGATTATTGCTTGGAGTTGTTTATACGATTGGAGAGAAGAAGAAGGATAAATAAAAATAATTATAAATTGTGAATTATAAATTATGAATTGGTTTTCTGGAGTGAATTTAGTTTAGCCCCAAACCGAGAAAGTATTACAAATAAAAAAAATCTCAGAATCA
This sequence comes from Chitinophaga pinensis, assembly GCA_945879015.1. Classification (GTDB taxonomy): domain Bacteria; phylum Bacteroidota; class Bacteroidia; order 2-12-FULL-35-15; family 2-12-FULL-35-15; genus 2-12-FULL-35-15. The sequence goes on along the minus strand of CAMCUO010000010.1, from coordinate 57,255 downwards.
ATTCTGAGATTTTTTTTATTTCATTTATAATTTATAATTCCTCATTTATAATTGCGTTGACGTTAGTCAACACGATTTGCATGGTGATGTGGACTTTCTTTTCTTACATCATCTGCCAAAGCTTTGGCCATTGCCTTTCCGATATCTGCTGGAGAATCCACTACAATAATTCCACACTCACGTAATATTTTCTTTTTTGCTGCTGCTGTGTCATCTGCGCCACCAACAATTGCGCCTGCGTGACCCATTGTTCTTCCTTTTGGAGCTGTTTCTCCAGCTATAAATCCTACTACTGGTTTACGGTTTCCATCTGCTTTTATCCAACGTGCTGCATCTGCTTCTAAGTTTCCACCAATTTCTCCGATCATAATGATACCATGCGTTTCCACATCATTCATCAATAACTCAACTGCTTCTTTTGTGGTTGTTCCAATAATTGGATCTCCACCAATACCAATAGCTGTAGTTACTCCTAAACCAGCTTTCACTGTTTGATCAGATGCTTCATAGGTTAATGTTCCTGATTTAGAAACAATTCCTACTGTTCCTTTTTTGAAAACGAAGCCCGGCATAATACCTACTTTTGCTTCGTCTGCTGAAATTACTCCAGGACAGTTTGGTCCAATTAAACGACAATCTCTGTCCAATAAATATTCTTTCACAGCAATCATATCTTTCACAGGAATACCTTCTGTAATACAAATAATCACTTTTATTCCAGCTTCTGCTGATTCCATAATTGCATCCGCCCCAAATGGTGGTGGTACAAATATTATAGAAACATCTGCTCCTACTTTATCTACCGCTTCTTTAACAGTATTAAATACTGGACGCTCTAAATGTGTTGTTCCGCCTTTGCCTGGTGTTACTCCGCCTACTACATTTGTTCCATACTCAATCATTTGACCAGCATGAAATGTTCCTTCTGTTCCTGTGAACCCTTGCACAATTACTCTTGATTGTTTATTTACTAATACGCTCATCTTTTTTTAGTTCATTAGTTAATTAGTTCATTGGTTTATTAGTAAACTGTGTGTTGTTATACGTATTAACCATTTTGCTTTTTGAGAATGCTAAAGTAAAGTTTTGGAACGTTATTGCAAAGAAATTTGGTGTTTTGTGGAAAAGTAATGAGTTGATTGGGTTAAATGTGATAAATGGGTTGATCAGGGAATTGGGGAATATAGCTTATATATCAAGATTTTGATTAAATTTAGGCTTCGAAACATATAGTTGGACATAACACACAAACATTTATTTTTCTTTGTTTACTGCCTATTGTCGACTTTTTTGAATTTTGACTTATTTACTTTTGACTTCAAACAACCATAACGACACAATCGTAGCACTAGCCACCCCTCAAGGTGTTGGCGCTATTGGCGTAATCCGATTATCAGGTAAAAACGCCATTGAAATATGCAATGCTGTTTTCGGTTCTAAAACATTAAAAAAGAAAGATCTAAACCTAGCGGATACTCATACCCTTCACTTTGGTGTGATACACGATGGAGAGGTTATCCTAGATGAAGTTTTAGTGAGTCTTTTTAAGGCTCCTCACTCCTACACCAGTGAAAATACGGTTGAAATATCTTGTCACGGTTCGCCTTTTATTCAACAACAAATCATACAATTATTCTTAAAGCATGGAGCTCGAATGGCTACACAAGGTGAATTTACTTTACGTGCTTTTTTAAATGGTAAATTGGATTTATCTCAAGCCGAAGCTGTGGCCGATTTAATTGCTTCTAAATCTTCTTCTTCTCATCAAGTAGCTATGCAACAAATGAGAGGCGGATTTTCTAATCAAATAAAAACTCTTCGTCAAAATTTAATTGATTTTGCCTCTTTAATAGAATTGGAATTAGATTTTAGTGAAGAAGATGTGGAGTTTGCTGACAGAACTGATCTAAAAACTTTAGTAAATACTATACAAAGAATAGTTCAACGTTTGATTGATTCTTTTGAAGTTGGTAACGTTATTAAAAATGGAATTCCAGTTGCCATAGTTGGAAAACCAAATGCAGGTAAATCTACTCTACTAAATGCTTTGCTAGATGAAGAACGTGCTATCGTTTCGGATATTCCAGGCACAACACGCGATGTGATTGAAGATGAAATTAACATTGATGGTGTTCAATTCCGCTTTATAGATACAGCAGGTTTACGCGAAACAAATGATATTATTGAAAGCATTGGTGTTGAAAAAGCGTATGAACAAATTAAACTTTCATCGATTGCTATTTATTTATTTGATGCCCATGAAATTACTTCTTCTGAATTAAAATTAATTGTGGATGATATTACTCAACATTTACATGATTCACAACTGGTTCTGGTTGCAAATAAAATTGATAAAGAAGATATTGAATACACCAAAAAAGAATTTGAGGAATTTACTGGAATGCTTTTTATTTCTGCTAAAGAAAAAATTGGAATTGATGAATTTAAAAACTACATGGTAACCTTGTTTGACAATAGAACTATAAATGTTACAGAAACTATTGTTACCAATGCGCGACATGTAGAAGCATTAAGACATACCAATGTTGCCTTAATAAAAGTACTGGACGGATTAAATCAAAATGTTTCAGGTGATTTTTTAGCAATGGATATAAGACAAGCATTACATTATTTAGGAACCATTACTGGAGAGATTTCAAGTGATGATTTGTTAAGTAATATTTTTAGTAGATTTTGTATCGGAAAGTAGATATTTCAACTATACCCAACAAGTTTCCACTCATCATTTTAAACAATACCCGGCAATATATTTATTCGACGAATTAATAGCATTTTTACCGCGTTAACTCCTTAGTTGAAAACTATTTATGGGTTTTATGTTATTTTTTATTTAAACTATAAATCGGCAGCAAACGCAGTTTGCTGCCGATAATTTGAATTAATAAGTTGATGAAAACATTTAATATTTCTAAACAATTATTTCTTCATTAACACCTAAACTTTCGTGTTTCACCCTAATTTTGTGTAAAATTTAGCTGTATTTTACCCTAATTTTGTATAGTTTAATTGAATAATTTACCCTAATTTTGTATTATGTTTAAAAGAACGATATTGACTGAGCTCGAAAATTGGGCAAAAAAAAAGAATAGAAAACCACTAGTGATAAGAGGAGCAAGGCAAGTTGGAAAAACTACTGTTGTTAATCAATTTGCTCAAAATTTCGAACAATATATTTACTTAAACTTAGAAATCCCTTCAGATCGTAAACCTTTTGATGATTTTAAGGATGTAGAAACACTTTTACAAGCGTTGTTTTTTTTGAAAAATAAAGAGTATTCAAAAAGAAAAAAAACTCTGCTATTCATAGATGAGATTCAAGAGGTGCCAGAGGCATTTAATGTTTTACGTTTTTTCTATGAACAAATGCCTGAAATTCCTGTGATTGCAGCGGGATCTTTATTAGAAACTATATTTAATACGAAACTAAGTTTTCCTGTTGGTAGAGTTGAATTTTTAGTAGTACGACCTGTATCTTTCATTGAGTTTTTGGAAGCTATTGGAGAAACATCTGCATTAGAACAAATTAATAACATTCCATTAAATTCATTTGCACATGAAAAATTGTTGACGCTATTTCATACATATGCATTAATTGGAGGAATGCCCGAAATAATAAAAGAGTATGCGGAAACAAAAGATATTACCTCATTAACTACTTTATACGATTCATTAATTGCCTCTTATATTGATGATGTTGAAAAATACGCACACAGTAATACGCAAACACAAAGTATCAGACACGCCATAAAAACAAGTTATTTTGAAGCAGGAAAACGAATAAAGTTTCAAGGTTTTGGTAAATCGAGTTATGGATCAAAGGAAATGGGAGAAGCGTTAAGAACATTAGAAAAGGCTTTACTGCTAAGTTTAATTTATCCTACAACCAGCGCCAAATTGCCGATTATTCCTGAATTACAAAAATCTCCACGCTTACAATTACTTGATACAGGATTGATGAATTATGCTGCTGGCTTGCAAAAAGAAATAATTGGAACTACTGATTTAAATAATGTTTATCAAGGGACAATAATTGAACATTTAGTGGGCCAAGAATTATTGGCTTGTAATTTTAGCGCCCTTAGCGCTTTAAATTTTTGGGTGAGAGAGAAAACATCATCAACAGCTGAAGTTGATTATGTCATTACTCATGATGGTAAATTGACACCTATAGAGGTGAAATCTGGTAAAGAAGGAAAGCTAAAATCCTTACATTTATTTATGGATGAATCTCCAGGAAAAATTGCAATTCGTTTATATGCAGGAGAATTATTAGTTACAAAAGTCGTAACGCCAAATGGCAAAAATTATCACTTATTAAATTTACCTTACTATTTAGTTTCCCAATTGCCAAAATACATCGATTGGTTAAATAAGGATTTATCGAAAATAAAAAATAAGAAATAGAAAATTCAATTTAATTTTGAAGATAAAGCACTGAAAACCGTTTGGCATAATATTAATTATCAACAATACATTTTTTGGGTTATGAACAATTTTGAACTACGAATGACAATCTAAAAAACTAATAAATCCTGCACCTTCGAACTGTGACAGTTGGTCTGAAGCCCAATAATATCAATCGGTCCAACATGCTGTATCGGCAAATAAAGTTAAATGAGAAAGTAAACAATAAAAACAGTCGACAATAGAAAAATAAAAAAATTAAAATAAAAAAATATGAAAACTAAAACTCTTCTTTTCGCTCTTATTTCCCTTTTGCTAAGCACTAAATCGTTTTCCCAAACGTTGCCATACACTTTTGTTAAAAACTGTATCACTTTTGAAAGACCTGCCTTTACAGAGGATATGACAAAAAAGAAATTTTATGTTGCAGAAGAATCAGTAAAGGGAGCAAAAAACAAATCAATGGAAGGTGCCACCTTTTATTGTAATGAAAAAGAACGCGAATTGGGTTATGCTGAAATTCATGTATTATCTGTTATTAACGGAACAAAAAAAATAGTTGAAATTTCTTTTCTAAAAGGTGGCAAACACGACTATGCAAAAAACTTTGGGGAAATTTATAATCAAATGAATTCCATGTTAAACAAGACTGCCGCCTTTCAAAGTAAAAAATACAAAACCGAGGTAAATACATTTACTAAAAACCAAGTATATTATTATACTTACAAAGTAAATGATACGCCTGTTATAGTAATTTCTACTTATAAAATAGATGAAGAATATTTTTAATTAATAATCTCGGAAAATTTTTTTCCTATCACTATTCAAACGAGAAATTTTAAAAATTTTATTTTTAAGAGTCTATCCTTTTTATTTTAAGATCTTGTCGCTTTTTACATTCCATTTGCACCATTTGCATTCGACATTTTGGGCATTTGCATACTAACTCAAAGGACATTTTACAGGAAATTTCAAATACAAACTTTGTAAATCCGAATAGGATATTTGTGTGAGAGTACAATCTTCTAATGCTTCTATTGTTTCAAAAGAAGGTTTACCAGCAACAAATGCATAAAAGCAAGTCGCGAATTCCCCTTCTTAAGCAAACCAATTGGTTATTTCTTTACCATCGTCTAAATAATAACCACGTAATAAACCTTTTTCTACAAAATACATATCGCTACAGCGACTATCAAAATCGATAAGCGATTTATTTTTCGAGACAGTAATTTGTTTTGTAATTACGTTTAGCTCTGTTTCTAATTTTTTTGAAACAGTGATAATAGAGGAAAGGTGTGAGAGAAATGTCATTATACAAAGTAAAGAAAATACTTTGTATAAACTATAAATGCTAAAGTATGATTTATTGCTATTAATTAATGAATTTTGTTTACATTTAGAGTACTAAATATTAAATTGTTCCTTTTTATGAAACGACTACTACTGTACTCCTTCTTATCTTGTTCAACCCTTTCTATACTTGCACAAGCTCCAATCATTCAATGGGAAAAAAGCATTGGTGGCACAAGCGATGAATATGGCTTTTTTATTGAAACTACTTCAGACGGAGGATATATTACGGTAGGCACAACCGCCTCTGCAGATGGTTTAATACCAGCTAATTTTGGAATTGCCGATGTGCTGTTAACAAAATTAGATGCATTAGGAAATATTGAGTGGATAAAAAATTTAGGAGGCAGTAATTTAGAAGAAGGTTATTCTGTTTATCAAACTATTGATGGAGGCTATTTTATTACAGGCTATACAAGATCTAATGATGTGCAAGTTGTGTCAAATTATGGATTAAAAGATGTTTGGGTTGTAAAAACTAATGGATTAGGAATTATTCAGTGGGAAAATACTTATGGTGGAACAAATGATGAACGCGCCTATTACTCCGCACAAACTGCAGATGGTGGTTATATTTTAGCTGGCTATACCGAATCGAATAACATTGATGTAACTTTTAATAATGGAGCAGCTGATGTTTGGATTGTAAAAATGGATAGTGCAGGAACCTTACAATGGCAGAAAAGTTATGGTGGCACAGGATACGATTACGGATATTTTATTTCCGAAACACCAGATGGAGGTTATATTATAACAGCTAACTCAGATTCAAATGATGGCGATGTAACGGGTTACCATGGTGGCACTTCAGATGTTTGGATAATAAAAGTTAATAGCACAGGAACTATCCAATGGGAACAATGTTACGGTGGAAGCTCGCTCGAATATGGCACAACAGCTTATCCAACTCCAGATGGAGGATATATTTTTTCAGCATATACTGCTTCTGCAGATATGGACATAACTTTTACTCATGGCGATTTTGAAACCTGGATTGTCAAATTAAATGCCATTGGAGTTATTCAATGGGACAAATGTTTTGGCGGTAGTATTTCTGATGCAAATTATACAATGCGAAAAACGTTGGATGATAAATATATTATTGCTGGATATTCTTATTCAAGTGATGGAGATGTAAGCGGTCAGCATCCAGGTGGAGAAGCAGATTTTTGGATTGTAAAAATGGATACAGCCGGAACATTAGAATGGCAAAAATGTGTAGGAGGAGATGGCAATGACCAAGCATTTTATATCTTAGAAAACATTGACAGTACATATACTGCTATTGGTTTATCCAACTCATCAAATGGGGATGTTTCATTCAATTATGGTTTAGATGATTGGTGGATTGTTAAATTAGTTCCGCCACCAATTATTACTTCTAGCAATTCACTAATTGCAACAGCTGCATCAGTAAAAGTTTCTGTTTTTCCTAATCCATCCAATGGAGAATTTTATTTAAAAAATTTAGAAGCAGGGGAACGACTTGAGGTTTATGATGTTTTAGGGAAGTTTGTCTTGAGTTTTACTTCTACTTCCACATCACAAAAGATAAATCTAAGCGATAAAGAAAAAGGAATATATGTTTATCGTGTTTTAGGTAACGATGGAACAGTATTACTAGGAAAAATTTCTTTACAATAAGCTACAATTTCAAACCCATAACACAAATATCATCTACCTGTTCCAGAACGTTTATAATCTTTTAACTTGTAATATAATTTACTAAGTCGATTGTTAATCATAATACTACCCACACGATCGCTTAGCTGTTCATATAATTGCAATGCTTGAAAATAATATTTAGAAGTTTGCTCATAGTCGCCCAAATCGTAATAGTCGCTACCCAACATCATATAAGTAAACGCAAGGTTATCTCGACTTATACTCTTATCCTGAGCAATCACCAGTGCTTTTTCGTGATAATACAAAGCCAATTTATATTCACTTTTATGCCAATAGATATATCCTAAATAATTATAACAAAAAACTTTTTCGCCTGGAAACCTATCTAAATTCAACTTATCGGAAAGATACAAATGTTGCAATGCATTTTTATAATTACTGATGCCTTCATAATAAGCTCCTAAATAATTATTCGCAACAATACGCTCTTTTAAGTCTTTACTTTCTGCAATTACTTTTTTTAAACTATCAATAACAGAATAATTTCCATTTACAATAAAATGGGGAATATTTCCTCTAGAGAAAGAGGATAAAAATACAAAAAACACAATAACGACTATATGTCAAAAAAATAAGCTATCCATAAATCTACAAACAACTTACGAAGCTAAATATACGAAAAATAACTGTCGTAATTTGTTATTTTTTAGTCGTTTAAAACGGATAATCAAAAAAATAATTTATACTTTCGAAGAGAAATTAACACCATTACTATGACAGCGATTAGTGCGGAAAATTCAGTAGCTAGCATTGCTTCCAAATTCATTAACAATACCAATAAAAATGTGTTTTTAACAGGTAAAGCCGGAACAGGAAAAACTACTTTTCTGAAACATATCATCAAACACACCTATAAGAATGCAGTGATAGTTGCGCCAACAGGAATAGCAGCAATAAATGCTGGTGGAGTAACTATCCATTCTCTTTTTCAATTACCATTTGGAGCATTCATTCCCGTTCGTGATGCCAACATTGAGTTTAACGAAAACATTAAAATAAATACTCCTAACACCATCTTCAAAGGATTTCAACTAAATGCAAGCAAACGAAAATTATTACAAGAACTAGAACTCCTTATAATTGATGAAGTAAGTATGTTGCGCTCTGATTTATTGGATGCTATCGATACAGTTCTAAAAAGTGTAAGAAGAAAAAACCATTTAGCATTTGGTGGAGTTCAAGTTTTATTCATTGGAGATTTATTACAACTACCTCCCGTTGTAAAAGAAGATGAATGGAGATATTTAAAACAATATTATAAAAGTGCCTTCTTTTTTGACGCACAAGTATTGCAACAAAATAAACCACTATACATTGAGCTAGATAAAATTTATCGTCAAGCTGATAATACCTTCATTTCTATCTTAAATAATTTACGAAGCAATCAAGTCACAAAACAGGATATTGATATTCTCAATTCGCATTACAAACCCGATTTTAAATCAGATGTGAAAGAAAATTACATTCAATTAACTACTCACAATAACAAAGCAGATGCGCTCAATCGCGAATCCTTACAAAAGCTAGAAGGCAAATCATTTTTCTTCAAAGCAGAGATTACTGGCGATTTTAACGAGTACTCCTACCCTGTTGAAGAAAATATGGAAATGAAAAAAGGCGCACAAATCATGTTCATAAAAAATGATCCAACTGGAGCACAACGCTTTTTTAATGGGAAAATTGGAATCATCTCCGATATCAACGATAAAAATATTGAAGTGAGTTTTAGTGACGATAGCAAAACTGTAACTATAGAAAAATATGAATGGCAAAATATTAAATATGCCATTAACGAAGCAACGAACGAAATTGAAGAAAAAATAAACGGAACATTTACGCATTATCCAATCAAACTAGCCTGGGCAATAACTGTACATAAAAGTCAAGGGTTAACTTTTTCAAAAGCTATTATCGATATCGGTCAAGCATTTGCTCCTGGACAAGTATATGTTGCACTTTCACGACTAACAAGTTTGGATGGATTGGTATTGTCATCACCCATAAATACCAATAGTTTAAATATTGATGCAAGTATTACAGAATATTCCAACTTAAAAGAAAGTGATGAAGTACTGACAAATTTATTTGAAACAGAATCATTTTTATTTTTCCAGAATTATGTGGTTCAATGCTTCAATTTTGCTACACTCAATCACACATTGACAAAGCACATTGAGAGTTATCAGAAAGACGAACAAAAATCTGCCAAACAAAAGCATTTCAATTGGGCTTTTGATTTGAAGAAAGAAGTAGATGTAATAAAATCCGTCTCCGATAAGTTTCTAAATCAATTGCAACAAATTTTTCAATCCAAACAAGCTGATTACAAAGAACAATTAAAAATAAGAGTAGAAGCTGCAAAGAATCACTTCACTCCTATCTTAAAAGAATTTTCAAAAACGGTTCTCAAGCAAATAGAGCTTTTACAAAAAGAGAAAAAAGTAAAAACTTATTTGGAAGAGCTTTCTGAATTAGATGCTTTATTCTTTAAACAATTGCAGCTAATCAATAAAGCCCAAGCGATGGTTAAGAGTGCTACAGAAAATTCTGAATTCTCAAAAGATAAAATAAATACTGCTCAAGAAAACAAGGAACGTATTGAAGAATTAAAAGTAATTCCCAAAAAAGAAAAAAGAGTTCGGCAGTCGCGAGGTTCCACTCGCGATGGCGAGCAAAGCCTTGCCAAAAAAATTGACACTAAAAAAGTTTCTTTCGATTTATATAAATCTGGCAAAACAATAGAAGAAATTGCATCAGAACGTAAAATGGTTCAAATGACAATTGAAGGACACCTAGCACACTTTGCAGGATTAGGAATGATAGATGTAAAGCTATTTGTAGAAGAAGAAAAAATGAAAAACATCATTACAGTTTCAAAAACATTAGATACGACCTTGTTTGGACCAATCAAACAATCGCTCGGCGATGAGTATTCATATTCTGAGATTCGTTTTGCTATGGCTTATTATCATAATTCTAAGAAATGAATCTAATAGAACGCAAATTATCCTGATTTTCATGATAAAAAATGATTTTTTATTGCAGTGCGATTATTGATTCGCAGGATTTATTCCCGCTTATAAAAAGGGGGCTAGGGGGCTTTAGCGAATGTTAATCCAAAGTACAATTCAACTTATTTTCCTTATATTTGAAAAAGAACTAAAACCAATATTATGTCGGAAAGAAAACACCCAAAAGGATTACCATTTTTATTTTTTGCAGAAATGTGGGAACGTTTCGGTTATTATTTAATGATCGGAATTTTTGCCTATTATCTTAAAGATACCGTTGATGGTTTTGGTTTTACAGAAGCAGAGGCCTCTGATTTATATGGAACATTTATCGCATTTGTATTTTTAACTCCGTTTGTGGGAGGATTACTAGCCGATAGAGTTTTGGGATATCGCAAATCCATCACCATTGGTGGATTAATGATGGGAGCTGGATATTGTTTAATGGCAGTGCACAATCAAACCGTATTATACATTGCTATGCTATTAGTAATTATGGGTAATGGATTTTTTAAACCAAACATTTCAACACTTTTAGGAAATCTTTACAACGAACCAAAGTTCAAAGAAAAAAAAGATGCTGGTTATAGTATCTTTTATATGGGAATAAACATTGGAGCATTTGTATGCAACTTTTTTGGAGCAGCATTGTACAATATGCTAGGCTGGGGTGCAGCCTTTATTGCTGCAGGTGTAGGAATGTTTATAGGAATTGTAATTTTCTGGATAGGAACAAAACACTACAAACACGTAGACGTTATAAAGCCTGTTGAAAAAGGTGATATGTCATTGGGAAAAATATTTGCAATTATCCTTTTGCCTTCAGTAATTTTTGGATTCATCGGATATTTTTTAAATGGAATAACATCACCAACCAATCCTCACGGTAATTTTATTGGCTCAGATACCACTGACGCATTTTTATTAGGTTGTATTCCAATCATCTTTTTTTATGGAAGATTGTGGTTCAAATCCCCGCCAGATGAAAAACGTCCAATTGCAGCTATGTTGGCCATTTTTGCAGTAGTGATTGCTTTCTGGGCTGTTTTCAAACAAAACGGTTCAACAATGGGAACATGGGCCGACCGCTATACCGACAGAGAAATTCCGGCAGCAATAGTTCCTGCCATGGGAGCCTTGCAATTAGTTGCAACTGAAACATATGAAAAGAAAGAAAGAGTTGTGATGGATTCTCAGTTCAGAATAGCAGATAAATCAAAAAAAGAAATGTCATATCCTACGTACTTCAAAAATATGAAAGAAGAGGATCTCCCAGCAGAAGGAACTGTAATAAAACTATTCAATCCAAGTATCTTTCAATCTGTTAATCCATTTTGGGTGATCGCGTTAACACCGCTGATACTTGCATTCTTCGCTTTTCTGAGAAGAAAAGGAAAAGAACCGAGTACACCTTTTAAAATTGCACTCGGCTTAGTCATTTCTGCTTTATCCTGCCTAATAATGTATGCATGCGTCATTGGTAGCGCAAATGGAGCAATCAAATCTTCTGCATGGTGGTTTATTTCATCTTATAGTATAATTACAATTGGTGAATTGTGCTTAAGTCCAATGGGCTTATCATTGGTTTCAAAATTGAGTCCTCCACGCTTAACAGCATTAATGATGGGAGGATGGTTTTTATCCACTTCTATTGGAAATAAATTATCAGGGGTATTGAGCAGTTTGTGGGATGGTTATGAAAACAAAGCAAATTTCTTTATAGTGAACTTTTGTTTATTAGGCGCAGCGGCATTATTATTGTTTATGATGTTGAAATGGCTGAATAAGATTTTTAAAGAACATAATGTAGGGTAGTAGGTTATAAAGTTATAAGAGGATAAAGTCAAAATTCAAAAGAAAAGGCAATAGGCAATAGACAATAGACAATAGACAATAGACAATAGACAATAGACAAAAAAGTTAAAAGAGGAAAAAGTCAAAAGTCAAAAGAAGTACACAATTGACAAAAAGAAGAAAAGAAGCAATAAGCGAAGCTTATAAATCATCAAAATATAAAAACACAAAGTAAAAAATCATTTTTTATCATAACAATCATAAAAAAATCTGCGTTCCTATCCCATCACAATATGAATCGTGTACTTTACATTTTCCTTTTTATAATATCTTCTCCAGCTGTTTCAGCTCAAGAGGAAGTAAAGGATGCGATTGATACAACCGATGCTAGCTTTGCTTTCATTAAAAGTGGAAATATTAAATGTGATTCCGCAGTTGTTCACTTTAAAAGAAACAATTTTAAAGGCGCAAACAAGTTTTATTCTGAAGCAATTAAAGATTACAAAAAAGCTCAAAAATTAAATCCAACTTCAGTTGATGCTAATTATCGTCTAGCATATACTCAAACAAAAACTAAAGATTATAAAAATGCTATTGTAAATTTCGACAAAGCACTAGCTGTTGAACCCGAAAGAGGAGATATTTTTCGTGAACGTGGAGTAGCACAAATGGGTTTGGGCGTTGACTCTTTAGCAATAAAGGACTTCAACAAAGCCCTAGATAAAAATTATGACGATTACGAAGCTTATTATTATCGTGCTATGATTAAATTAAATGGTCGAAATCCTCAACCTGCATTGGAAGACTTCACACATGCTATTGAATCAAAACCCGATTATAAAGATGCATATTTCACTAGAGGAAAAATTTATTTAGAAAAAATGAAAGATTACGTTTTAGCCTTAAACGATTTCAATAAATATATTGAATTAGATCCCGACAGAATAGAAACATATTTATTAAGAGGAAAAACGAATTACCAAGGAGGAGCATATAAAAGTGCTGAGAAAGATTTAAGCAGATACATAGATATGGAGCCCGACAATGTTGATGCATTGGTTACCAGAGGCGCAACTCGAATTAATTTAGCAAATTACTCTGGTGCTGTAAAGGATTACGATGATGCAATAAAAATTGAACCAAAAAATGTAATTGCATTAATGAACAGAGGAACAGCAAAAGGTGCAATGAAAAATTATGCTGGAGCGTTGGAAGATTTAGATATGGCAATTAAATTAAAGTTCGATTTTTCATCGGCATACATTAATAGAGCTCTTGTAAAGTATGCTAACCATGATAAAAAAGGAGCATGCAAAGATTTAGAAAAAGCTGATGCGCTTAATAATGAAAAAGCAGCTGCGTTACTTGAACAGTATTGTAATAATGGGAGGAAATAATATAAAAGGTTGAAAGGTTAAAAAATTGGAAAGTTGGAAAATTGAAAAATTAAATATAATTTGCAAATTACGCCCTTTCCCTATTCACTATTCCCTGTTAACTATCCCCTGCTAATACCCTTCCAAAACCTTCTCCTTCTCTCCCACTCTGTAGATTGTAGTCGACTTATATTTATCCTCTGTATATTCCAATTTAATAAATCCTGTTGTTTTATCATCCTGAAATACTGAATCAAATCTTTTTCTGGACATGAGTTTTGAGCGTTTGCTTGCCGAACCACTTACTATAAAACGGTTTGCGTTCTTTTTGAAACATTGCAGATTATGTTCGTGTCCTGATGCATAAACAATATTATCATATTTGCTGATGGATGAAAGCATTTCTTTACACATCTTTCTGTAACGTGGCCCTGACAAATCCTGAGAGTATAATCTGTTCAAACCTAATAATCCGAATATTTGAAGAGGGGTACAATTGATGAAAAACCGAAATGGCTGCTTTGTCCTTCCATGTTGTCCGTTAGAATATATTGGATGATGCGCAGCAATAATTACTTGCTCATTATTTATTTTTGAAAATGCCAACAAACTATCCAACCGTTTATAGCAAAGTTCTTTCGTTTCATTCTTCGAACCAATAGAATTCTTTTTGTAAAAATGCAAGAACCATTGCGTATCAATAATAATCAAACGCAAACGATCTGCTAACATAACTGTTGCTGGACCTGGTAGTCCATATTTTGGCAGGAAGGTTGTTTTTTCTTTATTTAAAACTGAAGAGTTCTTTTTTAAATAATCTTGCACATATTCTTCTTGATTTTTTAAAACATTCAAACCGTTTCTTTTTTGAGCATCCCAATCGTGATTACCAGGAATAAAAAACACGTTTCCTTTATACTCTTTCAAAATTTGCAATTGCGATTCCAAATGCAATAAGGATTCTTTATTATTTTTTTTCAATCCACTTGGATAAACATTGTCACCAAGAAAAATTACTGAACTATTAGAATTCGCGATCAACTCATCTTTTAACATCAATAATGCTTTTCCAGGGATGGTATCTTCTCCAGCATCACCAACCAAATACACTTTGTGTTGAAGTGCATCTTGTGCAAACGACTGAAAGAAAAATAAAAGCAAGATATATTTTACTAACTGTTTCATAAAATCATTTTAATCAAAAAGCTAAGTACAACAATACTAACGGTGATAATAAATGAATATTTGATAATGGCTGCACCATTCTTAAATTTGAAAAACAAATGCAGAATTGTGATTAGCACAGTAAAGATAGTTGGTAAAAGAGCAGGATACAATTGAATACTTTCAATAAAATTACCTTTGAGCAATTCAATAAAAGCACGCTGCATCCCGCAACCGGGACAATCAACACCTGACATTGCCTTATACGGACAAGTCATAAAGTGATTTTCGAGCCAATGAATGATTGATTGCATAGTATTAAAACAAAAGAGGACGCAAAATGCGTCCTCTTATAGCAAGATAATCTCTAATTAGTAACGATCCCAAGGAATCATACTGAATGCAGCCCCAAGAATAAAGAAATAACATATCCAGAAAATAAAATATATCGCTGAAAGTGATGTTCCAATGATTGCACAAACTCTTCCTGCTTTCATGTTTTTTACAGATCCTACAGTATAGGCTTGAGGATTTGCTGTATGTAATTTTGTTGCTTTATTAGCCAACACAAGTGCTATAATTCCACATATTAATCCAACTATACCTACACAATAACAACCAATAATAGAAATAATTCCTAATACCAAAACTGCTGTTGAGTTTGTTAATGGTTGTTGTCCAAATTGCTGATTGAATTGTTGGTTTACTGTTTCTTGATTTGGTGTACCTTGATTTTCCATTTTTGTTTCGTTTATTAAGAATCGAAAATAGTAAAGATATTGGATATGAGCAAAATTATTTATCGACTAATTGTCTATGAATTGCCAAAACCTGTGGAATCAATAGCTCCTGTTCATTATTAGTAATTGCAAAATCGGAGCGCTTAACCTTTTCTTCATCACTTAATTGTAGCTGAATCCTTCTTTCAACCTCTACCTTAGAAAGACCATCGCGTTTCATTGTTCTTTGAATTTTCAACTCCAATGGCGCTACAACAGTCAAAACTTTATCTACTTGTTTGTAAGCACCACTTTCAAATAAAATGGCTGCTTCTTTTAAAATATATGGTGAATTTTGGTTCTTTAGCCAATTTTCAAAATGTTGTCCAACAGCAGGATGAAGAATCGCATTTAACTTTTCTAATTCCTCTTTATTATTAAAAACTATCACGGCTAATTTTTTTCTATCAATAAATTTTGCATCATTTAATATAGAATTTCCAAAAACAGAAACTACTTTATCTTTTACTTCTTTGTCCTCATCCAATAACTTTTTAGATTCTTCATCGGCATAATAAACTGAAATACCAAGCAATTCAAACAATCTGCAAACAGTTGTTTTGCCACTTCCTATTCCACCTGTTATTCCTAGCTTTAGCATGTGTAGTCTCTATTAAAATTTGTACATACCGAGCTGCAGCTGTTTAGTTCGATGAAGTCGGACTAATACAGATGTTATTCGGTAATTATTTTCGGATGATGTATTCTACTCTTTCGTTTCCCAACTTTACGGAGCGTACATTTGTAGGAAATTTTACAATCTGTACTTTTAATTTATTACTTCCTTGTTCTATTTTTGAGTAGTCGACAGTAATTTTGAAATCCGAAGAATTAATTTTTCCATAATCATCGTATGCCACTTGATATTTTACGGAAATTTTATCAGGAAATGTTTTTAGATTTAATCCATTAGGTAAATTCTCAACTTCAACAGGCAATTCAACTTGAGTTTCCGTAAATTTTGTAACATTTATTTTCACCTTTACCGAATTTTGCGAAAATTCAACTTGTTTCATGGCTGGCGATTTTACAATATTCAAATCCATCAGAACAGCTTTATCAACTTTTTTCAAATTAGTTACAGCTGTTTCTACAAAAGAGATTGTAGCCAATACTTCTTTGGTTCCCATAACTTCTATTGTTTTAGGCTCTAGCTGAATACTATCTGTTTGTTGATACTGCTCTGCAAATTTAATGTTCAAGTTTATTTTTACTGGAACAGTTTTACTGATTTTTTTATTGTAATTAATAAAAACAGTGTCAGGCTTAATGTGAATTACCTTAATAGCTGAACTAAACTGACTTGTTACCTTATCAAGATGATTATTACAATTAATAAAATAATTATTTTTAACTGGAGTAGATTTTGCATCATTAATATCAAGCATAATGGTTTCTTTATGTTGCTTCATTTTATAGAAAAGCAAATTAAAACCAGAAGATTTTATCTCAATATCAATTATTTCAGGTAACTGATTAACAATTAATTTATCGGTAGGAAGATTGGTGTATTTTACAGGAAAGCTAACAGAAATAACATACTCCTTTGTGAGCGACATCAAAACCCAAACAAAAATTGAAACCAATAAACAAAAAACAAACGTAACTGCTCGTCTATTATTACGGGCTGCGTCCTTAGTATTGGATTTTTTATTTTTAAAAAATATTGATTTCAATTTTAAGGTTATTCATAAAATTCCTAAAATTATTTCTGTTCAGCTCCAATTAAAGTTGAAGCATCCATTGAAATTGCACTTCTTTCAATTTTTAATTTTACTCCGCCTTCAACAGTAATCATAAATGTTGCATCCTGAATATCAGAAATTTTACCATGAATCCCTCCAATAGTAACAATCTTATCGCCTACTTTAATGTTTTCACGAAATTTCTTTTGTTCCTTAGTTTTCTTCAACTGAGGGCGAATCATGAAAAAATAAAACACTACGATAATTAACACTAACGGAAGAAATTGACCTAATTGACCCATAATTGTTTGTTTGTTTTTAATTGTTAATTGGAAAATTGTAAAATTAAATTTGTTTATTTTTTGTTCTTTTATTGTCTATTGTCTACTAAACAATTGTCAATTGGCCTCTTAGTCCTTTCCCTTCGATAGTGTCTGCTTCAACGCAGAATGCTCAGGGTGACGGATAAAAATTTGCCTACTGCCAACTTCTTTTAATTGCCTATTTATTTAATCCTCCTCCGGAACATTAACAGTTGCAATAATCGTCAACACTTGTGTACTAGGTGTGCAATTAGTGGTAAGCGTAACTGTTTTTTTAACTAAGCCTGATTTTCCAGCACTATCAAATTTTACATCTATTTTCCCTTGTTCACCTGGTTTAATTGCACCTTTTGGATATTCGGGAATAGTACATCCACAGCTTCCTAAAGCATTCGAAATAATTAAATCGGATCCACCATTATTTACAAACACAAAAGAATGAGAAACAATTTCACCTTGAGTAATTTTTCCGAAATCATGTTTGTCAGACTCAAAAGCAATACTTGGTGCCGAACCTGGAGTTGCTTGTTTTCCTGAAGCCGTAGCCGGAACATTTATTACATCCGATGAAATGGTTCTGTCACCATCCTTTGAATCTTGTCCGCATGATAACAACAATAAGGATGTTGCTAATGCTAAAAATAATTTTGTCTTCATGATATAAATTCTAAAACATTTCTTCTTTTGAACGTCATTGCGAGCGAAGTGAAGCAATCTCTCACCAAACGAAGAAGGATTGCTTCGTTCCTCGCAATGACGCTCCGCAAAGAACAAACAACTAACAACCAACAACTAAAAACTAACAACCAACAACTAAAAACTAACAACCAGCAACTAACAACCAGCAACTATTCCATCAACCCTCTTCCTATTTTATTCAACTTATTCCCTTCTTTTAAATCTGCAACAATTTTATCTAAAATTCCATTGATAAATATTTTACTTTTTGGTGTACTGTACATTTTTGAAATTTCGATAAACTCATTCAAAGACACTTTAACTGGGATACTAGAAAAATGTAAAATCTCCGTAATAGCCATTTTCATTAACAAAACATCCATCATTGCAATACGCTCAACTTCCCAATTTTTTGTTTTATCACCAATCATTTTTTCTATCTCATCGTTACGTAAAGCCGTTTCACGAAACAAATCTTTCACAAACTGCATATCTTCTTCTTTGTCCTTATACAATGTCATTAAAGCCGTATCAGGAGTTGCACTTTCTTTTGATCCTTCAATCATTTTTACAATCATTGGGTTCACAATATAAATATCATCTCCATAGTGCAAGTTTTTTTCTTCGTATAAATGATTTAGCAATTCAAAATCGGCAATTGATTCTCTAAACATTTCAAGAGCAAAATCACGGTGAGAGTTAAATGAATCATCTGATACATTCATATATTTCTCAAACTCAGGGGATGTTTTAATGGTATTGAAAACTTTTTTTACTAACTCGAACTCGTTGTTCCAACTTATTCTGCGATTATTGATTTCGCGTTGAACATGAATATTATTCTCTAGTTGATTAATGAACTTGTTTTCAATAAACTTTAAATTAGGATTTAAATCATGCTCGGTAGGCAGATGTTTTATTTTCGCCTCTTCCATTAAAACGGTCGCAACATGCTTTAACTCAATTAAAAAAGCCAACTGATAAATAAACAGATCATAGATTTTCTCTATCCCAGTAAATAAATCCTTTTCACTCTTCGCTAAATCTCTTGTATCAGATTGAAAAAACCCATACAAAGCCTGCATCACCTTAATTCTTAAATACCTTCTGTTTAACATATATCAAATAACTTACAACCTATTACTAATTTCCACTCCTGCGAATTACGAAATTAATACTAAATGTACGAATTACGAATTTTAGTTTTAAAACTTAACTTTAATCTTACCAATATCTTCCAATCTTTTTTCCGCCAAACGATTTGCTGCCATGTAGGTTGGAATGTTTTGTTCTTTAGACAATTTAAAAATATTTAATGTAGTATCATAAATTTTTTCGGCATGTGCCATTGCTCTTTCTCTGTTATATCCTTCTAATTCATAATACACATTAATAATTCCTCCTGCATTCACAACAAAATCGGGAGCATAAATAATCTTTTTTTCGATTACCATTTTCCCGTGAACATTTTCATCAGCCAATTGATTGTTTGCTGCTCCGCAGATAATTGAACATTTTAAACGATTCAAAGTATCTGTATTAACAGTAGCGCCCAATGCACATGGAGCATAAATATCCATTTCTAAATCGTACAATTTATTTCCATCTTTTATTACCTCAGCACCCGTTTCGTTGGAAATTGCTTTCAATCGCTCTTCATTAATATCAAAGATAGAAACCTTTGCTCCTTCTTTGACCAAATGCTTCACAAGGTTCTCACCAACATGCCCAATTCCTTGAACCACTACTTTTTTTCCTGATAGACTATCATTTCCCCATTTTTCTTTTGCTGAAGCTTTCATAGAAAGATAAACACCGTAAGCTGTAACAGGAGAAGGATCACCACTTCCGCCCATATTAACTGGCAAACCACTTACATAATCGGTTTCCATTTTTATGTATTCCATGTCTTTTGTGCTCACACCAACATCTTCAGCAGTAATATATTTTCCGGATAAACTATTTATAAATTTTCCGAATCTTCGCATCAAAGCCTCACTCTTCTGAGTTTTTGAATCGCCAATAATAACTGCTTTTCCGCCACCTAAATTCAATCCTGCTACTGAAGATTTATAAGTCATTCCACGTGAAAGTCGCAATACATCCGTTAAAGCTTCCATCTCATTATTGTACATCCACATGCGCGTTCCACCTAAACTCGGACCTAAAATAGTGTTGTGAATAGCAATAATTGCTTTTAATCCTGTATCGTTATCGTTACAAAACACCACTTGCTCATGATTATTCAAAACCATTTGAGCTATCACAGGGTTTTCTGCCAAATGTGATTTTTTTAGATCTAGAACTTCCATCTTCCGTTTTTTGTTTATGAATTTGTAGAATGTTCGTTATTTTTTTAAGTACTTTTGCACCGCTAAAAATACCACCAGCTTTTTATTTGACCGCAAAATTATATTTATTTTCCGAGTGGGCAAAAATAAACAGACAGAAGAGTATTTTTGACAGATTAAAGATACAAAGAATCAATTTGAGCTCACTAAAACATATCAATAAATACCTTTACAAGTATCGATTACGAATACTTTTAGGACTTTTATTTGTTGGTATTTCCAACTATTTTGCTGTTACAGCTGTTCCCTACATTGGCTTAACCATTGATTATATTGGAACCTGTGTTTCAAAAGGAATTCCTCCTTCAGAGAGTTATCATCAATTATTGATTTACGGTGGTTATACCTTAGGATATGCTCTACTAAGTGGTTTCTTCCTGTTTTTGATGCGTCAAACCATAATTGTAATGTCGCGCCTAGTTGAGTACGATTTAAAAAATGAAATGTATGCGCATTATCAAAAACTAGATACCGCGTTTTACAAACGCAACAACACTGGCGATATGATGAATCGCATCAGTGAAGATATTGGAAGAGTTAGGATGTATATCGGTCCCGCCATCATGTATATCTTTAATACTTTGTTTTTGTTTTTGTTTACTATTACTGAAATGGTGAATGTAAATATTGAACTTACGCTGTATGTATTGATTCCATTGCCAATTCTCGCAGTTTCAATTTATTATGTTAGCAATACTATCAATAAAAAAAGCACAAAAGTACAGGAACAATTATCTGAAATAACTACTCATACACAAGAAGCCTTTTCTGGAATACGAGTTTTAAAAGCTTATGGCCGAGAGGATAAATCGATTTTTGATTTTGAAAAACAAAGCAATTCCTACAAAAACTTAACAATGCGATTGGTGAAAGTAGAAGCGTTATTTCAACCTTTTATGATTTTGTTGATTGGATTAAGCACCCTATTTACTATCTACATTGGTGGAATGCAGGCCATTAATCATAAAATTTCGTATGGAAATATTGCTGAATTTATTGTGTATGTTACCCGATTAACCTGGCCAATTGCTTCATTAGGCTGGGTAACATCCTTGATTCAACGTGCAGCAGCATCTCAAACCAGAATAAACGAATTTTTGCATACAGAGCCAGAAATCACTAGCCAATTAGCAAGCACAGAAGCTATTAACGGTGACGTAGAGTTCAAGGATGTCAACTTTGTTTATCCCGATTCTGGAATAGTTGCTTTAAAAAATGTATCCTTTAAAATCCCGAAAGGCAAAACCTTAGCCATTATAGGCAGAACAGGCTCGGGTAAATCCACTATAGCCAATCTTATTTGCAGATTATATGATGTGAATTCAGGTGAAATTTTAGTGGATAACAGCAATATTAAAAACATTCCAATTTCTGCATTACGGAGCCAGATTGGATATGCGCCACAAGAAGTGATTTTATTTTCAGATACTATCACACATAATATCGCATTTAGTATTGATGAAGAAAATCAGAAAGAGGAAGCAATCATTCAAGCAGCTAAGGATGCAGCCATTTATTCAAATATTATAAGCTTTAAAGATCAGTTTGAAACCATTGTTGGAGAAAGAGGAATTACATTGTCGGGCGGACAAAAGCAAAGAATTTCCATTGCACGCGCTATCATCAAAAAACCTCAAATAATGATTTTTGATGATTGCTTATCAGCCGTAGATACTGAAACAGAAGAAGAGATTTTGGGGAATCTGAAAAAGGTAATGGCTAATAAAACCAGCTTGATTATTAGTCACCGCATTTCTACGGTAAAAAACTCTGATAACATTATTGTTATCGATAAAGGTGAAATTGTTGAATCGGGCAACCACCAACAACTGCTTGAAAAACAAGGAACTTACTTCGAATTGCACAAAATGCAGTTATTAGAAGAGGAAAAAACTGCATAGCCTTTATCTATTGTCCTTAAAACCCCATAAACAACCTATCAAAAGTTATTAACAAGCCTTGTTTTAGCAAGTTTTTTTGTAAACATTTGTCAGCATCTATTTAAAAACGAACAAACAACTTATTAGCAAAGATGGAAGAAGGATTTGACAAAAACGGAATGGACAGAGAAGAAATTTTCTCGAAATCTGTTAGAGCAGGTAAAAGAACATATTTTTTTGATGTAAAGAGCACCAAAGGAAATGATTACTATTTGACAATTACAGAAAGCAAGAAGCGCTTTGGTGATGACGGTAAATTCTTTTATGAAAAACATAAATTGTTTTTATACAAAGAAGATTTTGAAAAATTTGCAGAAGGCTTGAATGAAACGGTTGCTCATATAAAGTCTATCTCGCCAGAAATTGAACCTCGTCCTGAATATGTTCCAAGTGAGCACCATAAAACTGAAACACCAAAAACAGATACTAGCTTTACGGATGTGAATTTCGAAGATTTAGATAAATAATAATTGATTAATACTATTTAAATCCCTGTTCTGTTTAATTACGGATAGGGATTTTATTTTTGGTGAAGGGTAATCTACATTTCGGAACGTCATTGCGAGTCTCGCATTTTCGCGGGATGTGGCAATCTCTCACGATGAGGAGAATCGACACAATTGAGGAGAGATTGCCACATCCCCTCCCGATGCTCGGGTCGTGACTCGCAATGACGAACACAACAAAAATACTTCATACGAAACGGCTTATACAATTACAATTAAACTCAACATCATGAACATCAACGACTGGATAGGATTTATCGGAGTAAGTATTTTACTGATTGCTTTCTTTTTGAATCTCTCCAACAAAATGCACAAAGATTCTTATTCTTATATTCTGATGAATATTTTCGGAGCGGGAATAGCTTGTTTATCTTCCGTGCTTATCAATTATCTTCCTTTTGTAGTATTGGAAGCTTGTTGGACAATTGTTTCTGTGATTGCTTTGGTTGGAGTAATAAGGAAAAAGTCTGTTTAATTTACTTCCCTTTCCTAGCCGGAAACATTTTTCGTATTACAGAAAAACCACTTCCTGTGTTTTCGGTAAAAACACCCTGACTCGATTTTTTTATTTCTTCTATTGAATAGAATGCAGTTGGGTTGTGTTTTCTAATTAATAGTATTACCTCTTTTACATTTTTACGTTTTATAATTGTAAAAATCATTTTCACAGGTCCAACTGCTCCTTGTGCATCCACTAAAGTTATTCCATGATTATCTTTTTTAAATGCTTTTAACAAATCTGCACAATCCTGATTTGTAATGATGCGAATTACCTGTAAACCCAAAGCTAATTTTTCTTCAATCCATAATCCAACGTATGTTCCAGTTGCGAAGCCTCCTGCCCATGCTAAATAGCATGCCCAGTTATTTAAATTTTTCATTACTTGCGCTACAACTATAATCCAAATCAGCACTTCAAAAAAACCAAGAAGTGGAACAATTTTTTTGAACCCTTTGGAAATAAAAACGTGGCGAATGGTTCCCAAACTCACATCACATATACGCGAGAAGAAAATAATTAAAGGAAGAACAATCCATGCATGATAATCGAAAGCACTTCCAAATATACTTTGCAACATTTATTCTAAATTAAATTTATTTTGTAAAAGTACGGGCAAAAAAAAATCCCCTACCGAAGCAGAGGATTTATTAACTAACAATCAAATGTTTATACCGATGCTAACATTAAAGCCTAGAACAAGAATATTGCACATAAACCGATCGGCAGAAACAATTCTAAAATTCACCAAAAAAAAAAGGGATGAATTAAGAATTTGTACTATTTAACGATGAGCATTTTATTGGTCTTTCTTCTTTTATCAGCTGTTAAGCTATAATAGTAAATACCTGGTTTTAGATTTTTCTTATTAAATACGATGGTGTGTTTACCTTCCTGCATTTGTGAATTAACAAGCGTTTCCATCAATCTTCCGTAAGCATCCCAAATTTGTAGATTCACATTTGCTTTGCCATTAAGTGTAAACTCAATAGTGGTATTATCCAAAACTGGATTTGGATAGTTTATTAATTGCAAATCATCTTTTGATGCAGCAATGTCTTTTACTGTAACAATATCATTTACACTTGTAATATACGTTGAGTAAATTCCACTTGCATGTGTGGCTACAACTACCAATCCATCAGATGGACGAGTATCTATCATATCACAAACAGAATTTCCAATTGTACTTGCTCCTTGTTGTACCCAAACGGTAGCTGTTCCCATTAACGTATCTGTTGCATACAATCCTGTACTTGTTGCTAAAAGATAAACTGTTCCATCAGCAACATGTAAGATACTTGCCCAACGCACTGAAGGACTTGAAATTGAAGAAGCTTCCAAATTACCTCCCGCTTTTGCCCATGTAGTTCCTCCATCTTCTGTATAGAAAACATTGTACACTCCATAATTTGAAAATGTAACTATCACTCTATTTCCATCCAACGGATCAGCAGCAATACAACTTACGTATCCGTTTGGAAACAATGCTGCAGTAGTTGTTGATGTAATATCTACAGGAGTTGGAGTTCCAACATTTGCATTGTCAACTCGATAAATTCTTTTTACATCTGTTCCATAATAGACTCTGTTAGCTGGAGTTTTACAAGCTGTCACAGCAGTAATCATAGCGCTTCCCGGAACTGAATCTACAAACTGAGTCCAATTTGTAGAAATCGAATCCCAATTTCCTATCATTGGAATGCCCGACAAATCATCGTTACGCCATAAATATTTTCCACCTGCTACATACATATAATTATTGTTGTTCGGATCAAGTGTATAAGGATTAATAAATTCGGGATTTTTTAATCCGATTGGATCGATGCGTGCAAAACTTGTAACATTACCTGATCCATCCAATGTCGCCTTCATCATTTTCGCATTTTGAATAGAGAAATAATAATTGGATTGTCCATCCGCAATAGCGCAATAAGAACCATCACCTCCGCGAGGCTGCACCCATGGAGCTGTTGGTGAAGCTGAATTTGTATACCAACTTCCATTGTCTTGCGCTCCTGCAATTATTATATTGTTTCCAGCTGTTGCATGATCAATTGTAACGGTATAAAACATAGAAGTTAAATATCCATTATTAAGCGATTGCCAAACTATAGCACTTGCAGTATCATTCATCGTCTTAAAAATTCCACCATCATTCGCACTAAACATCACATCTGGATTAGATGGTAAAAATTCTATACAATGTTGATCGGGATGATGATTTGCGTATGAATTAATTACTGGCAAAGCAGAAAATTGTTCGTAGCCACCAATGAATGTTGTGTTTGTAGAATCTTGAAATCCTGTAGTTGAACGATATAAATTTGTTCCACCAATATAAACTGTATTTGAACTTCCGGGTTTTACTCTTACTACCATATCATAAGAACCTTGTACGCCCCACTTATCAAACATTCCACCGGTAGCTGGTAAATTCATCGACAAATCTTGCCAAGTTCCTCCTGCTCCCGCTCCACTTCCTGAGACATAAGTATATTTCCAAAAGCTGTTCCACTCAGGAGTTCCTAAATAATTGTAAGTTACTTTTCCAAAGCCTGGAGTGTTTGCTAAAAAGTAAACTTCGTTTTCATTGTTCGGATTAATTCCTGAAACAATTCTATTGTATGCTGTTGGAAATCCTACAGGTAAAATATTTGTAAAAGCTGTACCTGAATCGGAGCGCCAAATTCCTTTTTGTGTTCCATCATCACTACAAGTTGCATAAACAACTCCATTAGTTGCTACTTGAACATCTGTAAAATAAGAACTACCACCAATGACTGTTGTCCAAGATGTTCCACCATTTAAACTTCTTGTGATTCCTCCGTAAATAGCTGCATATACTTCGTCAATTGAATCGTTTGCAGAATTATCGTTTACTATATTCCAAACCAATTGCCAGCCTGTAGTAAAACTATTTGGATTTCCACTACTAGTTGCTGATAGTGGCGTCCAGGTAAATCCTCCATCGATTGATTTAAATACTCCATCACCTAAATAATAAGCACCATTTCCACCACTTGCAGAAGCACCATAAGCTTCACCACTTCCATAATACCAAGTATCAGTATGCGTTGGACGTTTATCTTGAGTCAAACATGTTGCATTTTTTAATTGCGATAAAGTATTTGTCTGAGCCCAAGATGTTCCGCCATTAGTTGAAAGCCACATTCCACCCGAACAAGAACCTGCTAACAATCTATTTTCATTATTTATATCCACACCAAAAGCACGTGTTCGTCCACCCACATTCCACGGTCCGCGATTAGTCATTGTTAAACTTGCCATACTTCTATCTACTTGCAAATCGTTTGGAAGTGTTGCGCCAAAAGCTAATTCTAACTGGCGGATATTATCTGGAATTCTTCCTGTTGCTGGATCTGCTAACCGTGAAACTTCCCATTTCAATCGCTTTGATGCGCCATGCACCATTCCTTCATCTGCAGAAATAGTTTGAGTTTCAAACTTTATTTCCTTCGGAACTTGTTTTTTCTTTTTCAGAGGATCGCCATTCGAAACAACTATTGCCATTGCTGAAATGGATAATGCAATTGTAGAGATTAAAGTAATTTTTGTTTTCATGGGCTATTTTTATAAAATGGAAATCAAATATAAGACTATTTATACTTCTTTTTCATCTGCTCTACTATTTCGAAAGCAGCCGGACAAACATAAGTATTCTTAATAGTTAAATCGAGGAGTTGGTAAAAGCGTTTTCTGTTTGTATGCGGGTATTCGCGACATGCAGCCGGTCTGTCATCGTAAATCAAACAATAATTTTCGGAATCTAAAAAAGTACACGGAGCTTCGTTTAATACATAATCACCATCTTCATCTTTGTGAAGATATTTTGAAATAAAGTCGGAAGGTTTTATTCTTAGTCTTCTTGAAATTCTATCAATATCTCTGTCGTTAAAAATAGGACTAGTTGTTTTGCAACAGTTAGCACATTTCATGCAATCGATTTTTTCAAATGCTTCATCGTGGAGTTGATGGACAACATCATCGAGATTGTTTGGCTTTTTTCTTTTTAAAACCTCAAACAATTTTTTAGTGTTTGTTTCGGCTAGTCTTGCTTGATTAGGGAGTTTTGATAAATCCATTGTGATATGATGTTTACGAAAGCCTTCGAATACGCTCAGTCTGACGTCTCTAGGCAATAGTCTAATCTACATTGGCGTCACACTGCGCGTAATCGAAGTGCGGCCAAAGTTAAGTTATTATTTCAACAAATGCAGTGCTACCGGATAAATCATTGTCTCCCAGATTACGTATTCCTTGGCAGAGGGATGCAAACCATCTGGGGCAACAAAGGTGCTATCTTTTCCCATCTCTTTCGACTTTTCAAAAATATCAACTGTTTTAAAATTTCGCTTTTTTGCTTCATCTAAAATAATTTTATTGAATTCAGCTATTCCTTTTGAAATGTCTCTTCCTCCGCTGTATCTTGCGCCTGTTGATGTTACACCAAAAATGGGGAATAGTAATTAAGATCAAGTTACTTTTATAAGGAAGATGTGCTTAAATGTGATCAATGATTTTTACTAGATTTTTCTGAACTATTTTTGCATCTACGCCTTGCACCCAATCGTTCACGGCAATTAATAAAGTAACAAATGTTGCTTTTGATTTATCTAAAACAGGAAGTTCTCTATCAATTAAATTTTGCGAAGTCTACCCATTTTGAGAAGGATTTGCAATTAATTCGATGTTCACTTTAGCATCTTTCAACTGCCTACATAATAAAACGGGCCAAGATTGAGCCTCAGTTGCACCAGTGCAAATAGTATATGAATCGCCAAGCGCGACATAACGAATAGGAGTTTGCGACATCATCGAAAGATTTAAACTTATCAGTAAAACAAGAAATAATTTTTTGATTTTAATTGCTTCTCAAATATACGATGAAACAATAGAATAAGATTTTAGAGCAGCACCCTGCCCTCTCCTGAAAAAGGAGAGGGTTCTGTAACGTTTTATATTTGTTACTTTTGTCTTCATAATGAAACCTATTCTTCTAATATTATTTCTATTTCTAAACTCCTTCTCGTTTTCACAAAAGAAGATAGAAGTACATGGCCACCGCGGTTTTCGCGGACTCTTTCCTGAAAACACTTTGACAGCATTTCAACAAGCGGCAAAACTTGGTGTTGATTATTTAGAATTAGATGTAATTATCACAAAAGATTCACAAGTTGTAGTTTCCCACGAACCTTGGTTCAATCCAAACACTTGTTCTTCTCCGGAAGGGAAAATAATTACAAAACGAACAAAAAAAAATCTTCATAAATTAACTTATTCTGAAATTAAAAAATACGGTTGCGGAAAAAGAGGAAATAAAAAATTTCCACAACAAGCAAAATCAGATGAATACAAACCATTGTTATCAGAAGTGATTGAAGCAATGGAAGCATTTGCGAAGGAAAACAATTTGCCTCCGATAAAATACAACATCGAAATAAAAAATAATAAATTCGGAGATGGTAAATATCATTTCGAAACAAAAACTACTGTTGCACTTATATACAATGTGATTAAAAAATATAATATTAACGAACGTATTATCATCCAAAGTTTTGATTCCAGATGCTTAAGAGAAATTCACAAAATAGATACTCAATTAAGAATCGGTTTATTGGTTGCTAATTTCACTTCCGTAAAACTCAACATTGGAAAATTAGGATTCAGTCCTTATTCATATAATCCCGCAGTAAAAATTTGCAAAGCAAAAACCATTGAGCAAGCACATAAATTGGGATGTAAAGTAATTGTGTGGACTGTAAACTCTGAAAAAGAAATGCAAAAGTTGATTGATTTAGGAGTTGATGGAATTATTACGGATTATCCTAATATTGCTCTCAGTTTAAAACAATGAAGTCTTCGACTACGCTCAGCCTGACGGTCGGGACGTCACACTGAGCATTCTGCGTTGAAGCAGACACTATCGAAGTGTTCACTTTTGCAAAGATAAAGTTCCTTAATTTAAACAGGAAATAGCTAGTATTCAACAGACTTTCAAGGTTCTTCAAATCTCCCCATTTAACTAATTCCCGTTTTTTTGGATACTTATCAATATTTTATTACTTTCGGGACTCAAAATTTTGTTACTCAAAAACTTTACAATCAATATAGTTCAATTATGAAGGTAGGTATCCCATCGGAAATTTTTCCAAGTGAGTTAAGAGTTGCTGCAACTCCCAAAACTGTTAAACGATTGCAAAAGCAAGGATTTGAAGTTTATATTCAGCACAATGCTGGTGTAAAAGCAAATTTTTCAGATAAAGAATTTGAAGAAGCTGGAGCTAAAATAGTTCCTACAGCGGATGATATTTATGGCAAATCAGACATTGTTTTAAAGGTGAAAGAGCCTTCAATGGAAGAAGTGGATATGATGAAAGAAGGTTTGGTAATGTTGAGTTACTTGTGGCCTGCGCAAAATCAACCTTTACTTCAAAAATTAGCAGATAAAAAAGTAAATGCTGTGGCAATGGATGCGATTCCTCGTATTTCCAGAGCACAAAAAATGGATGTTTTGTCTTCAATGGCAAACATTGCAGGATATAGAGCAGTAATTGAAGGATCATATAATTTCGGAAGATTTTTAAACGGACAAATTACTGCAGCTGGAAAAGTTGAGCCAGCAAAAGTATTGGTAATTGGTGCGGGAGTGGCTGGTTTAGCTGCTATTGGTGCTGCCAATTCATTAGGTGCAATTGTTAGAGCATTTGATACTCGTAAAGAAGTTGCCGAACAAATCGAATCGATGGGTGCGCAATTCTTAACTGTTGAAATTGAAGAAGATGGAGCAACTTCATCCGGTTACTCAAAAGAAATGAGTCCTGCATTTATTGAAGCAGAAATGAAGTTGTTTTTAGAACAAGCTAAAGAAGTTGATATAGTAATTACAACAGCACAAATTCCGGGCAGACCCGCTCCGAAATTGTGGTTAGATTATCACGTAGCTGCTATGAAACCAGGTTCGGTGATTGTAGATTTAGCTGCATCAACTGGCGGCAACTGTGCTCTTACAAAAAACGGAGAAGTTTATACAACTGATAATGGAGTTGTAATGGTTGGTAAATTAAGTCAATTACCTAGTCAAGCATCTCAACTTTATGGAAATAACTTATGTCATTTATTAGATGATATGGGTAAAGCAGAAAAATGGAAAATTGATATGGAAGATGCTGTTGTGTCAAGAGCAATGGTAACTTACAATGGTAAAATCAATTGGCCTCCAGCACCACTTCCTGTTAGTCCAACTGCAGGTGGTAAAGCGAAAGTAGTTCCACCAACTGCAGAAGAAATTAAAGCATCCTATGCTGAAAAATCAAAAAAAGCAGCTACTTCAATGATTATTACTGTAGCAGTAGTTGGAGCAATGCTTTTATTGGTTGGTAAATTTGCTCCAAAAGAATTTATTCAGCATTTCACAGTATTCGTATTGGCAATTTTTGTTGGTTGGCAATTGATCACCAACGTTGCACATGCGCTACATACGCCATTAATGGCTGTAACAAATGCCATCAGTGGAATTATAGTTGTTGGTGGTTTATTACAAACTACTAAAGACATTAAAGATCCAGTTACTATAATAGCAGTAATTGCTATTTTAATCGCCAGCATAAATATTGTTGGAGGATTCTTAGTGACACACCGTATGTTGAAAATGTTTAAAAAATAGAAACAGAAATTATGATAGTTATTGGTCAAGAAATTCAAACAGCAGCATATTTATTTGCAAGTATCCTGTTCATTTTAAGTTTAGGAGGATTAGCCTCCCAAGAATCAGCAAAACGTGGAGTTCTCTTCGGAATTGTGGGTATGATAATAGCAATTATTGCTACCGTTTTAGGTAAGGGTGTTGAAGGACAAGTTTATATTATTGGAGCGATTGCAATTGCTTCTTTAATTGGAATCATAGTCGCACGTAAAGTGGAAATGACTTCCATGCCTCAGTTGGTAGCCATCTTACACAGTTTTGTGGGAATGGCAGCAGTGTTGGTTGGTTTCGGTTCTTACCTTGATCCTGAAACACAAAAATTAACAGGAGCAGCTCACTCTATTCACTTGGTAGAAGTTTTCATCGGAATTTTTATTGGTGCTATCACTTTCACAGGTTCTATTGTTGCTTGGGGAAAATTAGATGGAAAGATTCCTTCTAAACCTTGGGCATTTAAAGGACTTCAAATGATGAACATTATTTTAATGATTGCATGTACTGTTTTAGGAGTGTTATTTTGCAAAGCACACGGAACAGACGGAATGCTTCCTTTATTGATCATGACAGGAATTGCATCTTTCATTGGTATTGTATTGGTAATGGCAATTGGTGGCGGAGATATGCCAGTGGTAGTTTCCATGTTGAATTCTTATTCTGGTTGGGCAGCATCTGCAGCAGGATTTATGTTAGGAAACGATTTATTAATTGTAACAGGAGCACTTGTTGGAAGTTCTGGAGCAATTCTTTCTATGCACATGTGTCATGCTATGAACCGTTCTTTTTTTGCTGTAATTTTTGCAAATGCAACTGCATCGTCATCACAAGGTGGTGAGAAAAAAGCAATTGAAGGTGAAGTTACTTCTTTAGTTCACGAAGAAGTTGCAGCATTATTAAAAGAAGCAAAATCAGTTGTGATTGTTCCAGGTTACGGAATGGCTGTTGCAAAAGCACAATATCCAATTTATGAAATGGTTCAAACATTACAAAAAGCGGGTAAAAAAGTAAGATTCGCAATTCACCCTGTTGCTGGTCGTTTACCAGGACACATGAATGTATTGTTAGCTGAAGCAAATGTTCCGTACGATATTGTTTTGGAAATGGACGAGATCAATGAAGATATGCCTAGCACAGATGTGGTAATGGTAATTGGAGCAAACGATGTTGTAAATCCAAGTGCACAAGATGATCCTGCAAGTTCTATTTATGGAATGCCGGTGATCGAAGTATGGAAAGCAGAAAAAGTAATCATAATGAAACGTTCTATGTCGGCTGGTTATTCAGGTGAAGACAATCCTTTGTTCTACAAACAAAATTCAGAAATGCTTTATGGCGATGCTAAAGTAAGCGTTGAGAAATTGTTGGGATTTTTGAAAGGGTAATCTCAGATGTGAGATATTAGACTTGAGATATTAGATAAAACGCTTCGTAAATTACGGAGCGTTTTTTTATTGGAATGACTAAGTATAAAAGTTTCTTAACAGCTACTAAAATCATAATTACTATAATCAGTAATTACATTATAGAGTGTATCACGCTCAATAGGATTTCTACCAACGTGTTTGATCAGCTCCACAAGTTGCTGTGTTGTTAAAGCAGGTGATTGTTCTTCAGAACCAGCCATTGTATAAATTTTTGTAGAATCATCAATTGTTCCATCAATATCATCTACTCCGAATGCTAAAGAAAGTTGTGCAGTTGTTCTGCCAATCATTGGCCAATATGCTTTTAAATGTCCGAAATTATCCATGTAAATTCTCGACACAGCGTAATTGCGCAAATCTTCAATCACAGTAGATTCTGTAATATGACTCATTTGATTATTTCCATTTCTGAATTTTAATGGAATAAATGTATTGAAGCCTTTCGTTTTATCTTGCAAATCACGCAAACGATTCATGTGATCAATCCGGTGTTCAAATTTTTCTACGTGTCCGTATAACATTGTAGCGTTGGATGGCATTCCTAATTTATGCGCCGTTTCATGTATTTCCAACCATTGCACAGAAGTACATTTATCTTCGCAAATTTCTTTACGAATCGTTTCATCAAAAATTTCTGCTCCACCACCCGGTAAAGAATTTTGTCCGTGGTCTTTTAAAATTTGCAAACCTTCTTCGTAACTTACTTTTGCTTTTCTGCACATGTATTCCAGTTCCACAGCGGTAAATGCTTTCACGTGTATATCGGGACGAATGGTTTTTATTTTTTTAATCAATCCGGCAAAATACATCAAGCCCATTTTCGGATGCACACCACCTACAATGTGAACTTCCGTTACAGGTTTTCCATCGTAACTTCTTACTTTATCTAAAATTTGTTCTTCTGTTAATTCCCAGCCTTCTTCTTTATTTTTTAATAATCTAGAATACGAACAAAATTTACAATCAAACACACAAATGTTTGTTGGTTCAATGTGGAAGTTTCTATTGAAATATACATTGTTCCCATTTTTCCGTTCACGGATGTAATTTGCAAGCGTTCCTAAAAACCCTAATTCACCTTTTTCATACAAAAGAACACCTTCATCAAACGTGATGCGTTCGTTTGCCATTACTTTTTCGGTTATTTTTTTAAAATCCTTAGAAAGATTGGAATCCAATAAAAGGGAAGAAATATCTTGAGCTGACATGGTCGTATTTTAGGTCACAAATTTACGCTTTGTCGGCTTTAATTACAAGCGAACAAGGTTTTTGTTTTATCTTTGCACGATTATGAGTAAAAAGCACATTTTATTAGTAGAAGACGAAGAAAACCTGTTAAAAACAATTCGTTTAAATCTGGAATTGGAAGGCTATGAGGTGTCAATAGCTAGAAATGGCATAGAAGCATTAAATGAATTTAAAAAGGAGAATTTCAATCTCATTATTCTTGATGTTATGTTACCCGAACTGAATGGTTTTGATGTATGTGAGCAAATCCGGAAAGAAAACACCAAAATACCAATCCTGTTTCTTACCGCAAAAGGTTCCAGCTCCGATAAGATCCAAGGATTAAAATTGGGTGCTGATGATTACATAACTAAACCCTTTAATTTAGAGGAATTGCTTTTGAGAGTTCAGATTTTAGTAAAAAGAGGAAGTCCGCAAATAGAATCGGATAAATCGTTGGAATCTTATTCGTTTGGAGAAAACAAAGTGAATTTTATTACTTATGAGATAATTGGAATAAACGGGAAAGCAGAAATCAGTAAAAAAGAAATTGCACTTATGAAATTATTGATTGAACGAAAAGGAGAAGTTGTTTCGCGTGAAGAAATATTAGATTCAGTTTGGGGGAGAGATGCTTATCCATCGTCACGTACTATCGACAATTATATTCTTGCTTTTAGAAAATATTTTGAAAAGAATCAAAGAGAACCAATACACTTTCACTCGATCAGGGGAGTCGGATATAAATTTACAGAGTAAAATTATCTTATCAACTCTATCATTCTTAGAACGTCATTGCAAGGAACGAAGCAATCTCTCACGATGATAAGCAGAGTTACTAATTGGCAGAGATTGCTTCGTTCCTTGCAATGACGCCAATAAAATTATTTCGTTTCCTCAACCTTAGCAGGAACCTTCCCTTCTTCCGCTTTCTCCAGCGCTTCGATAATCACAAACATCACCAACAAAATCAACAGAATAACAATAAACACTCTTTTATTTTTATAAAGTGGTGCTTTGTATAAAGGTTTTGTCGCTGATTGATAATTATAGATCAGCTTCTTAAAATCCTTGTGTTTGTTGATTTGCTCATCCGGCAAATCGGGTTTATCAATATTAAATTTCAGTTCCGACATTATTTCTTGCTCAACACTTTTTTTAATTTATCTAAAATACGATAGACTTTCACTTTCGCATTGTTCTCTGTTATACCAACAATCTCGCTAACTTCGGCAAAGGAATGTTTTTCAAAAAATCGTAATTCTATTAATTGAAGCTCTAAAGCGTCTAATTGTTTAACAGCACCCATCATTTGTTTTATTCCTTCTGTGTTTTCATCTAACTCTGCTTCTTGTGCAATTTGCAACATCCCATTTTGACTCAAACTCACTATTCTTTGTGCATTATTTTTTCTAAAATACATATTAATTTCATTAAAGGCAATTCTGAAAAGCCATGCAGAAAAAGGAACGCCTTTGTACTCATATTTCTTAATATTAATGAGTGCTTTCAGAAAAACCTGTGAGGTAATATCGGCTGTAAGTTCCTCATCATCTGTTCTACGGTAAATAAAAACGAAAATCGACTTATAATATTTATCATAAAGGACTCCAAAACGCGCAGGGTTTTCTTTTGCCGCTTCAATGAGCTGCAATTCCTGTTTAATTTCGATATCCGATTTATGATGAGAGCTCACCGGCACAAATTTGTTTAATTCATAATGATTGAAAAGACCAAAAGATACAGGTAACAGAATTATTTTTAACGGTTACAAATGCCTTTAAATGCGCAATATTCACAATTAGCCACCTCTTTAGTCTGAGTAAAACGCAAACTTGTATCAAATATTTCAGAAAGCAGCACTTGCAACTGCTCTTCAAAATTCGCTAACACATCCACATTCAAGTTAGCCGAATCATTTACTTTCACCGTTTTTAATCCGGCACTTAATTCTCTGAATGTAATTATCCCGGAAACAATATTTTCTTTGATTGAAGGATTTTGCTTTTGATACAACCATGCATAAGTCAACAATTGAAAACTTTTTGCCAATCCTGAATTGATTCTGAGATCATCCCAATCTTCCAATTTCAATTCTTTGTTATCAGCTAAGCCTGTTTTATAATCTACAATTCTGGTTATGCTTCCTAATGTATCAATTCTATCAGCTTTCCCTTTTACTTTGATTGCCTTTTCGCCAACCGAAAGATGACTTTCCAATTCCTGCTCCAATGCTTTTATAATAATTGGAGATCCTTCCCTTTCTGCTTTTTGGATGTTTGCAATTTCAGCATCTAAAAAATTATTGATGAATTTAAGAGCAACTTTAAATGTCAATAAATTTTTGCCATAACTAACTTCGGTCTCGCTGTACTTTACTTTAAAAAAAGCCAAGGTTGTTGACTCAACTTTCTTTTTCATTTCTGCAATATCCATTACTTGAATCTTCTTCCCGACAAACGGTTTATAAAAAGATTCTAATGTTTCGTGAATAACATTTCCCAGCGTATCTGCACCTATCGTCTCTTCCACTTCATCCGCTTCTTTTAATTTAGCGATGGCATGAAAATAGAATTGCAAAGAACAATTGCGATAAATATTCAGCAAAGAAGGAGAAAATCCCGTCTCCGCTTTTAGCTTCAATTTCTCTAATATAGAATCTGATTTTTCAATCGATATTAAGTTCTCCACACCATTATTGATAATCGGAATGCTCACCAATTGCTCAGTAATAGTCACATTCGGATTTACTTTTGGTAATTCATAAATTAATTGAGTTAAGAATCTGCTTTTCTCTCCGCTTCCTAATGCATCACTTTCTGTATTGTACAATAAATGAATGTTGGTTGCACGTTGTAACAAACGATAAAAGTGATACGAGAAAATAGAATCTTTATCTCCATAGGTTGGCAATCCAAACACCCGTTTTAATTCAAATGGAATAAATGAGTTTACTGCTTTTCCAGATGGCAAAATGTCTTCGTTACAAGAAAGTAAAATCACATTTTCAAAATCGAGTGTACGTGTTTCTAACATTCCCATCACCTGCAAACCCATCAATGGCTCTCCGTAGAAAGGCAAAGTAGAACTTCGTACAATTTGATTCACAATACTTCTCAGTGTTTTCAAATCTCCAACCGATTCAGGATATTGTTCCATCAAGACTTGAATACGCTTGATAATCTTTGTAAAGGCGAATAAATATTCTAATTCTAAACTCGCTTTATTCTCATCATTTTTATCTTGCTGAAGAACTATTCCGTTTTTTAAAGTCTCTATTAAATAATGAACACATTCAATAGCATCAGGAGGTGTTTGCCAATGTTTGAAGATACCGTTTAAAACTTCAAATTCTTTTTCGCATTTAAACTCTTCGAAAATAGCTTTTAGCATTTTTAATCCAACAAAAACAATGTTCCGTTGTTGTATTGCTTGCAAAACTCGACGAATAGTATATTCCTTTGAAACCGTAAACAAAGCTGTTGCTGTGTAAGCGTGACTCAATAACTTCACTACATCACTATGATAAAAACTATAATTTGCTTTTCCTTGTGCTAGTTTTAACCCATTTTCGTGCATTGCAAAAACCAAATCGAAATAACCAGCTACGGGAGTATTTTTCAATGGATAACCCATTGTAACGTTAATGTCTTTTAAATTTTCTGGCAAAGAATGTAAAACAGGAAACAGTAAATTTTCATCTGCCAATACAATTGCAGTCGCTTGTAATAATGGATCTGTTTTTTTTATTTCTTCTACTAAACTTCCTGCAACCTTTGCTTGAGCTACATTTTTAGCAGCACCAATAATTGTGATTGATTTCTTTTCATTAGAAAGCAATGTTTCTTCAATCGTTAGATTTCTCTCGCTTGATTCCTTATCAGATGTAAGCAGCTTTGAGAATTTACCAGATAAATTATACTTCCGAATAAATCTACCAGCTTCCTGATTTATATTATTGATATAATATGAATCAGTATCCCAAATAATTTCTGCTTTATCGGCATTTAGCAATTTTGCTATAATCTCTTCTTCAGCTTTGTTTAATGCATTGAATCCAGCAAAAATGATTTTCTTCCAAGGATGTTTTCCAACACGCTCTTCCACATTATCAGCCACAATTCGATAAGCCATTCCTTGATATGCTTGATGTTGTGACAATAAGCGTTGAGAAAAGTTTTGATAGTACTCGCCCAATAATTTCCAGAATTCTAAATACTGCTTTTGAAAATCAGTCAATGTTTCTTCTGAATTCAAACTCCAGGCTTCTAATTCTTTGATGTCTTTTAGATTTCCGAAAAGTTGCTTGTGGTCGACAAGATATCTGTCAATCTCATTTAAGTCGCTCAACAATATTTGTCCCCACTTGCTAAACTCATCAAAAGTTTCAATATCTCGCTTTCCCACTTGTTTTACTGTTTCGTATAATTCGAAAAGTAAAGTTG
The DNA here is from genome assembly GCA_945879015.1 of Chitinophaga pinensis. Classification (GTDB taxonomy): domain Bacteria; phylum Bacteroidota; class Bacteroidia; order 2-12-FULL-35-15; family 2-12-FULL-35-15; genus 2-12-FULL-35-15. The sequence continues at coordinate 18,869 of CAMCUO010000010.1, read as the reverse complement.
TTGAGTCTGCTACTTCCAACTCAGCCAAAAGAGAAACAAAATCTTCGGTTGCAAGTATTTCTGGACTCCAGAATGTTTTTTTGAGTTTTTTTGAGAAATGTGTTTTCAAGAACAAACCCGCACGTCTATTGGGCAACACAATACATAACTCGCTCACATCGTCTCCATATTTTTCATGGAGATAGTCTACCGTTTTTTCGAGGAATGATTGCATTAATACTGAATTTCAAAATTATTTTTATAAAATGTAAATATAAAAATACTAATTGGTAATATTGGTACGTTATTGGTGAAAACAAAGAAATTATGAAAAAGATAATCGGTCTTCTAGTTATTGCGCAATTCATCTGTTTGGCGCATTCAGCACAAGTAAAACGAGTATCAGATGCTTGTCCGGGCTCCAACAACAAATCAAGCACGAGCAAGGAATATGCTCATTTGAGCAAACGTTCAGGAGGTGACAATGATTTCTCAAATCCAAAGTATCAAAGCATTTATGAGAAGAATACAAGTTTAAATACAACTACAAGAAAAGGAAAAGCAATTTCGAAGGAAGAAAGTACAATCAGTCAAAAATCAACCCGTCATCCTTCCGACCAGGCTGAACCAGAAAAGCAAAAGCTTCCTATTGTGACAGAAGAGAACAACAGAGCAATTAAAGCTGTTAGTGAACCAGAGGCTGAGGATGAGGATGAATTTGAAAGCATGCCTTCTGAGAAAAAAACGGAGACATCAAAACCATTTGATGTTATTCAAGCTAAAAAAGCAGTTAGTTCTGAATCAAAACCAGTAGTTAAAGAAGAAGGTAAAACAGCTTCATCTCCGGAGGATTTCTCAGGAACAAAAAAATCAGAAAAAGCTTCTTCTCCAAAGGAGTCCTCAATGACAAAAAATGGATCAACTAATACTGCTGATTTAACCACAACAAAAGCAGTAAAACAAAAACAACAAAAGAAAAACACAACAAAAAAATTGCGTTTAGGAAAAAAGTGCTCAACTGATTGTCCTGAGTTTTAATTATGGAAATTCAATATCCTCTATACAGAAAATATTTAAACGAAAAATCGTTCTTTAAGATTACTTCCTCAACGGAGTGGGAAGAGATTCAAATAATTGGAAGCAACTATGTGTTAAATCAATTTAAGGTAAATATTATGCCGGATAGAAATTTTCTTCAGGATATGACCTTTGATTTTAAAGAGAACTGGAAAGAAATTTCGGAAGAAGAATATTTAGCTTGTAGAAAAAATATACTCGCTTCGAAATAATAAAGCGACAAAAAAAAGACCTTGTTAAAATATAACAAGGTCTTTTTTCATTTATATCAACATTACCAAATTTCTGCTCTTTCAGCTTTCGGGCGATACATCTTATCGCCTTCTTTTACGCCAAACGCATCATAAAATTCCTGCATATTACTCAATGGTCCATTTCCACGGAAATTTCCAGGAGAGTGAGGATTTGTTTGCACCATATTCTTCAAGAATTCTGGACGCATATTTCCTCTCCAACCTTGTGCCCAGGACATGAAGAAACGTTGCTCAGCTGTAAAGCCATCAATCTTTTCAGGAGCAGGTTTTCCTTCCATTGATTTTTTCAAAGCATAATAAGAAATTGTTAATCCACCTAAATCAGCGATGTTTTCTCCTAAAGTTAATTCACCTCTTACATGCATACTATCAATAGCAATATAACTGTTGAATTGTTTAATCAACATATCTGTTTTCTTTTTGAAATTCGCTTTGTCCATATCAGTCCACCAGTTTTTTAAATTTCCATCTGCATCAAATTGTGCACCTTCATCATCAAAACCGTGAGTTAATTCGTGACCAATAATTGCACCCATGCAACCATAATTCACCGCATCATCCGCATCAGGGTTGAAGAAAATCGGCTGCATAATTCCCGCCGGAAAAACAATCTCGTTCATAGAAGGATTGTAATACGCATTAATTGTTGGTGGTGTCATTCCCCACTCAGTGCGATCAACAGGTTTTCCTAATTTATCTACCATTTGTTTAAATGCGTATGTGTTTGCTCGCATATAATTCTGAACATAAGAATCACGTTTGATATCTAATGAAGAATAATCTTTCCATTTATCAGGGTAACCTAATTTCAACATCACTTTGTCTAATTTCAAGTTAGCGGCTTTTTTTGTTTCTTCACTCATCCAATCGCGACTTGCAATACGAAGACGGTAAGCAGCGATAAGATTTTTCACCATCTCCGCAACTTTATCTTTACTTGCTTGTGTAAAATGTTTCTCAACAAATACTTGTCCAAGTGCATCTCCCAAAGAAGCATCTGTAGCTTCAAAAGAACGTTTCCAACGAGGCTTCAATGCAGGTATTCCTAACAATGTTTTTCCATAAAAATCAAAATGTTCGTTTACAACATTGTCGCTTAACTTACTTGCAGTTTGATCAATTAATCCCCAGCGTAAATAAGTTTTCCAATCGTTAATAGAAACTGATTTCAATGATGCATTTAAAGTTTTGAAAAATTCGGGTTGACCAATTATTACGTCGTTAATGTTTTTGATTCCAGTAGCTTCAAAATAAAGTGTCCAATTAAAATTAGGAGTTAGCTCAGCTAATTCCTTTACTGTTTTTTTATTGTACATCAATTCTGGATTACGCATATCAATTTTTGTCATTGATGCTTTCGCCAGATTTGTTTCAATACCATAAACCACTTTTGCATTTTTTTCTGCTACTTCTGGTTTCTCACCAAGCAAAACAAACATGTTTGCGATGTGTTTTATATAAGCTTTTTGAATTCCAATTGTACGCTCATCTGTATTGGTATAATAATCTCGATCGGGCAAAGAAATACCACCTTGTCCAAGTTGAGTAATAATCTCAGTACTAATTTTAGGATCTTGTCCGATGTATCCGCCAAACATTACATTTACTCCAATTTGATGAAGATGAGCTGCAGCTTTAATTAAATCATCTGATTTTTTAATATTATCAATTGCAGAAAATTCATCTTTTAAAGGGGTAATTCCATCTACATTTAATTTAACAGAATCATTGGCAACAGAATAGAAATCGCCTATTTTTTGTTTATTACTTCCTGCTACTGCTGATTTATCGCCTGCAGCTTCGTCCAAAATGGTTCGTAGTTTAGCCAGATTTTTTTCGTTCAGCTCGTTAAAGCTACCCCAACGGCTTTCCGATTCTGGAATCGGGTTGTTTTTCATCCAATTTCCGTTTACGAATTGATAGAAATCATCCACAGGGCTTGCTGTACTATCAATGTTCTTCGTATCAACTCCTGTATTTGGAGCTTTTACAGATTCATCATGTTTAGCATCACCACCACAGGATGCAAAAGTTAATGCCGTAGCAATTACTGAAAGTTTAAGAATAGTTTGCATGTCTTTTTTTTAATTTGAGAACGAATTTAACTCAAAACATTAATATGACAAAATGATTTTGTTAAAAGGCCAATTTTAAGGATAGTTGGCAAGAAAATAGGAGCAGTAGACAATTAAAAGAGTAGACAATAGACAACTAAAAAAAGGGTAAAAACAATTTTGAAATACACTCAATTAGCATGCTACGACCTTCTCATCCTCAATATACACAAGCAATCGCTCCGTAACAATGTATCCCATTTGGCTTAAAAGGTCGGAGTAACGAATGATTTGTTCTTGGTGTTTTTTACGCTCTTCCCCTGTTTTATAGTCGATAATTACAGCATTTTTGCCATTTATCACAACCCTATCCGGCCGATACAATTCTCCGCTAGAAGTCACAATTTCGGCTTCGTTTTTAATCGTTAATCCTTTTTCGAAATGGATCGCTAATTTTGGCAGTTTAAGGATTTTAGAAAGCGTAATTTTTAAATCATCCATTTCCTGATTGGTAATCAATCCTTCTGCACTCATCGAACTTAAAGCTATATCAATATCTTCCGCAATTTTTACTTTTGCCAATGCAGTATGAACAATATTCCCATAGTCCTTTTTTACTTCGGCCATATTTGTATTCCAAATACTCGGAGCAGCAGCACGCATTTTAATACTTTCTCTCCATCGATTGGAGTTAAAAGTTGAAAGTTCAAAATTCAACGTTTCCTTTTGCTTAGCACTTTGCTTATGTGTTACTTCAGTTCCAAAAGTATAAATATTTTTTCCATCCGACCACTCATTTGTGGATTGATAATAATAGGCCAACATATCACTCACAGAAGAAAAATTTTCCGGTTTTTTACTAGGCATACCCGACAAAACATACATCCGCTCTTCCGCTCTGGTAAATCCAACATACATTACATTCAAATTATCTAAAAGGGATTTTGCTTGTTCATCCTGATACAAATGAGCAAACTCAGTTTCTTCCAGATTTTTATTCGTTGGAACAATGGCTGAAGCTAATTTTGAAAGCTTTTCATTATCTAAGTCAATCCATAAATTCTTTTTACCATTCTTTTTTTCTGTATTTGAAAAAGGCAAGATCACAACTGGGAATTCCAATCCTTTGGAACGATGAATGGTCATAATGTTCACCGCATCCATACCTTGTGGAATAATCAAAGATGCTTTTTCTTTCTTCTCTTCCCAATATTCAATAAAGTCGTTAAGATTATTATTTTTCTTTATACTATAATTCAAAACTTCATCTAAAAAAAATTGAATGTAGGCATTTGGAGTGCTGTTCAATTTAAAAATCCGAACCAACTCTTCACACAACTCATACAATGCCATCTTGGAAAGATGAGTTACGCTAAACTCAAATTTTGCATTTTTCAGAATCGCACTTATTCCCGTTCTGTTTTGCAGAGTTTCATCCAAGGTTGTTGTAGAAACCAATTTAGAGGATAATAAATATTCTAAAATTTCTGTTTGAATAATTGTATCACTTGTATTCGATAAATATTTTAGCAAAGAGTGAAAGAAATTTATTTCGACAGAATTGTTTAACAGCAAAGAATCAGATGAAATAACAGCTATTCCATTTTCTGTTAGATAGTTTGCAATGTCACTACCATCAGTGTTTTTACGCACGAGAATTGAAATGTCTTTTAACTGATAATTATCGTTTCGGAGCTTATGAATCAATTCCAATGTTCGTTCTTTATTCTGATCACGAAATTCTTCTTTGACACCTGCAAGAAATTCAATCTGCACAAATCCTCCAGCATTATCGGGATTAAATCCTTGTTCTAAGCCATCATAAATCGTTTTAAATTTCTCATTTAACTTTCCAGACAGTGCTCTGAAAAGTGAATTATTGAATTCAATGACTTCTCGTTTGCTACGATAATTCTTATCCAACATTTGCGGAATATGATTTCGAATCAATGCTTGTTCTCGTTCTAACACCAATGGATTATCATTGTGCTTAAAAACATTCGGCAACATAGCAAATTGTTCCACTTCACCTCCACGCCACCTGTAAATGGCTTGTTTTCCATCACCTACCAGCATTGTAAAATAGCCGTTTGCTAAGGAGTTATCAATCAAAGGCAACAAGTTTTGAAACTGCATTACCGACGTATCCTGAAATTCATCAATCAGATAATTGTTATATCGTTCACCTAACCGTTCATATATAAAAGGAATGGGCTCATTCAAAACAATTTTCGAAATCATTTTATTGAATTCCGAAATATGAAGAATATTGTTTTGCGTTTTATATTCCGTCAACAATTTTTCAATCTCATTTAAAACAGCCAGCGAATAAATGTTTTTGTTTATCAGTGAAAACAACCGAAACTGAGACAAATTAGCAAGAATATAGTTTTGAGCTTTTTCATACAAAACAATCAAGCTCTCTTTAATATTATCGATGGCTGATTTATCATCAGCTGCAGCCTTTCCAGAATACCACGTATCAGATTCAATATTCTTAACAACTGTATCTGAGGGAACCAACTTATCTTGCCTCAATTCAGCCAAATAGGTGAAATACTTTCCTATTCCGTTGGCGCCCCCAGCAAACTTATCGTGCTCTATACTTTTTTTCTTAATTAAATCTAACCCTTCTTTACCAATTTCTTTAATAACATTTTCAAACTCTTTTAGTTCTTTAGCCAGCACATCTTTTATTTCGAAAAAATCATCGACACTTAAATGTTTTATTTTTTCGATGTGCAATGCACCTTCTTCATCTAATAAATTTTTAGCAAATAATTTTAAATCGTTCTCAATATGCCAACTTTTTTCATCATCCGTTTTACTTTCTGCAAATTCAACCAATGCCTTAGTTAATCGTTCGTCATTCCCTATTTGTGCTAAAAGCAAATCAATGGCTTGAGTCAATAATTTTTCATCATCCATTTCAATTTCAAAACTCATAGGAATTTTTAAGTCGAATGCGAAAGTTCGAACTACTTTGTGCACAAATGCATCAATCGTCCCAATAGCAAAATCGGAATAGTTGTGAAGAATAGCCGTTAAAACACTGAGAGAACGTTTACGAATTATTTTATCATCTAATACTACTGCTGCATTTAATTTTTTATGCTTCTTTAATTCAACAAGTAAATTTTTTGTTCCAGTAGAAACGGTAGAGTAATCTTCTTCTGATAATTCTTTAAGAGCTTTAATGATTCGCTCTTTCATTTCTGCTGCAGCTTTATTTGTAAAAGTGACAGCCAAAATATGTTTGTAAGCCTTTGGAGGATCAGAAGGATCGTTCAATGCGAGGGCTAAGTACTCTTTTACCAGCGTAAAGGTCTTGCCAGAGCCAGCGGATGACTTATAAATAGTAAAATTTTTGTCTGACATAGAATCTCTAATTGAATATTGCAAATTACACAATAAATCGTTAATTTTATTTAAAATTACTTAATATGAAAATACTTTCTATTTCAGGATTCGTCCTCAGCATTTTATCTTTTATAACAGGAATTTACTTACAATTTGTCTTGGCACCTGCAGCCGAGTTGCTTGAAGATTCATTAAACACAGGATTTTCAGATGAGATGACAAGCATGATATTTTATGCAGCATACGAAGCAAAAGTAAACACAGGCATGAATTTAGTTATTGCAGGAGGATTGGCTTCAGTTTTATGCACTGTTTCTGCTATTAAAACAAAAAGCAAACTTGCTATGGCTGGAATTTTACTTTCTCTAGTTGCATTAGTTATTGGACTAATGCATGGTACTCATATGTTTTCTTAGGACACAATTTATCAGAAATAAAAAATGCTTCTCGATTGAGAAGCATTTTTTATTTAATTAAATATTTATTTCTTAGTGATGCTTCGCGCAAGATTCTCCGCAAGACTTCATACACTCTTCTTTTGTTTTGCAACCTTTTTTGCAATCGCCGCCACAACCTTTATCTCCTTCACGTGAACAAGCTTTTCCGTGAGCTTTTGCTTCACCTCCGCCAGCATGTTTAACACACATTGCTTTTTCTTCGGGAGAACATTTTACTGAATCACAATATTTAGCACATTCTTCTTTGCTCATGTTCATGCACATTTTCATGTCGCATTTCGGACCAACAAATTTTCCATCAGCGCCATACATGCTCATACAATATGCTTTTTCATCAGGAGAACAACCAGTTGAATCGCACATTGCAGCACATTGTTCTTTTGTCATTGATGCACACTTAGTCATGTCGCACATATTTCCACCTTCGTGACAAGCTTCCATCATTTCTTCACCATGTCCTTCGCAACATTCTGTTTGCATCATATCACCTTCACAACCCATTCCAGCTTCTGCAGTATTAACTGCAATATATGGAGCGATAACCAAAGAAACAATCGACATTAATTTGATTAAGATATTCATAGATGGTCCAGAAGTATCTTTGAAAGGATCTCCAACTGTATCACCAGTAACAGATGCTTTATGAGGTTCAGATTTTTTGTAGAACATTTCACCATTAATCATAACACCTTTTTCAAAAGATTTTTTTGCATTGTCCCAAGCACCACCAGCATTTGATTGAAAAATTCCCATCAATACTCCTGATACAGTTACACCAGCTAATAAACCTCCTAATACTTCTGGTCCGAAAACAAAACCAACAATCACTGGAGTAATCAATGCAATTGCACCTGGCATCATCATTTCGCGGATAGATGCTTTTGTAGAAATAGCTACACATTTTTCGTATTCTGGTTTTGCTTTGTATTCCATGATACCTGGAATTTCGCGGAACTGTCTACGAACTTCTTGCACCATATCCATTGCAGCTTTTCCAACTGCTTGAATACACAATGCAGAAAAAATAAATGGAATCATTCCACCCACAAATAAACCTGCTAATACTGGAGCTTTGTAAATATCAATTGCATCAATACCTGCAATTCCAACAAAGGCAGCAAACAATGCTAAAGATGTTAAAGCTGCTGAAGCAATAGCAAATCCTTTTCCGGTAGCTGCAGTAGTATTTCCAACAGCATCTAAATTATCTGTACGTTCACGAACTTCGGGAGGCAATTGACTCATCTCTGCAATACCACCAGCGTTATCTGCAATTGGTCCGAATGCATCAATTGCTAATTGCATAGCTGTAGTTGCCATCATACCTGCAGCAGCGATTGCTACACCATATAAACCAGCACAATAATATGAACCCATAATACCTGCAGCCAAAGTTAAAATTGGAATCACTGTCGATTTCATACCAACAGCTAAACCACCAATAATATTTGTTGCATGACCAGTAGAAGATTGTTGAATAATAGAATTTACTGGAGGCTTACCCATTGCAGTATAATACTCAGTTACAATACTCATGATTGCACCAACCACTGTACCAACTAGAATAGCTCCAAACACACCCATTTTTGTAAATACGATTCCTCTCAAAGAAATTTCTCCATCAGGTAACATGTACATTACAATAAAATAAGAGGCAACAACTGTAATTAACATGGAAGCCCAGTTACCAAGATTCAAAGCTGTTTGAACATTCGATTTATCATCCTTAATAGTAACAAACCAAGTTCCTATGATAGAAAACACAATTCCTAATCCACAAATAACCATTGGTAAAAGGATTGGCGACATTCCACCAAAATTATCTACTACATTAATTTCTTGTCCCAATACCATTGTTGCTAAAATAGTTGCTACATAAGAACCAAATAAATCGGCACCCATACCAGCAACATCACCAACGTTATCTCCAACGTTATCTGCAATAGTTGCAGGGTTACGAACATCATCTTCAGGAATACCAGCTTCAACTTTACCAACTAAATCAGCTCCAACGTCAGCCGCTTTTGTATAAATACCTCCACCAACACGTGCAAATAATGCAATAGACTCAGCTCCTAATGAGAAACCTGTCAATACTTCAATTGCCGTTTTCATTTCGTTACTATCAACAGTAACAACATTAAATATTTTTAAGAACACAATGAATAAACTTCCTAAACCTAATACAGCTAAACCAGCAACACCTAAACCCATTACAGTTCCACCAGTGAAAGACACTTTCAATGCTTGTTTCAAACTTGTTTTAGCCGCTTGTGTTGTACGAACATTTGCCTTAGTAGCTACTTTCATTCCTATATATCCTGCCGTAGCAGAAAAAACAGCTCCAATAATAAATGCTATTGATATAATCCAACTACCGTGAATTTCTCTTCCATTGATTTCATGGATAGTTCCAGAATATGCTAATAGAGCTGCTGCAAAAACAACAAAAATGCTTAACACTTTCCATTCTGCTTTTAAAAATGCCATTGCACCATCAGCAATATAACCAGCAAGTTCTTGCATGTTTTTATCACCAGCATCTTGCTTACTAACCCAAGCTGATTTAATTGCCATCACTAACAATCCTAAAATCCCTAATGCGGGCACTGAATAAATTACGTATTCGTTCATAGTTTTAATTAATTATTATTTTGTATTTTCTTTGTTTTTAATTGTCATTTCGAGCGAAGTCGAGAAATCTTTTTTTATTGTCTATTGCCCAATTGTTTACTGCCTATTTCTTTTAATTTGTCTATTGATTTAGGGGTGCAAACTTATGTAAAATATAGTAAATATCAAAAAATATTGGTTTTCAGACACTTAAGTCCCTATTCGAGTGCTCTTTTATTGAAAATGATGTATCCGAAATGGAAGAGAATAGAGACAGGATCTTTCACTTGATCGTAGTAATTAGCGGTTATGCTCATTGGTCCTACGGGAGTATGCCATACAAACCCTGCAGTAGCAACATAGTGTTGTAATGCAAAAGGAATTCCAAATTCGGTTTTTAAATCGGCCGTTTTAATCAACACTTGGTAGGGCTGATAAATATAACCCTCCATCCTAAATTCAATTGTCTTTCGAATATTAACTATAAATTTGATTCCTCCAGCTGCATATTTATGTGTTCTATAATTTTCATTGAAGATGGTTCTACTGTAAGGAGTTGGTTGAAACGCTGGAGCTGATAAAATACTAGAAGTATAATTTTGAAAAAGCGTTTGCGTAGAATAAACGCCTTCTCCAAAAAGCCCTATTTTAAAAGTTCCTCTTCTATTAAAATAGCGTTCACCAGTAAGTTTAAAAACAGCCCATTCATGATGATTGGAATTTTCTTTAATATCAAAAGAAGTAGAACCAGGAGTATTCACTTCTAATCCGTATACATAGCGACCGCATATTCTAAGAAATCCTCCTTGATTAGCATATTGTTTTCTGTTCAAAGAATTAATTTCATAATAGGCTTGTCCAGTTACCAAATCAAAATTTGTTTGGTCAGCTGTGTCTAACTGCACAAAAAATGATGTTTGATAATACCTATTTGTAATCCTTGCTACTCCAGCTCCTCCAACTATTCTTCCTTTTTTTCCTGTTGGAAAACCAATGTTTAAATTTCCGTACTCTTCACTTTCAATTAAATATGCAGGTTTAGTATCTTCTAAAAAAGCACTACTACTTTTATAATAATCCCATTTATTCCAAGTTATACCAGGTTCAATAAAAATCGGAACTCTAGATGGAAAATCAAAACGGGTTTTTAATTGTAGGGAACTATATAATTTTCCAAAATAAGCATTGGCCATAATTCCCGCAGCAAATCTTCCTAAATAGTTGTACTGCAAACCTAAATAGCCATCACTAATCGGACGATTAGAAAAGTTTCCTCCGAAATCAGTAATTAAATTTCTTTCTTTTTTGATTCGCAAATACAAATCATAATAACCTGTTTGCGGATTGAATTTTGCTTTCGGATAGATGTATTTAATTTTGTTGTCGGCAGATAAACGGAAGTAACCTTCTTTCATATCTTCCAGACTCACTATTTTATTTTTATGTCGCAATACTTTTTTAACATACTCCGATTGTTTTTTAGTTAAGCCTTCGATATAAATATTATCAAAAACTATTTTAGGTTCCATTCCTTTAAAATTGCTTCTCTTAATTGCTAACTCTTCTTTGGTGGTCCTTCTTTCAACATTTTGTTTAATAAACTCCATATTTCTCATTGCGGTTGCATAACCACTATCAATAATAGGTTGCAGATTATTAAAATTAAATAAACCAACATCTACTTTAGGTTGAATAATTACACCTGCTTCACATAAAATATCATAGTTAGATTTACTTTGCAACATCGTTTTAATTTGTGAAAGCAAATTGTCTTCATCAGGAGGCGGATTATTAGAACCAACATTACTACCAATCATAAAATCAGGAAAAAAATCATCGTACATAACGTTTGATGGGAAGTTGTTGTACAATCCACCATCAAACAATAATTGTCCATCTACTTTAATTGGTTTAATATAAAATGGAAACGACATAGATGCACGAACAGCTTCCGCCAAATCGCCACTTTTAAAAATAACAGATTCCTTTTTTTCAATGTCAGAAGCAACACAACGAAATGGAACAAACAAACTATCGAAATTATAGTTGGCAACAGCAGAAGGACCAGCAGCAAATTCCATAATACCAAAATCCATTGCAACAGGAGAAATCAAATTTGTTGGAAGTGTTGATACAAAAGCTGAATCCAATGATAATTTAAAAGTAATCCAGGATGCATTGTCATCTGTACGCTTAAAATAATAAGCATATTTCTGATCTACAATTCCTTCAGATAAATTTTTAAAACGTTCTGCTTTTACTAATGCTTCTATTTGAGCGGGAGAATAACCCATTGCGTACATAGAGCCAACCAAAGCACCCATGGATGTTCCAGTAATATAATCGATTGGAATATTGTTTTCTTCTAGCGCTTTTAAAACTCCTATATGCGCAATTCCACTTGCCGCACCTCCACTCAAAACAACTCCTACTTTTTGTGCATTGGCAGAATTTGGAGATAGGAATAGCGAGACAAAAACGATAATGAAGAGAAATATATGCTTAAAAAAAGTCATAATTTTTTGTTGCTTTACAAAGCTAATAATAATATTGGGATTGGCGTTCTACCCATGATTAAAAACACACCCCTAGCCCCTCTCGAGAGGGGAATTGATTCGAACTAACATCTGACATTTATCTCCAATTGAATACTATAATTTATAATTTGACGAAAATGCATTCCCCTCTAGAGGGGCTAGGGGTGTGTCCTTGTTATTTAGACGCAATGCTTTCAATTAGTTGCTTGAAATACGCTGGAGCCTGCAATAATCGGGAACCATACCAGGAAAAAATCTCTCCGTCTACAATTAATACTTTCGCATTCGGACAAATGGCTTTAAATTCCTGAATGTGTTTTTCTTTGAATGGATAAGGTTCTGAGGATAATAATATTATTTCTGGGTTTGCTTTAGCTAGTTGTTCAGCATCAATTTCAGGATAACGTTCTTGCTCAAAAACATTTTTAAAGCCGCATACTTTTAACATTTCGTTAATAAAAGTATTATTTCCGGCAACCATGTATGGTTTGTTCCAGATGAAGTAGGAAACTAGTTGTTGATTGTTGGCTGTTGGTTGTTGGAATTGATTGAACTTTGATTCAATCTCCAATTTCAGATTTGTTGCTTCTTGTTGCTTGCCAACCAATGTTCCAATACGGGTAATCATATCGTATGCATCTTTCAAAGTATAAATATCACTCATCCATACATTATAATCTTTCATCAACTCTTCAATCTGCTCTTTTTCATTTTCTTCTTTGTTGCCAATAATTAAATCAGGATTGAGCGCTTTTATTTTTTCGAAATCGTATTTTTTTGTTCCACCAACTCGTGTTTTAATTTTGAACCACTCTTCTGGATGAACACAAAACTTAGTGATTCCAACTACTTCATCGCGTAAGCCTAAATCGTAAAGCAATTCGGTTTGAGAGGGAACAAGGGAGATGATCCTTTTTGGTGTGGAGGAAAATTGGAGTTTGCGATTGAGTTGATCGTTATAGATTGGCATTTTTTTACCACTAAGGCAATAGAACACTTAGATATTTTAAAAAAAATTCTTGTAATGAATCCGACACTTAATTTTACAAATAAATTACTAAAACAAAAACTTAGTGACCTTAGTGCCTTAGTGGTGAAAACTTATTTGGTGAGCGCGTTGATTATATCGTATCTCGTAATGATATACGTTTTATCCAATTTAAAGTCTTTCACTAACACTGCAGGATTTGTATCCGTTATCATTGCCGATAATGAATCAATCGGAGCGGAAATATCAACAAACGGAAATGCTCCTTGCATAATCGTTTCTATTTTCCGAGATTTAATTTCAGGATTTGCAACAACTTTTTGATACAAAATACTTTCGTTTAATGAACCTACAATTCTACCATCATTGGTAACTGGAATTTGTGAAATATCCATCTTGCTCATCACTTTCACTGCGTTTCCAATAGTATCAGAACTTTCAACTGTTATTAATTTTCCGTTAGTGCTATTGTTTACTAAATCTTTGGCTACCAATCCTTTTTTATCAAAAAATCCTTTTTCCATCATCCATTCATCGTTGAACATTTTTCCTAAATAACGAGTTCCGTGATCGTGGAAAATAACAACTACTAAATCGCCTTCTTTTAACTCATCTTTTAATTGCAACAATCCAGCCATTGCAGAACCTGCGGAGTTTCCTGCAAAAATTCCTTCGCGCTTTGTAATCTCACGTGTCATGATGGCTGCATCTTTATCTGTTACTTTTTCAAAACGGTCAATGACACTAAAATCAACATTCGCTGGTAAAAAATCTTCTCCTATTCCTTCTGTGATGTATGGATAAATTTCGTTCTTATCGAAAACTCCTGTTTCCTTGTATTTTTTAAATACCGAACCATAAGTATCAATTCCCCAAACTTTAATATTCGGATTTTTTTCTTTCAAATATTTTCCTGTTCCGCAAATGGTTCCTCCTGTTCCAACACCAACTACCAAGTGAGTAATTTTCCCTTCTGTTTGTTCCCAAATTTCCGGACCAGTTTGTTCGTAATGTGCCTGAGAGTTACTCAAGTTGTCATATTGATTGGGTTTCCAAGCATTTGGGACCTCTGCAACTAAACGAGAGGAAACAGAATAATATGAACGTGGATCTTCTGGTTCAACGTCGGTAGGACAAACAATTACATCGGCCCCGAAAGCGCGCAATGCATCTACTTTTTCTTTTGATTGTTTATCGGTAGTTGTGAAAATACATTTGTATCCTTTAATGATAGCAGCAATTGCCAAACCCATTCCGGTATTCCCACTCGTTCCTTCAATAATAGTTCCACCTGGCTTTAATCTTCCATCCTTTTCTGCATCTTCAATCATCTTCAAAGCCATTCTATCCTTAATGGAATTACCTGGATTAAAGGTTTCTACTTTAGCATAAACCGTTGCTTTTAATCCTTTTGTAAGATTATTGATACGAACCATTGGCGTATTTCCAATTGTTCCTAAGATATTATCACTTGCTTTTCTGAATGACATAATTGTAGTTTTAAGTGCGCAAAAATACGAAAATAGAACGCAGATGACGCTGAAAAAAGGGATAAAAACAGATTTTTTATTTTTTTCTGTTATGTTTCTTTTTTGGATTTTTTCTTGTATCCCAAAATGAAATCAAATCGATGTGTTTAGGCTTTATTGATTAGATAAGAAGGTTATGTTTTGTAACCAGTGCCTCACGGATTCTATGTTTTTTTGATGCGCGAAATAAAAGAGGGTTCTCAGAAATATAAAAAATAGTCTTTGAGGTTGCATTAATAAAATTCGAAACCTCTTTGTCTGTCCATTTGGCTTGAAGATAAGAAACCACAATATCAAATGTTTCTTCCGCCTCTTTCGTCCATCTTACTTCTTTAGCCATTTTTTGTACTTTTTCATGACTTGCTCATGACTTTTGGTTTCTCCGCTCTCACTCTGTTTCAACCCACGTTCTACGGATTTTCTAACATCTTCAGGCATTTCGTCCCACAAATCGACATTTTGTGTTTCAAATAATGCCTTAATATGATTAATTAAAGCAGCATTATTTGTATTCAGAAGCTGTTTTGCTAATTCTATTTTTGTTGCTGCTAAATTCATGACTTAATATTTTTACAAATTTACAAAAAAAAAGACGCTTACGTATTCGTAATTCGATGGGGTCAGCTGAATCTTATCGCCTTTACTGGAGTTATCTTAGAAACAATAAAGCTCGGAACTACCAACATCAACACACAACAAATCAAGGTTCCTGCATTCAGAAGTAAAATATCCATTACATTTAAATTAATGGGGATTTGAGAAATGTAATATACTTTTTCATCTAAAGTAAATATTCCGAAATACTTTTGAATAAGAGCAATTCCAATTCCGAAAATATTTCCAAACAACAATCCTTTTCCAATTAAATAAACTGCGTTGTATAAAAATATTTTTTGCACGCTTCCATTGTTTGCTCCCAATGCTTTTAATATTCCAATCATATTGGTGCGTTCCAAAATCAAAATCAATAATGCAGAAATCATATTTATTCCTGCAACAATCACCATCATTACCAAAATCATTATCACGTTAATGTCCATCATATCTAACCAAGAAAAAATAGAGGGATTTGTTTGTTTGATAGTTAAAGCAACTAAACCTTGTCCAATAAGCTTATCCACCTCATATCCAATATCATCAATTTTTTTATAATCCTTAATTGCAATTTCAAATCCTGCTACTTCATCTTCTTTCCAGCCATTCATTTTCTGAATTCTTCTGATATCAGTCAAAACAAGTATTCTGTCTATTTCCTCCAATCCAGTTTCATAAATTCCAGAAACATAAAAATCTTTTCCAGTTGTTTCTGTTCTCAATTTTGTTCCTACACTATCAAATCTATCTACAATAAAATAAATAATCATTTTATCGTTTAATTTTAAATTGAGCTTATCGCTTAAATATTTTGAAATGATAATATTTTTTGAAACTGTATCACCAAAACTAAATGCTTTGCCTTCAACAAAACTCTTATTCAGAAAATCCCAATTATAATCGGAAGAAATGCCTTTTAGCAAAACGCCTTCATTATCCGTTTGAGTTTTTATAATTCCGTTTTTGGTAGCATAAACTGAAATGTGATTTATATCGGGATTACTTTTTATTTCAGATAGAAAAGGCTGAATTTTGCTGATTGGCTTTGGCTCAGCACTTACATTATTATCGTAATTGGAAATTTGAATGTGAGAATTGAAACCAATCAATTTGGCTTTTATCTCGTTTTGAAAACCTGTAACTACAGCCACAGCCAATATCATCACAGCCAAACCAAGCGTTATCCCCAACACAGATATCCGCACAATTGGGCGTGATAGTTGATTAGAAGCACCTGAACCAGAAAGGATTCGTTTAGCGATGAAGCGTTCGATGTTCAAAATTTATTAGCTTTGTTAGGATTATACGTTTACACAAAAATACTATTTTACTATTAAAGAATGCATAAATCCAGTTTCTATAAAATAATACCATTTCGAAGCGTCACACTGAGCGGAATCGATTTCAGTAAAATGACATTTTTTCGGAGCGTCACACTGAGCGGAGTCGAAGTGTTCATAATCGCCACTCTTATTCTCTTTTCCTCTTTCGCAAATGCACAAGGCATTACAAAAATAGAAACGGCTGTTAAAACCATTAACGATTTAAAAGTTGGAGCCGACCGTACAACAGAATATCTTCCATTATTAAAAGGTAAATCGGTTGCAATTGTTGCCAATCAATCATCCATGATTAAAAATACTCATTTGGTTGATAGTCTTATCTCACTAAAAGTTTCAGTTAAAAAAGTATTTTGTCCCGAGCATGGTTTCCGCGGACTAGTTGATGCTGGAGAAAAAGTAACCAGCGAAAAAGATAAAAAAACTGGATTGAATATTATTTCACTTTATGGAAAGAATAATAAAAAGCCAAAACCCGAAGATTTAAAAGATGTGGATGTTGTGATTTTTGATATTCAAGATGTAGGTGTGCGTTTTTATACTTACCTCAGCACTTTGCATTATGTGATGGAAGCTTGCGCAGAAAACAAAAAACAATTAATTGTATTAGACAGACCAAATCCAAACGGACATTATATTGACGGACCAGTGCTGGAAGATGCGTATAAATCATTTTTAGGATTGCATCCTGTTCCAATTGTTTACGGAATGACCATTGGAGAATATGCCCAAATGATAAACGGAGAAGGTTGGTTAAACGCTGGAGTAAAGCCTGCCGGCCGGACAGGCGGGTGCGACTTAAAAGTAATTACAATAGGCAATTATGCTCATAACGATATGTTTGAATTGGCGGTTCGGCCATCACCCAATTTACCCAACATGAGTTCTGTTTATTTATATCCAAGTTTAGGTTTGTTTGAAGGCACACAAATTTCGGTAGGACGAGGAACAGATTTACCATTTCAGATAATTGGGAGTCCGGTTTTAGAAAAAGCAAATTATAAATTTACTCCACAAACAAGGCCAGGAGCAATGGAGCCGAAGTACAAAGGAGTTGAATGTAAAGGGCATAATCTTTCGGAGTTTGGAAAAGAATACATGAAAGACACGAAGAAAATTTATTTATTCTGGTTGATTGGAACATATGCAAACACGGCCGACAAAACAAAATTCTTTGATGAGAATTTTAATTTCCATGCAGGCAATTCCACTTTACAACAACAAATAAAAGATGGAGTGAAAGAAGAAGTAATTCGAAAAAGCTGGGAACCAGGAATTGCTAAATTTAAAGTGGTGAGAAAAAAGTATTTGCTTTATAAGGATTTTTAGAAAAAAATATACGCCACGTTATGGCGGTTATCTATCCTACGGGGTAGAGATTGTCGCCACATGATGGCGGGTATAACCAAGTTAGCGGTCAGTCAAAACAAAAATTGCGCAAAAAACAATAATCCAAATAATTATCATTAAAATGGAAGAAAGAGATTATTTTAAAAGACAAATTGATTTACTTGGAAAAGTTCTTGGAAAATTATTAGCAGAATTAATTGGTAAGAAAAGTAGTGGTGGAATTACAGATGGGATTGAAATCACAAATCAAGTTTTGAAAAGCGAATTAGACATTGAAATTATTGATTTAATCACTATGTCAAATGACGAAATTATTGATTTTTTAAAGACTAAAAAACAATTAAATGATGAAAATTTAGAGCAAATAGCTGAAATATTAATGTTAAATATTGAAACAAATTCAGAAAATGGAATAAAAGAAATGGATAGATTAAATTTGTTACAAAAATGTTTAACAATCTATAATTATATTCAAGCAAATGATAAAACATACTCTTTTGAAAGAAATACGAAAATTCAAAAAATACAATTGTTAATTTCAAACTAAATCTAAAGTAATGAAATTAATGAATAAAATGACCGAACCGCTAATCGAGTAGACGGCTCCGCCAGAATTAACTGACGGAGTGCGCCTCTCACACCACTGTACGTACGGTTCTCGTATACAGCGGTTCATTAAATTGTGGAGCTACTTTAAAGTAATAATCAAGCATCGATTCATAGCCTTTCTTTTGTA
>CAMCUO010000009.1 GCA_945879015.1 Chitinophaga pinensis | reverse complement strand
GGAGAATTAAAATCCCAAGGAGAATATTTGAACGGAAAAAGAATTGGTGATTGGACATTTAACCATTCCAACAAAAAACTAGAGCAAAAAGGAAAGTACGATAAAAAAGGAAGAGCACAAGGTCCATGGAAATGGTATTACGAAAGCGGAAACTTATTGCGCGAAGAAACCTATCGCAATGATTTGCAAGATGCAACAATGATCGAATATAGTGACTCTGGAAAAGTAATTACTAAAGGAGACTATATTGACGGACAGAAAGAGGGGCCATGGATGCTTGAATTACAAGAGTACAAAGAAGAAGGTGTTTTTAAAGCAGACCAAAGAGAAGGCGAGTGGAAACATTATTATACAGAAAACGGGAAAATTCGATTTGTCGGAAAATTTGTTGATGGCATTCCCGATGGCATGCAATTGTATTATTATTTAAATGGCAAAGAACGGCAAACGGGAAAATATGTTGGCGGATTAAAAGAAGGCGAGTGGAAATATTATGATGAAGCCGGCTTTCTGTTTCTTACCATTCTTTATAAAAACGATATTGAATTACGATTTGATGGAATCAAGGTAATGCCAGAATACTCCTCGGAGCCAAGTATAAAATAAAATCAGATTTAATTTTATGACGATCTCTAAAAAAACCAAATCAGAACTAATTCTTGAAGTGAAAAAGCTTCAACGAAAGCTCGATTTGTCTCAAAAAAAACAAGCGCTCAAATACTCCAAAAACACTCTCACTTTAACAGATTCAAAATGGGATTCGTTTTTTAAAAACACACTTAATATAATTATAGTTGTAGACAAAAGCGGAAACATTCTCGACATTAACAGGGTTGTTAATACGACAAAAAAAGAAAATGTAGTTGGCAAAAAAGTTTATTCATTCGTTGAAAAAGAAGCAGCCAAAGCAATCAAAAAAGCACTTGCCAGTGTCTTTAGCACAAAAAAATCGCAGGAATATAATAGTTGGAGAGTAGATGAAAAAGGAAGTACTCACTATTATAAAAGCAAAGCAACAGCCATAATAGAAAATAAAAAAGTGGTAGCCGCAGTGATTGATGCTACAGAAATTACCAAAGAAGTTTCTTCTCACCTTCAACTCAAGGAAAGCGAACAAAAATTTAAATTGCTGGAAAGTGAAGAAAAATATCTTGCTATTTACGAACAAGCATTTATTGGAATAGCTAAAGTAGATTTGGACTCACGATTTGTGCAAGTAAATGAACAACTCTGCAACATTTTTGGTTATTCAAAAGAAGAACTCTGTAGTATGCGCTATCTTGACATAACTGTTCCCGAAGACTTGGCAGCTGACTATCGCGGCCTCCTTGTTTCAGGTGAAATGAAAAAAGTAAATTTCGAAAAAAGATATATTCATAAAAGTGGACAAATTATTAATGCCAATGTAACCGTTTCAACCGTAAAAGACATAAATGAAAAAATAATCCATTTTATTGCCGTATTCCAAGATACAACCGAATCAGTAAAAGCCGGAGAAATATTAAAAGCCCAGTCAGCAAAATTTAATGCAATTATTGAAAGCAGCTCCCATTTTATTTGGACAGTAGACAAAAACTTTTGCCTTACAACATTCAATGAGAATTTTGACAAAGAACTAAAAGACAGGTATGGGACCAATGCTAAGAATGGACAATCCGTAGTTTTCGAAAGACCACAATCCGAGCTATTAGACAATAATTTTCTGATTAAAAAATATAAAGGTGCTTTTGATGGAGACCCTCAATATTTTGAGATTAGTTTTTTTGATACAAATGAGGTTGAAAACTGGAGAGAAATTTATTTAAACCCAATTATGGATCAAAACGGAGCGGTTATAGAGGTTTCCGGAATTAGTCACGATATTACAGAGAAAAAAGCATCAGAAGAACGAATTCGACTTTCCTTACAAGAAAAGGAAGTGTTGTTAAAAGAGGTTCACCACCGTGTTAAGAATAATCTACAAGTGATTTCAAGCATTTTGAACCTTCAATCATCCTATGTAAAAGATGAAGGAACGCTGCAAATATTGAAAGAAAGTCAAAACAGAATCAAATCGATGGCGTTTATTCACGAAAGCCTTTATCAAACAAAAGACTTTTCAAGCATTAATTTTACAGAATATGTCATAAACCTGTCACAAAACCTAATCCACTCCTATTCAAACTTCGATAATGAAGCAAAATTAAACCTTGACATTAAAAATGTTTTTCTTAATTTAGACCTGGCTATACCATGTGGGCTAATTATCAATGAAATTGTTTCTAATGCTTTAAAATATGCGTTTGTAGAAAACAGTGAAGGGGGCGAGATTTCAATCGCAATGAAGACAAGTGGCGATTATTTGGAGCTAAAAATAGGCGATAATGGTAAAGGTTTGCCAAAAAACATCGATTACAGAAATACTGAGTCGCTCGGATTACAATTAGTTGTAACTTTGATCGACCAATTAAGTGGAACCATAGAGTTGAATACAGAAAAAGGGACGAACTACACCATTATGTTTAAACATAACCAAGTAAAAAATCGCATATAAAATGCCAAAAACAAACATTCTTATAGTTGAAGACGAAAGCATTGTAGCAAAAGATATTCAACACAGCCTTAAGAAGCTCGGATACACAGTTGTTGGAGTGTGTTCAACAGGAGAAGATGCAATTAAAACGGCAGAAGAAACCAAACCAGACTTAGTATTGATGGATATCATGTTAAAGGGTGATATGAGCGGAATTGAGGCGGCTGGACAAATTCGTGAGAAATTTAACATTCCAATTATTTATTTAACTGCTTATGCTGACGAAAGCACTCTAAGCAAAGCAAAAGTTTCGGAACCTTACGGATATATTATTAAGCCTTTCAAAGAAATTGATTTACATACCTCTATTGAAATGGCGGTTTACAAGCACGAGAAAGAAACAGATGTAAAAAAGGAAAGAGATTTCTTGTATTCGATTGTAGAAAATAAAGAATCAAAAGACATCATTTTTGTAAAATCAAATTCCCGTTTGGTAAAAGTAAAAACCAGTGATATTTATTTTGTAGAAGCATTAAAGGATTATGTTGTAATTAATACAAATGCTGCTCGTTATACCATTCATAGCACAATGAAAGACATTGAGAAAAAATTATCAAGCAGCGATTTTATCCGTGTTCACCGTTCTTTCATCGTTCGTATCGATAAAATTGTTGCGATTGAACAACCGAATTTAATTTTGGAAGAAGACAAAAAATTAATTCCTATCGGTGGTTCTTATAAAGATGATTTAGCAAAGAGATTGAATATGATCTAGTGGTTTTTACCACGGATTACAAAGATTTACACAGATAAAAAACGCCACCGATGAGGTGGCATTTTTGTTTTTAATATAATCCGTGTAAATCTTTGCAATCTGTGGTGAATTTTAAACCTCAAACCCCCACTCATCTAAAAACGAATTCCCTGTAGAAGGCTTGCGTGGTTTAGGTTCAGTGGGCTTATCGCTAGTATCGGAAACAGTATTATTTTGTTTGTTTCGTTCCGTAGCCGACTTCATTTCCTCTTTAAAATTTTTGCTTTTTGCTTTGTGTTGCTCGCGTTTTGATCTTGAACTATTTTGTCCATTGTCTTGATTCTTGTTTCTTGATTCTTGATTCTTTTTTAAATCGTCCAATACCTCTACTAATGCAAAATCCAATTGTTTTTTAACTAAGTCGGCACGCTTAATCTCAATTCTCACAGTATCTCCAAGCGTTAATACTTTTCCTAATTTTCTACCTCGCAAACAATAATTGTCTTCATCAAAATAATAATTATCATCACGCAGTTCGCGCAAACGCACCATTCCTTCGCAATGATTTTCTATAATTTCTACAAATATTCCCCACTCCGTAACACCCGAAATCACACCATCAAACTCTTGTCCGATTTTATCCGTTAAATATTGTACTTGTTTGTATTTGATAGAAGAGCGCTCCGCATCAGCTGCTAGTTTCTCCATGTCGGAGGAGTGCTTGCATTGTTCTTCTAATTTATCGATGTCAGGATTTTTTCCTCCATCTAAATAATGTTGTAATAACCGATGCACCATTACATCAGGATATCTTCTGATTGGGGAAGTAAAATGTGTGTAATAATCAAATCCTAATCCGTAGTGACCAATGTTTTTTGTGGTGTAAACCGCCTTCGCCATCGTACGAATAGCCAACATTTCAATCATCCCCGATTCTTTTTTCTGATTGACTTCTTTCAATAAATTATTCAATGAATCCGCAACAGTGTTAATGTTTTTTACATTTAATTTATAACCAAACTTCGCCACAAATTCTGAAAAGTTTGCCAACTTATCTGGATTCGGTTTGTCGTGAATACGATATACAAATGGTCGTTGACTTTCTTTGCTACTTTCCTTTTGGTCTTGTGTCTTGTGTCTTATGTCTTGCTTCTTTTTCCCAACAAATTCCGCTACTTTTCTATTTGCTAAAAGCATAAAATCTTCAATCAATTGATTGGAATCTTTTGCCACTTTAAAAAATACTCCCGTAGGATTTCCAACTTCATCCAAATGAAATTTCACTTCCATTTTTTCAAAAGCAATACTTCCTTTTTTAAAACGATTAGAGCGCAACGTTTTTGCAAGACGATCCATCGTTAAAATTTCTTCTTTAAAATCACCTTCTTCTGTTTCTATTACTAATTGTGCTTCTTCATAAGTAAATCTTCTGTCGGAATTAATAATTGTTCTTCCAAACCATTCAGCAACTACCTCTGCATCGTCCGTCATTTCAAACACAGAAGAGAAGCACAATTTTTCTTCATTTGGACGAAGAGAGCAAACATTGTTTGATAAAACTTCTGGAAGCATTGGAACAACCCTGTCTACAAGGTAAACAGAGGTAGCACGAGAAATTGCCTCTTTGTCAATCATCGAATCGGGTTTTACATAATGGCTCACATCAGCAATGTGGACGCCAATTTCCCAGTTTCCGTTTATTAATTTTTGGATAGAAAGAGCATCATCAAAATCTTTTGCATCAACAGGATCGATAGTAAAAGTGGTTATTTTTCTAAAATCTCTTCTTTTCGAAATCTCTTCTTCTGTAATCTTTATAGGAATAAGGTCGGCTGCTCGTTCTACATCTTTCGGAAATTCATAAGGCAAACCATATTCTGCTAAAATTGCATGCATTTCGGTGTTATTTTCGCCTACATCACCCAAAACCGTTTTGATTTCTCCGATTGGATTTACCCCGTTTTTAGGCCATTCTACAATTCTAGCAATGGCTTTTTGTCCATCTTTTGCCCCATTTAGTTTTTCTATAGGAATATAGATGTCTACATGCATTTTAATATTACTAGGAACTAAAAAGGCAAATTTTGGTGAAACCTGTATCGTTCCTACAAATTCGGTCTTATTGCGCTCAATTACCTCCACAATTTCACCTTCTTGCTTTCCTTTTCCTTGAGGAAATACACGCACTTTAACAATGTCGCCATGCATTGCATTGAGCGTTTTTTTAGGGGCAACTACTACATCTTTTTCGGTTTCTTCAGATATAATATAAGCGCTACCAGTGGAAGTCATATCCACCTTGCCTGTTATATACATTTCAACGCTTTTTATTTTAAATTTCCCTCTTTCGTGCTCTATTACAGATCCACTGTTCTTTAATTCCTCTAAAATAACGTTGATTAATTGCCTTTGAGCAAAATCGGTAATCTTTAATTCGGCAGCTATCTGCTTGTAATTGAGCGATTTATTTCGGTTGGCAGACAATACTTTTAGTATTTCTTCGAAAAAAAAGCTCTTTTTCTTTCCCTGCGTTTTGCTTTGAAATTTCTTTGCCATACCCCAAAAGTGCTATTGATTTATGGATAAATAAAGATTTGTTGATAAAAACTAAAAAAAACATTATCCATGCAACCAAATAATGCAACTTTGCGTCTATACACTAGAAATCGATTATGACTGATGAGCAAATAGTAAAAGGGTGCATCGATAAGAATGCAATTGCTCAGAAGAACTTGTACGAAAAATTCTCTCGCAAGATGATGGGTGTTTGCCTAAGATATTGCGATAGTACAGAAGAAGCAGAAGATGTAGTACAAAATGCATTTATTAGCATTTTTGAAAATATTGAGTCCTTTAAAGGGACAGGTTCTTTAGAAGGTTGGGTTAGAAAGATTATGGTAAACACAGCACTTACCAATATTCGTAAAAACAAAAAATTAAAACAAAACATTGAGCTGGATAGTGTAGAATTTATGCTTCCATCTAATATACATACAAACGACAGTTTTGCGACCAAGGATCTTTTAAAGATTATACAATCACTACCTGTTGGATTTAAAACGGTTTTTAACCTTTATGCTATTGAGGGTTATTCACATAAAGAGATAGGAGAAATGCTTAATATTTCAGAAGGCACTTCTAAATCACAATACTCAAGGGCAAAAGCACATTTACAGAAAATTATACCAATAGATAGATAATACAAAAAATGAAGAAAGATAATTTAGAAGATTTGTTTAAAGAGTCCTTTGAAAACTTTGAGGCGGACGTTAACCCAACTGTTTGGAAAAACGTTCAAACCGCATTGAAAGGTTTTAGCTTAGGGTTGTTAGGCAAAATGCTTTTAAACAAACTTGGTTCAAGCGCCGTTATTTCAATCGTGTCTTCTGCTGCTGCTATTATTGCTACAGTATTTGTGATGAATGGAACAAAAACAGAAACAAAAACAGCAGAACCTAAAAAAGTAGTTCAGCTAAAAGTTGTATCTGAAGTAGTGAAACCGAGTGCGGATGAAATAAAATTATTTTTAACACCTGAAA
Organism: Chitinophaga pinensis; assembly: GCA_945879015.1. GTDB lineage: Bacteria > Bacteroidota > Bacteroidia > 2-12-FULL-35-15 > 2-12-FULL-35-15 > 2-12-FULL-35-15. The sequence continues at coordinate 67,495 of CAMCUO010000009.1, read as the reverse complement.
AAGCTGTAGTAAAAGAAACTCCGGCAGTTGTTAAGAATGAAATAGTACCAATTAAAATACCTGTAATTAAAAAAGACAAAAAAGCGATTGAAGCATTAATATCAGATAATCGTATTGCTTCTATTTCTTCTAGTTGTGTTGGTGGAGCCGTTCCTTTGATTATTAGTCTTTCAAATTTAGGAAGCGGAAAAATAAACAAATGGACATTTAATGATGGAACAAAACCAATGACAGGTGCTGAACCAGTAAAATATTTTGATGAGCCAGGAATTTATACCATTACCCTTACTTCAATAAGCTCAGATGGAAAAACAGCGGTTGATAGTATTAAAGTAGAAGCCTTAGCAAATTCATCTATTACTACTCCGTCAGAATTTTCTCCAAATGGAGATGGGAAAGATGATTTATTTGTTTTTAATCGTGTAAACGTAGAAAGATATACCATTATGATTGTGGACAAAAATGCAAACGTAGTTTATGATTATTCTGGGACAGATGGAAAGTGGGATGGCAAAACACCAAATGGTAAAAAAGCACAAGAAGGAATTTATTATTACATCGTTTCTGCCATCGGAAAGGATGGAAAGACCTATGAGAAAAAAGGAAAAATTAATTTATCAAGATAGAAAAGCAAAATAAAATTGGGGCATCGGGAAGAGTTTTTTTAGTTTGGTCCAACGTCAAACAAAAAGAAATTCAAAAATATTAATCCTGTTTTTAGCTCTACCACCACTACATACGCGATTTTTGTTGCCGGTGTCTCCAATTTTTTAAAATATTTTGAAACCTGTTGCTACTCCAATAGGAATTAAAACAAAAACGGTATCTCAGCCAAATTCTGGTTTTGATACCGTTTTTGTTTTATAAGATTCAAATTTAGCAGATTAAAAACGAATTAAAAATGCAAACAATTCGATTAACAATTGATAAAATCTAATAGCACTTTAATTTTTTAGTCCTTACAAATTACATGAAACGCTTTTTGCAACATCGAAATCAAATAATAAAGAAGTTTGCTGAATCGGAGGAGTGGAAAAAGTATCTACAAGAATGAGTTTTTTTCTATGTGTTCAACAAAAGTTGATTATACCTTCTCCGCTTTTTTCTCCAAATATTTTTCGTATAATAAATGCACCATTCCATCGGAAAGCCCAATTTGAGGGGCGATGATCTTTTCTATTTCCGCTTTCTTTAATACGCTCAACAAGATTTTTGAGGCTGGAATAATTACATCGGCGCGATCAGGGTTTAAGCCAAATACTTGCATGCGCTCTTCGTATGTATACGATTCGAGCACTTCGTAGAGATTTTTTATTTTTAAAGTAGAGATAGGTTTGGTTGGTTTTCTACCTATCATTTTAAAAAGTTTGTTAATGTTTCCACCCGAACCAATTGCAATAAGAGGCTTGTAGCCACTTGTTTGTTCTTTCACCCAGTTTTTAAAATAACTCCAATATTCTTTGTCGATCTGTTCGTGCAGCATTCGTATAGTCCCAACATTAAAAGATTGAGAAACCACTACTTTGTTTTTAGAGAATAAAGTTATTTCTGTGCTTCCGCCACCAATGTCAACATACAAATAGTTATTCGCTTTGTCTAAATGTTCTTCTATGTGATTGGAAAAAATAATATCTGCCTCTGTTTTTCCGTCTATGATTTCAATTTTTATTCCTGCTTCTTTTCTAACACGAGCAACAACATCATATCCGTTTTCTGCATCTCGCATAGCCGAAGTTGCACATGCACGATAATCAACAGCATCGTAAACATCGATCAAATGTTTAAACGCTTTCATGGCAGTAACTAATTTGTCGGCTTTTTTTGTGGAAATTTTTTTATGAAGAAAAGAATCTTCGCCCAAACGAATGGGCACACGAATTAATTCTGCCTTTTTAAAATACGTTTTGCCATTGTCTTCGTAAACATTACAAAACAATAATCGAACGGCATTAGAGCCTATATCAATAGCTGCAAATTTCAAAATTATCTTCTGGTTGATCTTAGCATATGAACTATTTTTTCTTGTGAACGAACTTTCACTTTATCACTTGTAATACGATATTCATTGTTTTGTGTACTTCCTAACATTCGAGCTTTTTTATTATCAGACCAAAGCGCGTCCATAAGTGATTTTAATTGTTTTTGAACTATTTCATCATAAATTGGAACAGCTACTTCTGAACGATGGTCTAAGTTTCTTGTCATCCAGTCGGCCGAAGATATAAAGTATTTCTCTTTCCCTTTGTTATGAAATATGAACACTCTGCTGTGTTCTAAGTATTTATCTACAATACTAATTGCTTCAATGTTTTCACTCAAGCCTTTTAAGCCTGCCACCAATGAACAAATTCCTCTTACAATTAATTTTATTTCTACCCCTTCTGAACTTGCTTCATACAATTTATGAATCATGTCTGGGTCGACTAAATTATTTAGTTTTAAAAAAATAGAAGCAGGCTTGTTAGCTTTTGCATGTTGAATTTCTTTGTTAATAAGTTGATAAAGACGCTTACGCATATAAAATGGAGAAACCAATAAATGCTTATAGGTGCCACCTTTAAAGTTATCAGAATAAAAATTGAAGACCTTTTCTACTTCTTCGGTAATTTGATTGTCGGATGTAAGCAATGTATGATCGGTATAAACTCTTGCTGTATCGCCATTAAAATTGCCTGTTCCGATATGAGCATAATGATTGATTATTCCAGATTCCTTTCTAGAAATCAAAAACATTTTGGAATGGATTTTTAATCCTGGTACACCATAAATTACATTTGCGCCTTCTTCTTTGAGTTTATCCGACCAATAGATATTTGCCTCTTCATCAAACCTTGCTTGCAATTCAATTACGGCAGTCACTTGTTTCCCGTTCTTTAAAGCATTTATTAAAGCCTGAACAATACTAGAATTTTTTGCAACTCGATACAATGTTATTTTTATGCTTTGAACTTTCGGATCGATAGAAGCCTCGCGTAAAAAATCAATAATATGATCAAACGATTGATATGGATAAGTAAGAAGAACATCTTTCTTTTTAATTACTTTGATAATTGACGATTGATCTTTTAAATCGGGATGTTTTAATGGGTTGATTTTTTTATAACTCAAATCGGGGTGACCAACATTTGGGAACGAAATAAAATCTTTGAAATTATGATAGCGTCCTCCTGGAATAGGATTGTCTTCTTTTCCCAACTTTACTTTTTTCATAACAAAGTCTAACATGTCAGGAGCAATAGCGCTATCATAAACCAATCGAACAGGTTGCCCCTTTTTGCGAGCCTTTAAGCCTTTTGAAATTTTTTCAACAAAACTTTTTGAAAGGTCGTTGTCGATATCAATTTCAGCATCGCGTGTCAGCTTAATATTATAAGCTTTCACATAATCGTATTCAAAATTTTGAAAAATGTCATCTAAACAAAAACGAATAACATCGTCTAGTAAAATAATAAAATTTTTATCCTTGTCTTTTGGCAAAACCAAAAATCGAGAGATGTTATCAGTAGGAACTTCGATAATGGCAAATTTATTTTTTTTGCTTTTATCTTTTCTGCCGAGCTTAACAATTAAATATCCTAAACGGTCTTTTAAATAAGGAAACGCAGCTGTATTGTCAAGCATGATTGGGAAAAGCGAAGACTTTACTTTTTCATGAAAATAATTTTTTACGAAAGCGCCTTGAACAGGTGTAAGTTGGTTTTCATTTAAAATAGAGATGTTCTGTTTTTTTAATTCTCGTATAATAAGCTGATAAGTGCGCTCAAATTTTTCTTGCTGAGTAATTACGGCTTTTTGAATTTTATCTAATAGACGAACAGGATTTTCGCCCATTAATTCTTCTGCTTTCTTTTGATGTTTTACAACACGCTTAAGCGTAGCAACACGAACACGAAAAAATTCATCTCGATTGTTGGAATATATTCCTAGAAATTTTAAGCGTTCAATAAGAGGAACAGTCTTGTCTTCTGCTTCTTGCAAAACACGTTCATTAAAAGCCAGCCAACTTAATTCACGATTGATTAAAACTATACCTTTCTTAGTCATACCTCACAAAAAATAACAGCTCTAATTTACGGATTTATTTTTTGCTTTTTGCTTTCTTTGTTGATTGTGCAGCAAGAGCCTTTGTTTTAGGCTTGTTCTTAGATTTGTTTTCTGCTGCAGGCTTTTGTTTTGCTTTAGGTTTTTCTTTCAAAGACTTATAAAACTTTTTTGCAATTGTTTTGCTAGCTTCATAAGTTGTTTTACGACCTTTTTTGGAGGCCTCAGCGTTTTTTTTACTTAACACTTCTTCAATTGTTTTTACCAAAGTAAGTTCAAGCTCTTTGCGAAGTTCTTTTTTGTTCATGTTTTTATGTTTTAGTATTTAAATGTCTGAAAACTATAGACGCAATATACAGTGTAACCAAACCTTAACAATTTATTAACCGACCACTATTAGTGATTTTTAGGAATATCGAAGTAAACTAACCCATTGTTTTTTTTGCTAAAAACATCCCAATCACTTACATCAGACTGTATTCCTGCAATGGCACAAGTCGGCATTTCTTCAGTCATTGCATTGGTTAATGCATTTGCCGTATTTGTAATTGTGGGATTGTGACCAAATAAAAAAACAACTTTATGTTTGTTGTCTATTTTAGAAATAGCGTGAATATACTCTTTTGCAGATGTGTCGTATAAATTTTTATTTATCAAAATTGATTTAGGGTCGTAATTTAAAATTCTGCAAAATAGTAATGCTGTTGAAATTGCTCTAACCGCGGGACTGCTTATTATCAAATCAGGAACAATTTTTTTCTCCTTAACTATCAAGCTCATTGTATGAGCATCACTATATCCTCTTTCGTTTAATGGGCGATCAATATCCGAAACGTAGCCGATTGACCAATCAGACTTTGCATGACGAATAAGGTAGAGTGTTTTCATTTTTTAAACTATCTTTAAACAGAAATTATATAGGTAAAGTTATGCTATTTATAAGGATATTCCTCCCACTTTTTGTTGTTTTTTATGTCGGGAATTTTAACTCTGTAAAAAAGAGATCACCAGAAATTCTTGATAAACTAATAAGTTCTGACAGTATTAGAAATTTCGCAAAAACGTTCTACCCAAAATTTAAAAAAAAAGAACAAGTGGTGAAGCATCTTGGCTATACTCTTTGTTATGACGAAAACTATGAACAAGCAAAATGGGTTGCCTACAGATTGACAGCAGGAATGTGCAATAATAACGAGGAAGAAAGAACAGATGATTTTCGTGAAGACAAAGCAATTAAAACGGGCTCAGCTATTCCAGAGGATTATAAAAAATCGGGTTATGATCGTGGACATCTTTGTCCGGCAGGAGACATGGCCTGGAGTGAAATTGCCATGAGCGAATCTTTTTATATGAGTAATATGAGTCCGCAAACACCAAAGTTCAACCGAGGCATTTGGAAAACGTTAGAATCGGCGGTGCGTACTTGGGCAAAAAAAGAAGAGGAGCTATTTATTGTAACGGCAGGTGTTTTAGAAAAGGGTTTGCCAACTATTGGAGAAAAAAACAAAGTAGCTATTCCAAAATATTATTATAAAATTATATTGGATGTATATGGGAAAGAAAAAAAAGGAATTGCTTTTATAATGCCTAACGAAGGAAGTAAACAAAGCATTTTTGATTTTGCTGTAAGCATCGATTCGGTAGAACGTTTAACACAAATTAATTTTTTTCCAGCACTTCCTGATGCAATTGAAAACAATTTAGAATCACAGATCAACGTTGATCTTTGGAGCAGTTCACACAATTAAAAAGCATAAAACATGAAAAAACAATCTTTATCCTTTCCGTAATTTGGGCATTTACTTTTACAACAAAAGCACAAGAAACACAAGAAGAACGCAGTATTAAAGTAATAGGATCGGCCTAATTGGAAATTGTTCGAGCTGAAATTTACATGTCGGTTATACTTCGAGAATACATTAATAAAGACAAAAAGAAGTTTACAATATAAGAGCGATTGGAGAAAAAGTTGGCAAAGCAATTTGTGTAGAAGAAAAACAGGATTTGTTTCTGTGAACGATGGAACATATGATAACGGAAGAGAAAGTAATTACCGTGGAAAAATTTCTAACATAATATCGCAATCGTATGGTGGGTCTGGCTATTCTGACTTAGGTGAAAGTTTTGGAGCGGGAAGCACAATCGGTGATAAAACAATAAAACTCAATTATTCTATTAATGCGGAGTTCGCAATTCGGTAATTAAAGTTAGTATTCTAAATATAAAAATCCCTACTCGTTTGAGTAGGGATTTTTATATGAAAATTTATTTCTTCCTTTTAAATAATCTTCTTCTGCCCTTGCTAGGAGAGTTGCTAAAGCCATCTCCATCAACTTTGTGTTCTGATTTTTTCTTTTTATATGTTGTGCCGTTGTGCTTCATCTTTGGATCGCGCTTTCTTTTTTCAAAGTGACGCATCTGTCCGCGAGGTTTTACTTTTGATTCAGACCCCTTTTCTGCACCACCTTTTCCTGCCGCCTGAGAAAACCCAAATGAGCTTAATCCCAAACAGAATAAAAGTAAAAAAATTAGTTTTTTCATTATAGACAAATGTGTTTTGCGTGTATGTTAACGACAAATATAATTATTAGTTTCAATTTTATTTCATTCGCTCATAAAAATATGTAATTTAGTGAATAATTAATAATTTTTTATCAAATGAAAAAGCAAGCCTTTTTACTTTTTACCGTAATTGCTTTGGTGTCAACAACTTTTGTTTCGTGTGGTAGCGCAGAAAAGAAGCAAGAAGGACCTATTGAAACAGCAAAAGAACAATACCAGTGTCCAATGAAATGCACGGAGGAAATATTAGATAAACCGGGCACATGCACGGTTTGCGGAATGGAATTAGAAAAAATCACTAAAAGCTAAAAAACACAATGAAAAAATTAATCGCCTCTTTATGTGCGCTATTGTTTACAACTACAATGTTTTCACAAGCGTATAACAGTCCAGAAAGCATAGAGTTCGACTACGCCAACAATCGCTGGTTTATTGCCAACAATGGTGGAAATAATATATTAACTCGCAATAGTGCAACAGGAGCGATAGCTGTTTTTGTATCAACTGGTTTTTCGGGAGGAGGCCCTCACGGATTAGAAATTGTTGGTGATACACTTTATGCTTGTGCAGGAGGAAGTTTGAGAGCTTATAATATTAATACAGCAGCACTGGTATTTAGTAAAGTAATTACTGGTGCAAGTTTTTTGAACGGAATCACACACGATTTAGCAGGAAATCTTTATGTTACTGACTACAGTGCAAATAGAATTTTCCGCTTCAACACCAACACTAGGCTGTTCACTACATTTGTTTCTACAGGTCTTTCGAGCCCGAATGGAATTATTTATGATCAACCGAATAACCGTTGTGTTTTTGTTCAGTGGACCGGTGCAATTAAAGCGGTTGCCTTGAACGATTCTACTGTTACTACTTTGGTGGCTTCAAGTGGCCTAAGCAGCATAGATGGAATTACAAAAGATGGCGCAGGGACATATTATTATCTTTCTTCTTGGAGTCCAACACGAATTACTCGCTATGACAATACTTTTACAGCGGCCACAACAGCAGTAGGTACAGGAATGGGATTAAGTAGTCCAGCAGATATTTTTTATAATGCCTTGACTGATACATTGGGTGTTCCCAATTCCGGTTCTGGTAATAATACAACGTACTATTATTTTGGTAGCGCAACATCAATAAATGAATCCGTAACGGATGCATTTCAGTTTTCTGTTTCTCCAAACCCAATTACTAAAACAGCAGAAATAAAATATGAAATTGCTGAACAAGGAAATGTGAAAATTGAATTGTTTGATGTAACAGGAAAAAGTGTAAAAATAATTGTTGATGAAAATCAACCAAAAGGAAAACACTCACTAAGCTTTGATAAATCAAGTCTTTCAGCAGGAAATTATTTCTTTACTATTTCAAATACGAATACAACTGAAACAAAAAAGATTGTGATTGTAGAGTAATTGAAAACGATTATAAAACAAAAACGCCTCTAGATAAATTCTCGAGGCGTTTTTGTTTTAAATTATTATCCGTGCAAATCTGTGTAATCTGTGGTGAACCTTACAAGAACTCATTAGCCAAATTCGCCAACTCAGATCTTTCACCTTTTTCTAAAGTGATGTGAGCATACAGTCCTTGGTCTTTTAATTTATCAATTAAGTACGACAAGCCATTACTTTGTGAGTCTAAATATGGTGTATCAATTTGATGAATATCACCAGTGAAAATCATTTTTGTGTTTTCTCCCGCACGCGAAATAATTGTTTTTACTTCGTGTGGAGTTAAATTTTGTGCTTCATCAACAATAAAAAACACATCTGATAAACTTCTTCCACGAATGTATGCAAGCGGACAAACAACTAACTTTTCATGTTCTACCATTTCAGTAATTTGTTTGTACTCTTTATCTTTTTCGTTGAATTGATTTTTGATAAACTTTAAATTATCCCACAACGGTTCCATGTATGGATTCAACTTCGATTTAATATCTCCAGGTAAATATCCGATGTCTTTATTGCTCAATGGAACAATCGGTCGCGCTAAATAAATTTGATGAAACGTTCTTCGCTGTTCTAGCGCTCCAGCCAACGACAGCAGTGTTTTTCCCGTTCCTGCAACACCTTGAATAGAAACTAATTTTATATCCGGATTCATGATTGCATCCAAAGCAAAAGCTTGTTCGGCATTGCGTGGATTTACTCCAAATGCAGAAACTTTTTTTACTCTTTCTAATGTATCTTTACTCGGACTATATGATGCAAGTACAGATTTTGTTCCGTTTTTTAAAACATAAAAATGATTGGAAGTTGGTTTTTGTTTTTTTAATAAAATGGATGGCTCACAAAATCCTTTTTCGTAAATTTCATTTATTACTTCGGTAGAAACTTTTTGTATTTCACTTCTTCCAGTATAAAGTTGTTCGTTAACATCTTTAATTTTTCCGGTTTCATAATCTTCCGCATTTAGTCCGAGTGACTTTGCTTTGATGCGAAGATTAATATCTTTCGTAACCATCACTACTTTTCTGTTCGGATGTTTTTCCGAAACATAAAGTGCAGTATTTAAAATACGGTGATCAGCTTTTTTTTCTCCGAAAACTCTTTCTGCATCGATTTTAGAATCTTGATGCATTTCTATTTTTATCATCCCGTGGCCTTTGCCATTGATGTTTATCCAATCTTGCAGAATAATACCATTGGATATTTTATCGATGTATCGAGTAAACTCTCGTGCTGCAAAATTTTTGGTGTCATTACCTTTTTTGAAATTATCTAATTCCTCTAAAACAGTTATCGGAATTACCACATCATGTTCCTTAAAACTCTTAGCGGCCATGTGGTCATAAATAATTACAGACGTATCAAGAACGAAAATTTTTTTCTCTTTCACCATAAACAGAACGATTTTACAGGTTGATATTTCACAAACTAAACATTTTCAATATTACCTATAAGGTTATACTCTAGAATAGCGGTTTAGTTTCGGCATAAAACTATAAAACAAAAACGGCTATTTTTTAAACACGACATAAAGTAATGAACATGTCATTGTTAAATCAGAGTTTTTTAACAACATAATTTTGCGAAAAATGGAATGATGTAAGTCGATTCTCTTATTCGATTTTAAGGGTTTTTAGTGCAACCTATTGCAAGAAAAATCAATCTTGTTAATACAGAGCAAAAAACCATTAACCGACTAAAAAAGGACATTTATCTAAATCCAGTCTAAAAGTTTTTTTTCCTGAAAATTAAAGAATAGATTCGTTAAATTAAATAGCTCTTTAAATTAGATAAAAATGAAAAAATTTTTACTTTTTTCTTCATTCTTTGCACTTACATCGATTGTAAACACAGCTTTTTCCCAAACATGGGTGGATAAAATGCAAGATCCGACTATCAATTTTTATGACGTTCAAAAAGCATTTAACGATTATTATAAAGACTCCGAGCCAAAGTTTAGAGAGACTGAAAAACTCAAGGAAGCAGAAAGAGCAAAATTGCCTTCGGCAAAAGCACCTTTGATTCCTGCTAAAGGTGTTGCTGTTCCAACTACTGTTCCTGAAGCGCTTCAAAAAGGAAAAATGGAAGGAGGCTGGAAAGCATATAAGCGTTGGGAAAATCAAATGGAATCGAGATTATATCCTTCTGGAGACCGTTCGGTTATGGTAAATGCGTGGAACGATTATTTAAATGACTTTTATGCTGGAGCAGCAGGCGGAACAAGAGCAGGCGGACCAACAACTCCAACAACATTGGCGGCAAACTGGACAATCATTGGTCCTACAACTGCAATTCCTTCTGGTGGTGGCGGTGCAGGTCGTTGTAATTTCGTTAGATTCGACCCATTAGTTTCGACAACAATTTATGTTGGTTCTCCAGGTGGCGGACTTTGGAAAACAACTAATAGCGGAACAACTTGGACAACTGGAACAGATCAGTTAGCAGTAATCGGAACAACCGATTTGGCAATTCATCCAACCAGTCCATTGATTCAATACCTTGCTACAGGTGACGGAGAAGCACAAGACACTTATTCAATCGGAGTATTAAAAACAACAAATGGTGGAACCACTTGGAACCCAACAGGCTTAAGTTGGTTAATTACACAAGGAAGAACAATCAGTCGATTATTAATTAATCCACAAAATCCAAATACACTTTTTGCAGCAACAAGCAATGGTGTTTATCGTACTCGTAATGGCGGTGTTAGTTGGGTGCAAATTGCATCAGCAGCAGCTAACATGAAAGACATTGAATATCGTCCCGGTGACACAACCATTGTTTATGCAACTTCAACAACATTATTCTATAGATCAACAAATGCTGGAACAACCTTCGCAACAACATCTACAGGTTTGCCAACAGCAGCATCTGTATCTCGTTTATCAGTTGCAGTAACTGCAGCAAACTCCGCTTATGTATATGTTTTAGCGGCAAATACGGCTTTTGGATTTCAAGGATTATATCGTTCAACAGATAACGGAGCAACATTTACAGCACGTTCTACAACTCCCAATATATTAGGATATTCTAACACAGGTGCTACTGCTGGTGGACAAGGCTGGTATGATTTAGCACTTGCTGTTTCTCCTTTAAATGCTGATCAAGTAATGGTGGGCGGAATTAATATTTGGCGTTCTACAAATGGTGGAACAGGGTGGACATTAAATGCTGAATGGACTGGTTCGGGTGCGCCTTATGTGCATGCAGATGTTCACGCGATTGAATATTTACCAGGTAGCGGAACAACTTATTTTGCAGGTTGCGATGGTGGTTTGTTTAGAACAACAACTAGTGGAACTTCTTGGAGCGACTTAAGTAATGGATTACAAATTTCTCAAGCATACAGAATAGGATTATCAGCAACCAATGCAAATCTTTTAAATACAGGTTGGCAAGATAACGGAACAGCTCGATGGGTAGGAGGAACAGCATGGAATCGACCATTAGGTGGCGATGGAATGGAATCTATTATTGATTGGTCGAACGCAAATATTCAATATGGGGAATTATATTATGGAGATATTAGAAAAACAACAACAGGCGGAAATTATACAACACAAATTGTAGCAAGTGGAGGAACAGGAGTTAATGCTGATGGAGATTGGGTTACACCATATTGTATGGCGCCAAGTAATGCGCTAACACTTTTTGTTGGAAAAGCACAAGTTTATAAAAGCACTACCGGTGGCGGTGGTTGGACACAAGTAGGAACAATTTCAGGCGGAACAGGAAACGTAATTGCAATAGCAAATGCGGCTTCAAACATTAATTATATTTATGCTGCAAAAATCGATAAATTTTATGCATGCACTACGGGAGCGGCCTTTATAGATAGAACTGCAGGGCTTCCTACAGCATCTGCTGCTATTTCTTACATTGCAATAGACCCACTAAACGCTAACAGAGTTTGGGTAACTTTTTCAGGTTACTCAGCAGCAAATAAAGTTTGGTACTCAGCAGATGCAGGTGTTACATGGAGCAATTATACTACAGGATTACCTAATTTACCTGCAAACTGTATTGTTTACCAAGGAAGTTCGGTAAATGATCCATTATATGTTGGAACAGATGTTGGGGTTTATTACCGCGATAACACTGCCGGTTCTTGGACTCCATACAATACTGGTTTGCCAAATGTATCGGTAAGAGAATTAGAAATTCATTATACTGCTTTGAAATTGAGAGCTGCCACTTTTGGTCGCAGCATTTGGCAATCAGATTTAGCTTCACCAGGAACATCTCCACCAGTTGCGGATTTTACAGCAAGCAGAGTAAATATTTGCGTGGGCGATTGTATCAACTTTACAGATATTTCTGCAGGATCTCCTACATCTTGGAGTTGGACATTTACCGGAGGAACTCCGGGAACATCAACAATTCAAAATCCAACAAACATTTGTTACAATACTGCAGGAACTTATGCGGTTACATTGGTTGCAACAAATGCAAACGGAAGTGATACTGAAACAAAAACAGCTTATATAACAGTTTCTTCACCCATTGCATTGCCTTTGGTAGAAGGATTTCAAGCAACATTTATTCCTCCTAATTGGCAATTGATAAATCCAGATGCTGATTTTGCTTGGACGCAATCAACTGCCTGTGGAGGATTCGGAACAAGCACACAATGTGCTGCAATGGACAATTTAACTCCACCAACTTCAACAGCGGGATATCTTGACGAAATGATTACTCCAAAATATAATTTTACTGGAGTTTCTTCTGCAACAATGACTTTTGATGTTGCCTATTGTAGATACAATGCAACGTATTTCGATTCATTAATTGTGTTTGTTTCTACAAATTGTGGTTCAACGTGGTCAAGAGTTTATGCGAAAGGGTCAACTCTTTTATCTACTGCTCCTGATAATGCAACAACAGTGTTTGTCCCTACAGCAGCGCAGTGGAGAACAGAAACAGTAAGCATGACTCCGTATGCCGGACAAGCAAATGTGATGGTGAAATTCCAAAACAAATCTGGTTGGGGACAAATGCTTTATTTAGATAATATTAATATTACAGGCGTTAGTGCGCCAGTTGCAAGTGTAGTGATAGCGCAAACTACCGGAACAAATCCAACGTGTGTGGGAGCTTCTGCAACATTTACTGCAACTCCAACAAATGGTGGGTCTGCTCCAACATATCAATGGTATATAAACGGAACGCCTGTAGGTGGCGCAACAGCATCAACATTTACATCAACTACATTGGCAAACGGAAACATTGTTACTTGTGTTATGGTTTCTAATTTACCAGGTGTTACTGGAAGTCCAGCAACATCTAACGCAATTACAATGACAGTGAATGCTATTCCGGCTGCTCCAACAGTTGGAAGTAACACACCAGTTTGTGTTGGAAGTACAATTTTGTTGACTTCAAATACAATTGCAGGTGCAACATATTCTTGGACCGGACCAGCAGCTTTCACCTCTGCATTGGAAGATCCAACTCGTCCAGCTGCAACATTAGCAATGGCTGGAACATATAGTTTAACCGTAACTGTAGCTGGTTGTACTAGCCCAGTTGCAACAACAACAGTTGTTGTAAATGCAGTTCCCGCAACACCAACAGCGGGTAGCAACACTCCTGTTTGTGCAGGGGCAACAATTTTATTGACTTCGAATACTGTTGCCGGGGCAACGTATGCTTGGACAGGACCAGCAGCTTTCAGCTCTGCATTAGAAGATCCAACTCGTCCAGCAGCAACAGTTGCAATGGCTGGAACATATAGTTTGACTGTAACAGTTGGTGGGTGTACAAGTGCAGTTGCAACAACTGCGGTAGTTGTAAACGCTATTCCAGCAACACCAACAGCAGGAAGTAATTCTCCTGTTTGTGAGGGGAATACGATTAGTTTAACTTCCAATACAGTTGCAGGCGCAACTTATGCTTGGACTGGACCAGCAGCATTTGCCTCTGCTTTAGAAGATCCATCTATTCCATTAGCTACATTGGCAATGGCAGGAACATATAGCTTAACATTAACAGTTGCTGGTTGTGCTAGTGCGCAAGCAACTACTACTGTTGTTATCAATGCAGCTCCAACAACACCAACAGCAGGAAGTAATTCCCCAGTTTGTATGGGCTCAACAATTTTATTGACTTCTAATACTGTTGCAGGCGCAACTTATTCATGGACAGGGCCGAGTGCTTTTGGTTCATCAGTAGAAGATCCAACTCGTCCAGGCGCAACAGCAGCAATGGCTGGAACATATAGTTTAACAGTAACAGTTGGAGGTTGTACAAGTGCAATTGCAACTACGGTAGTAGCTGTGAATGCCGTTCCTGGAACACCAACAGCAGGAAGTAATTCTCCTGTTTGTGCTGGTTCAACAATATTATTAACATCGAATACCGTTGCTGGTGCAACATATTCATGGACAGGACCGAGCGCATATTCTTCTGCATTAGAAGATCCAACTCGTCCAGCTGCTACAGCAGCAATGGCAGGAACATATAGTTTAACAGTAACTGTTGGCGGATGTACAAGTGCAATGGCAACTGCAACAGTAGTTGTAAACACATCTCCAGCAACACCAACAGCAGGAAGTAATACACCAGTTTGTGTTGGCTCAACAATTTTATTGACATCAAATACAGTAGCAGGTGCAACATATAGTTGGACTGGACCTCTTGCATATACTTCAGCATTAGAAGATCCAAGTATTGCATCTTCATCAGCTGGTATGGCAGGAACATATAGCTTAACAATTACTGTAGGCGGATGTACAAGTGCTATAGCGACAACAACAGTAGCTGTCAACACAGCCGCAGCAACACCAACAGCAGGAAGCAATTCCCCGGTTTGTGTTGGCTCTACTATATTATTAACATCAAACACAGTAGCAGGTGCAACATATAGTTGGACTGGACCTCTTGCATATACTTCAGCATTGGAAGATCCAAGCATTGCATCTGCAACAACAGCCATGTCAGGAACATATAGTTTAACAGTAACAGTTGGTGGATGTACAAGTGCCGTTGCTACAACAGTAGTTGCTGTAAACACTACACCAGCAACACCGACAGTTGGAAGTAGTACTCCTGATTGTGTTGGACAAACAATTAGTTTGACATCAAATACAATAGCAGGTGCAACTTATTCATGGACAGGACCTGCAGCCTTTTCTTCTTCTTTAGAAGATCCAACTCGTCCTTCTGCAACACTTGCGATGGCAGGAACATATAGTTTAACAGTTACAGTTGGTGGATGTACAAGTGCAGTTGCAACAACAACAGTTGTTGTGAACGCATTGCCGGCAACTCCGGTTCCAAGTATTAACGGAAGTACAACTCCTGCCGCAATTTGTGCAGGTGGTACAATTACTTTAACTACTCCTAACTTAGGTGGTGGGTATACTTATAGCTGGACTGGCCCAAATAGTTATGCAGCAGCAGTGAGAAATCCTCCAGCATTAACAAGTGTTACAACAGTTATGGGCGGGACATATTCATTAACAGTTACAAATGGTGGTTGTACTAGTTTAGCTGGAACGGTTACTATTGTTGTGAATCCAATCCCTGCAGCACCAACAGTTGGAAGTAATTCTCCTGTTTGTACTGGTTCAACAATTTTATTGACATCCAATACTGTAGCTGGTGCAACATATGCATGGACAGGTCCCTTGGCTTATACTTCTGCTCTTGAAGATCCTTCTCGTCCATCTGCAACAGCAGGTATGGCTGGTACTTATAGCTTAACAGTTACTGTGTTGGGCTGTACTAGTCCAGTTTCAACAGTAGCGGTTGTTGTTAGTGGTAGCGTTGTTCCAACAAATAGTATTGTTGCAAGTCCTACTGGACCGATTTGTTCTGGTACGTCTGTAACATTCACTGCAACTGCTGGTGGAGGTGGAACAACTCCAACTTATCAATGGCAATTAAATGGATTAAACGTTGGAACAGGCGGAACAACTTATACATCAACAACTTTAGCAAATGGCGATATTGTAACGTGTATATTAACTTCAAGTTCTCCATGTGCTGCTCCAATAACTGCAACATCTAACGCAATTACGATGACGGTGAATCCAACGGTTACACCAACAATAAGTATTGTAGCTAGTCCAACAGGAACAATTTGTTCAGGAACAGTAGTTAACTTTACTGCTACAATAACCAATGGTGGTGCAGCACCAACATATCAATGGCAAATAAATGGCGCTAACGTTGGAACCAATAGTCCATTATATTCATCCGCTTTATTAAACAATGGCGATATTATAACTTGTATTTTGGGTTCTAATGCTGTTTGTCCAAGTCCTGTTACGTTAACATCTAATTCCATTTCAATGACAGTGACTCCAACAGTGACTCCAACTATTAGTATAGTTGCTAGTCCTGCAGGAGCAATATGTGCAGGAACATCTGTTACATTTACTGCTAGTATTACAAACGGAGGAACAACACCTGTTTATCAATGGCAAGTTAACGGAAGTAACGTTGGAACAAATAGTCCGACATACGTTTCTAGTACTTTAACAAACGGACAAATTGTAACGTGTATTTTAACATCTAATGCAACATGTCCTAGCCCATCAGCTACTGTAACATCCAATGCAATTACAATGACTGTAAATCCAGTTGTAGTTCCTTCGGTAACTATTGTTGCTAGTCCAACAGGAGCAATATGCGCAGGAACATCTGTAACATTTACTGCAACACCAACGAATGGTGGAACAACTCCAACATACCAGTGGCAAGTGAATGGATTGAATGTTGGAACAGGCGGAACAACTTATACAAGCACAACATTGGCAAATGGAAACATTGTAACTTGTATTATGACATCGAATGCAGCTTGTCCAAGTACAGCTACAGCAACTTCAAATGCTATCACAATGACAGTAAATGCTACTGTTACTCCGTCAGTGAGTGTTGTTGCAAGTCCTGCAGGACCAATATGTGCAGGAACATCAGTTTTATTTACAGCAACTTCAACAAATGGTGGAACTACTCCAACTTATCAATGGCAAGTAAATGGAACTAACGTTGGAACAGGTGGAACTACTTATACAACCACAACATTAGCGAATGGAGATATCGTAACGTGTATCTTAACATCTAATGCAACTTGTGCTAGTCCGCTTACCGCAACTAGTACAGGAATTACAATGGTTGTAAATCCAATTCCTCCAACACCAACAATTTCTGTATCAGGAACAACGTTAACATCAAGTTCTGCAACAGGAAATCAGTGGTATTTAAATGGAGTATTGATTGCTGGTGCTACTAACCAAAACTATACATTTACATCAAATGGAACCTATACCGTAATTGTAACAACAAGTGGTTGTGCATCCGCAGAATCTGCTCCAGAAGTAATTATAAATGTTGGAATTAGTGATGCAAGTAATCAGTATGGTTTAAACATCTATCCTAATCCAAGTGATGGTAATTTTAACATTACATTTAATGTATATACTCCTGCGAACTATACGTTAGAATTAACGAATGCTTTAGGTCAGTTGATTTATAAGGAAGAATTGAAAAACTTCTCTGGTAATTATAACAAACCATTCAGCGTTGTTGATTATGGAAAAGGAGTTTATACCATTATCTTGACAAATGATAAACACGATGTAGTGAAGAAAATTATTGTGTATTAATCAAGATAATAAAAGAATAGAAGTCCCGTCTCAGCAAATGAGGTGGGATTTTTTATTTATAGTCCTCTGTGTTTCAGCGGGAATAAAATGTATTCTGTCTAAATAATCAAATTAGTATATTCTCCTATCTATAAAACACTAAATTTGTTCGCAAAATTTGGGTTATTTCAAAAAAAATACCTAAAATTGATTCGAAAAGAAAAACCTATTTATATGCTTTTATCTGTACAAAGTGCTCCTGTAGATTTTCTCCCTATTGCTTTAATGTTTTTGGTTGCTATTGGTTTTGTAATGTTCATGTTGTTCCTTACTCATCAGCTTGGACCAAAAAAGAAATCAAAAATTAAATCAGAAACATTTGAGTGTGGTATTGAGGTACAAGGCAATGCGCGTTTACCTTTTTCAATCAAATACTTTTTAATCGCAATTTTATTTGTACTGTTTGATGTGGAGGTGATTTTTATGTATCCATGGGCAGTAAATTTTAAGGAATTAGGATTAGCAGGATTTGTAGAAATGCTAACGTTTGTAGGCTTTTTATTAGTTGGATTTTATTACATCCTGAAAAAGGGTGCGCTAAAATGGGAATAGGTTACGGATAACGAATTAAAACGAATATTACGAATCTGTGTAAATTGCAATAAAATTATTGTTAGAACAAATTCCCCCTTAAAAAGGGGGTTGGGGGGATTAAAAGATCTTCATTGAAAGCGAAAAACATAATGAGTACAAAAGAAAAATCAAAAATAGAATTAGATGCTGATGCTCCTCCGGGAATTGAAGGGCCAGGATTTTTTGCTACACGTATTGATAAGGTAGTTGGTATGGCACGTGCAAATTCATTGTGGCCTTTGCCGTTTGCTACTTCTTGTTGCGGAATCGAATTTATGGCAACCATGGCTTCTACTTACGATTTAGGTCGTTTCGGAGCTGAACGTTTAAGTTTCTCTCCTCGTCAAGCAGATTTATTAATGGTAATGGGAACCATCTCTAAAAAAATGGCTCCGGTACTAAAACAAGTATACGAACAAATGGCAGAGCCTAAATGGGTTTTATCAATGGGCGCATGTGCTTCTAGCGGTGGAATTTTTGATACATACAGCGTTCTTCAAGGAATTGATAGAGTTATTCCAGTAGATGTTTACATTCCTGGTTGTCCTCCTCGCCCTGAACAAGTATTAGACGGAATTTTACAAATTCAAAAATTAGTGGAGTCAGAATCTATCAGAAGAAGAGATTCTCCTGAATATAAAGCGTTGTTGAATAAATACGGAATGGAATAAATAAATCAAAAGGGAAAAAAGTCAAAAGTCAAAAGCAAAAATTGAGAATAGAAAATATATCATATAACTAAAACGAATTCTTCCCCCCTCTCCTTGAACAAGGAGAGGGGTTGGGGGTGAGACCATGGAAACACAAGCATTATTAACCTTAGTAGAAAACAAATTAAAAGCTCAATTCGGAGATGGATTTATTTCATCTAAAATGAATGTTGATTATCCTGAGTTTGTTGTGAAGCGTGATATCATTTGTGATGTAGCTGATTTTCTTTACAAAGATGAAGAGCTAGCTTTTCAATATTTAACAACCATGGCAACAATTCATTATCCTGATAATGCAGGACAAGAATTTGCTGTGATGTATCAATTACACAACCTTCCAAAAAATTTAAGAATCAGAATAAAAATATTTTTCAGCACTAGCGATGTAAATGTTCCTTCATTAACACCTGTGTTTTCTGCTGCTAATTGGATGGAACGACAGGAGTATGATTTTTACGGAATAATTTTTAGAGGACATCCAAACTTAAAACGCATTTTAAATATGGATGATTTGGGATATTTCCCAATGAGAAAAGAATATGCATTGGAAGATGGAACACGTGAAGATAAAGATGATAAAATGTTTGGAAGATAAATAAAGTTAAAAGAGAGAAAGTCAAAAGTCAAAAAAGCTTTTGATGGTTGAAGGGATTTATGGAATACGATAAGGACATTCGTGTTAGGACAAAGAAGTTTGCGGTTAGAATAATTAAGTTAGTACTTGAATTAAAAGTTCAGGGCGTTGAATATTCTTTAAGAGATCAAATATTGCGAAGCGGCACATCGGTGGGAGCAAATGTTAGAGAAGGAAAAGCGAGTAGTTCAAAAAGGGAGTTGATAAGGTATTATGAAATTGCTTTACGTTCAGCAAATGAAACAGATTTTTGGATGGAAACAATTGAAGAGGGATATGATTTAGATATTAGTTTAATGAAAAACGATAAAAGTGAATTATTAGAAATTTCAAAAGTTCTTGGAACAATAATTATTAACTTAAAAAAATAAGATAAAGTCTTTTTGACTTTTGACTTTAAAACTTTTGACTTAAAGAGGCTAATGAGCAAAGAAAAAAATACAAATACAAATCAAGAGTTAATAGAGACAGAATACTCCACTCTTAACTTAGGGCCAACGCATCCCGCGACACACGGTATTTTTCAGAACGTGTTGAAAATGGATGGCGAAATAATTATGGATTCCGAAGCAACTGTCGGATACATTCACCGTGCATTCGAAAAATTAGCTGAGCGCAGACCATACTATCAAATCACTCCAATCACCGATCGTTTAAATTATTGTTCATCGCCAATCAACAACATGGGTTGGCACATGACAGTAGAAAAATTATTGGGAATTGAAATTCCCAAACGTGTACAATATATGCGCGTTATCATTATGGAATTAGCAAGAATTTCTGATCACGTTATTTGTAATTCTGTTATTGGTGTGGATACAGGTGCAATGACCGGCTTCTTATACATCTTCCAAATGCGTGAACGTATTTATGATATCTATGAAGAATTATGTGGAGCACGTTTAACAACTAACATTGGTCGCATAGGTGGATTAGAAAGAGATTTTACCCCGAAAGCTTGGGACTTATTAGATAAATTTTTAATTGACTTTCCTTCTGCATTAAAAGAATTCGAAAATCTTTTAATGAGAAACAGAATTTTTATGGATCGCACAATTAACTGCGGACCAATAACTGCAGAGCGTGCATTGAATTATAGTTTCTCTGGTCCGAATTTACGTGCGGCTGGAGTTGATTATGATGTTCGTGTAATGAATCCATATTGCTCTTACGAAGATTTTGATTTTATTATTCCTGTTGGAACACAAGGCGACACTTACGATCGTTTTATGGTGCGTCAACAAGAAATGTGGGAGAGTGTAAAAATTATTCATCAAGCAATTGCAAAAATAAAAAAAGAACCTGCTGGAATTTTTCATGCTGATGTTCCTGAATTTTTCCTTCCTCCGAAAGAAGAAGTATACAATAATATGGAAGCATTAATCTATCACTTTAAAATTGTGATGGGTGAAACAGAAATTCCGAAAGGAGAAGTATATCATGCAGTAGAAGGTGGTAACGGAGAATTAGGTTACTACTTAATTAGTGATGGAGGAAGAACACCTTATCGTTTGCATATGCGCAGACCGTGTTTTATTTATTATCAAGCTTACGCAGAAATGATCAGAGGCGGAATGCTTTCTGATGCAATTTTAACAATGAGTAGTATGAATGTGATTGCTGGAGAATTAGACGCATAGGATAAATAAACAAACGGAGCGATTTCCCTTCTCCATTTTGGAGAAGGTGTCCGCAAGGGCGGACGGATGAGGTGTTAAGGAAGAGAGTGACTATTATTAAAAATAAATTATAATTAGTGGCACAAGTAGAAATAAAATTTAACGAAGAAACGCTTGCCTTGGTTCACAAGATGATCAAGCGTTATCCTGAAGGCAAACACAAGTCGGCATTGCTTCCGATTCTGCACATTGCTCAGGCTGAATTTGGCGGCTGGTTAAGTCCGGAAACAATGGATTACGTTGCTTCAGTTTTAAACATCAAACCAATTGAAGTTTATGAAGTAGCATCTTTTTATTCGATGTATAATTTAAAACCGGTTGGAAAATGTTTGTTGGAAGTATGTCGTACGTCATCGTGCTGGACACGTGGAGCTGAAGATGTTGTTAAGCACTTAGAGAAAAAATTAGGAATCAAAGAAGGAGAAACAACGAAAGACGGAATGTTCACTATTAAAACAGTAGAATGTTTAGGAAGTTGCGGAACAGCACCATTATTGCAATGCGGGGCATCGTATCACGAAAATTTAACTCTTGAAAAAGTAGATAAATTACTAGAAGATTATCGTGCTGCTGGAAAAAGAAGAAGTTACACAGACATGGATTATAAAAATACTTTGTAATGGGGAAGAAATTATTAATTCATAACGACAAAGTTCCGGGAATCGCAACACTTGAAGTGTATCGTCAACATGGCGGTTACGCATCAGTAGAAAAAGCATTGAAAACAATGACTCCTCCTGAAGTGTTGGAAGAAGTAAAAAAATCAGGATTAAGAGGGCGTGGTGGTGCAGGTTTCCCAACAGGAATGAAATGGAGTTTCCTTGCACGACCAGAAGGTGTTGAGCGTTACTTAGTTTGTAATGCTGATGAATCGGAACCGGGAACATTCAAAGATCGTTACTTGATGGAAGTAATTCCTCATTTATTGATTGAAGGAATGATCACTTCGTCTTATGCATTAGGAGCAAAAACATCTTACATCTATATCCGTGGAGAATATTTTTATGTTGCAAGAATTTTAGAGAAAGCCTTAGATGAAGCATACGCTGCTGGATTATTAGGAAAAAATATTTTAGGATCAGATTTCTCACACGACTGCTACGTGCAAGTGGGTGGAGGTGCATACATCTGTGGTGAAGAAACAGCATTGTTAGAATCATTAGAAGGAAAACGTGGAAACCCGCGTATCAAACCACCATTCCCGGCAATCGCTGGTGTATGGGGCTGTCCGACTGTTGTAAATAACGTGGAAACAATTGCAACTGTTTGTCCAATCATCATGATGGGTGGAGACGAATATGCAAAAATCGGAATTGGAAGAAGCACAGGAACAAAATTAATTTCAGCATCTGGACACATTAATAAACCTGGTGTTTACGAAATTGAATTGGGATTACCTGTTGAAGAATTTATATACTCGGAAGAATATTGCGGTGGAATTATTAACGGACGAAAACTAAAAGCAGTTGTTGCTGGAGGTTCTTCTGTTCCTATTTTACCAGCAGAATTAATTTTGAAAAACGACAAAGGCGAACCGCGTTTGATGTCGTACGAATCATTAAGTGAAGGTGGATTTGCAACAGGAACAATGTTGGGTTCAGGTGGATTCATTGTGTATGATGAAACAACGAGCATCGTAAAAAATCTTTACACATTTGCTCGTTTCTATCATCATGAAAGTTGCGGACAATGTTCTCCTTGTCGTGAAGGAACAGGTTGGATGGAAAAAATTCTTCACCGTATTGTTGAAGGACATGGTAAGCCAAGTGATATTGATTTGCTTTGGGATATTCAAAGAAAAATTGAAGGGAATACAATTTGTCCATTAGGTGATGCAGCTGCGTGGCCTGTGGCAAGTGCTATTCGTCACTTCCGTGCGGAGTTTGAAGAATACATCAATCATCCAGAAAAAATTAAAGACGTTAAACATTATTATAGTGTACATCAATTAGCAGGAGCATAAAATGGCTAAAGTAACGATAGACGGACATACAATAGAAGTGCCTGATGGAACAACCATCTTGCAAGCAGCACGTATGCTTGTAGATAAAAATCCTGAGGTGGATGCAAAAATTGCACCTCCTACAATGTGTTATTATTCGAAATTAAAAACGAGTGGTGGATATTGTCGTACTTGTATTGTGAAAGTAACAAAAGGTTCTGAAAAAGATCCTCGTCCAATGCCAAAGCCTGTTGCATCTTGCAGAACAAATGTGATGGATGGAATGGAAGTAGTAAATATCACTTCTCCAGAATTGTTAGAAGCTCGCAAAGGGGTTGTTGAATTTTTATTAATCAATCATCCATTAGATTGTCCAATCTGCGATCAAGCAGGTGAATGTCATTTACAAGATTTAGGCTACGAACACGGATTAGCAAAAACACGTTACGATTTTTCAAGAAGAACTTTTGCTCAAATAGATATTGGTCCTTACATCAAATTACACATGACTCGTTGTATCATGTGTTTCCGTTGCATTAAAGTGGCCGATCAAATTACAAATAACCGTTTCCAAGGAATGTTGTTCCGTGGCGATGCTTCTGAAATCAGCACATACATCGAGAAAGCAATCGATAACGATTTCTCTGGAAACGTAATTGATGTTTGTCCAGTTGGCGCATTAACCGATAGAACATGGCGCTTCAAGAGTCGTGTTTGGTTTACTAAACCAATGGATGCTCATCGTAATTGTACAAAGTGTTCAGGCAAAGTTGCTATTTGGATGAAAGGAAACGAAGTGTTACGTGTGACTTCTCGCAAAGATCAGTGGGGCGAAGCAATCGATTGGATTTGTAACGATTGTCGTTTTGAGAAAAAAGATGCGAAAGATTGGGTGATAGAAAAACCATCTCACATCAGTCGCCATTCTGTAATTTCTCAAAATCATTATGAAAATTTAGCGCAATTGAAATTGGATATTGGTAAACAACAAAAACAAATAGCAAGTAAAAAATAATTAATGTCATAGCCGTCTGATTCATCTGACGGAAAAAATAATTTATGGAGTGGAATTTTTTAATATATAAAGCCATTTTAGTGTTGATTGTTTTTTCAATCACATTATTGGTTGCAACATATAGCACATACATGGAACGTAAAGTTGCGGCATTCCTTCAAGACCGTATTGGTCCTGATAGAGCTGGTCCTTTCGGAATTCTTCAGCCATTAGCGGATGCAGTGAAAATGTTCATGAAGGAAGAAATGATTCCAAGTGTTTCCAACAAAGTGCTTTTTATTATTGGTCCGGGATTGTGTATGCTTACTGCTTGTATGACTGGTGTAATTATTCCTTGGGGAAAATCAATCAACATTGGTGGTGTTGATTATCCAATGCAAATTGCAGATGTGAATATTGGAATTCTTTATTTGTTTGGTGTTCTTTCATTAGGTGTTTACGGAATTATGATTGGTGGTTGGGCATCTAATAATAAATATTCTTTGTTGGGGGCAATTCGTGCATCATCACAAATGATTAGCTATGAAGTTGCGATGGGAATTTCCATCATTGCTTTAGTAATGGTAACCGGAACATTAAGCACAGGAGAAATTGCTGCACAACAAACTACTTGGCATTGGAATGTTTTATATCAACCTCTTGGTTGTTTGATTTTTATTATTTGCGCTTTCGCAGAAACGAATAGAGCTCCGTTTGATTTACCAGAATGTGAAACAGAATTAGTGGGTGGATATCACACAGAATATAGTTCTATGAAATTAGGATTGTTCTTATTTGCAGAATACATTAACATGTTTATTTCTTCTGCGGTAATTTCTACATTCTATTTTGGTGGATACAATATGCCTCTGATTGGTCGCTGGGTACAGGATCCAAACTGGTTAGCCATTTTAGGATTTGTTTTCTTGTTCATGAAAATTGTAGGATTCATTTTCTTCTTCATGTGGGTTCGTTGGACATTGCCACGTTTCCGCTACGATCAATTAATGAATTTAGGATGGAAAATATTAATTCCATTATCGATATTGAATATGGTATTAACTGGCGCATGGATGATGCGTCATGAGATTATGGCTTATTTTGGAAAATAGTTGGCAGTTGGCAAAAGAAAATAGTTGGCAAAGGGAAAAAAATAAAAATAAATAGTTCTTTTAATATATGGGAAGTTTCAGAGATTTGAATGTTTATAAAAAAGCATTTGATTTATCAGTGCTAATTTTTAAAGAATCAAAAAAATTCCAAATGAAGAGAAATTTGGTCTAACGAGTCAAATTAGAAGATCATCTCGTTCTGTTTGTTCGAATGTTGGCGAAGGCTACAGAAAAAGACTTTACCCTGCTCATTTTGTAAGCAAATGTTCAGATGCAGACATGGAAAATAGCGAGACTCAGGTGTGGTTGGATTTTGCTTTGGCTTGTGAATATATTGAGAAAGAGCAGTATGATGATTATTTAAAACGTTCTGAAGAAATAGGAAGAATGATTGGGCATATGATTGAAAACCCAGAAAAATACACAGGAAAGCAATAGCTAATATTGTAAAAACGGAATTAACTAAATTTAGTAAAAATATAAAGTTGAAAATTAAGGAAGAGGTAAAGTATTAACTAAAAACATTGCCAACTTTTAAAAATTGCCAACTGCCAACTGATTATAAAATGCAATTAACAAACAGATCACAAGTTGTTTCAAAAAAGGAGATGACATTCATGGAACGAATGTACTTCCCCGCTATTTTCAGCGGTATGTGGATTACATTTACTCACCTTTTTAAGAAATCAGCAACCATAAGATATCCTGAACAAACACGTGAGTATAGCGGAATTTATCGTGGACAACATGTTTTAAAACGTGACGAAAAAGGTGCAGAACGTTGTACTGCTTGTGGGCTTTGTGCAGTAGCTTGTCCAGCAGAAGCAATCACAATGGTTTCTGCAGAACGCAAACCAGGAGAAGAGCATTTATATCGCGAAGAAAAATATGCTACGATTTACGAAATAAATATGTTGCGTTGTATTTTCTGTGGCGATTGCGAAGAAGCTTGTCCGAAAGAAGCAATCTTTTTAACAGACAGAAAAGTGGATAGCTTTTATACACGTAAAGAATTTATTTATGGCAAAAGCATTTTAGTAGAATCAAAAGAAAATCCGATTGATTTAACAAAACGCCAAACGCCAGATGTGAAAGAGTTTAAATTAGATAAACACTATGCACACAATCAGACATTTGATAAAAACAAAAAAACAAAAGTTAGTGGTCATTAAATAAACGTCACCCTGAGCGTAGTCGAAGGGAAGTAACCAATAACTAACAAAAATATTATGATTACAAAAGCTCTATTTATTTTTCTCACCTTCCTGGCAATTTTTTTCGCATTGAGAGTGGTATCTACTAAAAATCCAATACACAGTGTATTGTATTTAGTACTTACCTTTTTTGCAATTGCTGGTCATTATATTTTATTGAACGCGCAATTTTTAGCAGTGGTTCACATTATTGTTTATGCAGGTGCGATTATGGTTTTGTTTCTGTTTGTTATTATGCTTTTAAACTTGAACAAGGAAACAGAACCTCATAAAAGTGTTTGGTTAAAATCGTCGGCAGTAGTTGCTTCAGGATTATTGCTTGTGGTTTTGGTTGGGGCATTAAGAGGGGCAGAGGCAATTCAAACAACCAATACATTTAATTCGAATATCGGTTTAATAGAAAATTTAGGAATGACATTGTTCAACGAATTTTTATTGCCATTTGAATTGGCATCTATATTATTATTAGCAGCAATGGTTGGAGCGGTAATGTTAGGAAAGAAAAGTATAAAGTAGCTGTGCAGATTACTGATGTGCAGATTTGAAAATTATTAAAAAAAGAAATTAAAAAATAAAAAACAAGATTTACAGATGAGCAGAATTAAATCTAACATCTCAAATCTAATATCTAATATCTAGAATGAGCGCAATACAAATAGTTCCTATCGAGTGGTATTTATTTTTAAGCATAGTGCTTTTTACCATTGGTGTGGCTGGTGTTTTACTTAGACGAAACGCAATTATCATTTTCATGTCAATAGAGTTGATGTTGAACGCAGTGAATTTATTGCTTGTTGCTTTCTCTAGTTATTTATCTGATAGTAAAGGACAAGTATTTGTATTTTTTATTATGGCTGTAGCTGCTGCAGAAGTAGCTGTAGGATTAGCAATTTTGATGATGGTGTACAGAAATACAAAATCATCCGACATAAATATTTTGAACAAATTAAAATGGTAATTCATTGCCGATAATTCATTGCCGTCAGATTTATCTGACGGATTAAAATAATAAAGAGTATGATAAAATTAGTTTGGTTAGTTCCTCTTCTTCCCTTGATGGGATTTATTATCATTGGATTGTTTGGGAAAAAATTATCGAAAGGACTTGTTGGTACAATTGGAAGCGGAGTAATTTTTGGTGCTCTAGCAATTGCTGTTGGAATATTTTTTGAATTAAAAAATGGTGTTCAAAAAGAATACACTATCGAATTATTCAATTGGATTTCTGCAGGAAAACTTTCTATTCCATTTTCTTTTTTAATCGACCCACTCTCTTCTTTATTCTTATTAATCATTACAGGAGTTGGATTCTTGATTCACGTTTACTCTGTTGGGTATATGAGTCACGATGAAGGCTTCTCTCGTTTCTTCGCTTATTTGAATCTCTTTATTTTCTTCATGTTGTTGTTGGTGATGGGTTCAAATTATCTAATCATGTTTGTGGGTTGGGAAGGTGTTGGATTGTGTTCTTATTTATTAATTGGATTCTGGTTTAAAAACACAGCTTATAATAATGCCGCGAAAAAAGCATTCATCATGAATCGTGTGGGCGACTTAGGATTTTTATTAGGCATCATTTTAATTTTTGTAACGTTCGGAAGTATCGGTTATCACGATGTGTTTGAACAAGCAAAAAATATGGGCTCGGGAAATACAACTATTACGATTATTGCTTTGTTGTTATTTGTCGGAGCAATGGGAAAAAGCGCACAGCTTCCATTATACACTTGGTTGCCTGATGCGATGGCGGGACCAACTCCTGTGTCTGCATTGATCCACGCTGCAACGATGGTAACTGCAGGTATTTACATGATTGCTCGTTCAAACATTTTATATACACTTTCTCCAGAGGCAATGAATGTAGTTGCAATAATCGGAATTTGTACGGCTTTGTTTGCTGCAACAATCGGCTTGGCTCAAAACGATATTAAAAAAGTATTGGCTTATTCTACTGTTTCACAATTAGGATATATGTTCCTCGCACTTGGAGTGGGTGCTTATACCGGAGCGGTGTTTCACGTAATGACTCACGCATTCTTCAAAGCATTGTTATTCCTTGGTGCTGGAAGTGTGATTCACGCAATGGGTGGCGAACAAGACATTCGTAAAATGGGCGGATTGAAAAAGTATATTTCTAAAACACATATCACCTTCTTAATCGGAACACTCGCAATCGCTGGTTGTTTCCCATTTTCTGGATTCTTTTCTAAAGATGAAATATTAGCAAATGTTTTTGCTCACAATAAACTACTTTGGTTCTTTGGAATTTTAGGTGCAGCAATGACAACCTTCTACATGTTTAGATTGTACTTCTTAACCTTTCACGGAAAATTTAGAGGAACTCACGAACAAGAACATCATTTACATGAATCACCACCATCAATGACAATTCCTTTAATTGTGTTGGCGGTTTTATCTATCGTTGGTGGATTGGTTGGCATTCCAGCTGTATTACACGGCACTCATTATTTAGAAGAATTTTTAAGTCCAGTATTCGAAGCTTCTTCTTTCCGTTTGGTTCATCATTTATCTCACCAAACAGAATACATTTTAATGGGCGTTGCAACAGTTGTTATGATCGCAGCAATATATTATGCATACACAATTTACTCTAAGAAAAATACAATTCCAGTTGATGAGGACGAAGAATTAAAACCATTACATAAATTAGTCTATAATAAATATTGGGTAGATGAAATTTACGAAACATTAATTACAAAACCATTGAATTTATTATCAGAAGCATTCCATAAAGTAATCGACAATCAATTGGTAGATGGAATTGTAAATGGTGTAGGTTCTGCGGTTAGCTGGATGAGCGGAACAATACGTTTAGCACAAACAGGAAACATTGGGTTTTACATTTTTGTAATGGTGATTAGTATTGTATTGATATTATTCACTCAATTATTTTAGAATTTAACAACATATGATCACATTATTATTAATATTTTTTCCTTTAGTCGCAGGTTTACTCTTGTTGTTTGTAAAAGGACCACAAGTTAAAACGCTTGCATTGGGTGCTGCAATTTTAGAATTTGCAATTGCAGTTTTTGCATTGGGACATTTTCATCAAGATGCAACTACACAATTCGAATGGAATTATGCATGGGTTCAATCTCTTGGAATAACCTTCCATGTGGGCATTGATGGGATTTCGATGTTGTTGGTTTTACTTACTACATTTTTAGTTCCAGTTATTATTCTTACTTCATTTAAAACAGAACATAAAAATCCTTCTGCATTTTATTCATTAATTCTAATCATGCAAATGGCATTGGTTGGAGTATTTGTTTCATTGGATGGATTCTTATTTTATGTGTTCTGGGAGCTTGCACTTATTCCGATTTACTTTATTTGTTTGTTGTGGGGCGGAGAAGACAGAGCAAGAATCACTTTCAAGTTTTTTGTTTACACATTAGCTGGAAGTTTGTTTATGCTGGGAGGATTAATTTATTTATATCTACACACACCAGGGGGACATAGTTTTGATATTGCTGCATTGTATTCAGCCGGACAAAGTTTAGATGTTGTTCATCAAGGATATGTGTTTTGGGCAATGTTTATAGCATTTGCTGTGAAGATGCCAGTTTTCCCTTTCCACACTTGGCAACCTGATACTTATACAACAGCTCCAACACAAGGAACAATGATGCTTTCGGGAATCATGTTAAAGATGGGAACCTTTGGAGTTATTCGTTGGTTGTTACCATTAGCACCATTAGGAGTCGAAAAATATGCAAACCTTGCAATTGGACTAGCGGTATTCGGAGTTGTTTATGCTTCATGTATTGCTATCGTACAAAAAGATTTTAAACGATTAATTGCGTATTCATCTATCGCTCACGTTGGATTAATTGCTGCAGGAATTTTATCTATGAATACACAAGGTGTTCAGGGTGCAATGATTCAGATGTTGAGTCACGGTGTTAACGTTGTTGGATTATTCTTCATTGTTGATTTAATTCAAAAACGCACAAACACTCGAGAAATAGCAGCTTTAGGTGGAATCAGAAATGTGAATCCACAATTTGCTTTTTTGTTTTTAATCGTGTTATTAGGAAGTGTTGCGCTTCCATTAACAAACGGATTTGTTGGAGAATTTTTATTGCTGAATGGTGTGTATCAATTCAACCCATGGATGGCGGGGTTTGCAGGATTGTCTGTGATTCTTGGAGCAGTATATATGTTGCGCAGTTACCAATCCATTATGTTGGGTGAAACAAACGGAATCACTTCTTCATTTGCGCCATTGGAGAAAAGTGAAAAAGCAGTATTGTTAATTATATGTGCAGCAATTATTGTGTTTGGAGTATTTCCAAAACCATTAACAGATATTGTGTCACCAGCAGTAGATCAATTGTTAGCAGGACTTAGAGTTGCATTAGGACATTAAAAATAGAATAAGCGAAATATTCGTAATTCGCTAAAATTCGTAATTCGTAGGAATATATATGAAAGCATTAGTATTACTTTCTTCTTTAGGTGTTATTGCATTATTAGCTGAAATTTTCAGCTTCAAAAAATTGTTGTACCCAATTGTATTGCTTGGTTTAGTTACTGCATTTGTGCTAAACGTTTTTGATTGGGATACAAATCATACGTATTATAAAATGATGCAATATGATAATTACGCTGTAGCATTTACAGGAGTAATTATTGTGGTAGCATTTCTGTGGTTCATCATGGCAGAAGGGTTTTTTAAAGAAGAATCAAACTTAACAGATCATTTTGCATTAGTATTGTTTGCCTTGGTAGGAGCTGTAATGATGGTTTCGTACAACAACATGGCGATGTTATTTTTAGGAATCGAAATTTTATCTATTCCAATGTACATTTTAGCTGGAAGTAGCAAATCAGATATTTCATCAAACGAAGCCGCATTCAAATATTTAATCATGGGTGCTTTTGCAACTGGATTCTTGCTTTTCGGAATTGCTTTAATTTACGGAGCGACAGGCTCGTTCGATCTTTCTGAAATTGCTGATGCTGTTTCTGCTGGAACGGCATCTACTGCAATTTTTTCTGTTGGAGTATTATTAATGTTAATCGGAATGGCATTTAAAGTTTCTGCTGCGCCATTTCATTTCTGGGCTCCTGATGTTTATCAAGGTGCACCAACTGTGATTACTGCATTCATGTCGACCATTGTGAAGACAGCAGCTTTTGCAGCTTTCTTAAGATTGTTTTCTACAACATTTATGGAAGTAAGTGGAACATGGATGAATGTAGTTTGGGTAATGGCGGCATTAACATTATTGGTTGGAAACATAACAGCTGTCGTTCAAACAAGCACAAAACGTATGCTTGCTTATTCAAGTGTGGCACATGCTGGATATATGTTGTTGGCTTTATTAGCAGGAAACGATTATTCGAATAGCGCGATTTTATTTTATGCAGCAGCATATTCAATTGGTTCTATCGGAACATTCTGTATCGTGCATATTATTTCAAATGCAAAAAACGGAGACGGAGTAGATTCATTCAACGGTCTAGCAAAAACAAATCCGTTCCTTGCAGTTGTGATGACAATTGCGCTTTTATCTTTAGCAGGAATTCCGCCTACAGCAGGCTTCTTCGCAAAGTATTACATTTTCACCTCAGCATTTGTTGCAGGAAATGTAGGATTAGTTTTAATTGCAATCATCGCATCTTTAGTCGGAGTGTATTATTATTTCAGATTAATCATCGCAATGTATTTCAAAGAAAGCACAAGTACAGAAGCTGTTCCGGTTGAAAGCAACCATAAATTATTATTGTTATTTATTGCAATCATAATCATCGTAATGGGCTTGTTCCCTGATTTTGTGATTAAGTTGTTGTAGAACTTTCTAATCATTGCCAAAGGCAATAAATCTGAAGTAATTACCACACCATATATAATCTGCGAGTCTGCGGCTTATTTTCTTTCGCATAATTGCCCCACAAAACCTATATTTGTTTTAAACAAAAAGCAGATCTGCGAAAATCCGCGAAAACTGCGAGCAAAAAATATGAAATTTAAAGCACCCTCTCTCATCGTTCAAATATTTGCAGGAATGCTCCTGGGAATTATCGTTGGATATTTCTGGAAAGACTTTGCACCAAGTCTACATATTCTTAGCGATATTTTTATGCGCTTCATAAAAATGATCATTGCGCCTTTGGTATTCTCTGTATTGGTAGTGGGTGTAGCGAAGGTGGGTGATTTTAAATCGGTCGGGCGCATCGGAATTAAAACACTTTTATATTTTACAACTGCAGCTATTATTTCTTTGTTATTGGGATTAATGTTGGTGAATGTTTTTGCTCCGGGGAAAAAAATGCATTTAGAATTACCTGCAGCAGATGCTGCAGTAGGGGTTGAAGCAGCTAAACAATTCGACACAAAAAATTTCATCAATCATATTATTCCAGAAAGTATTGTGGATGTAATGGCAAAAAATGAAATTTTACCAATTGTAATCTTTGCATTATTTTTTGGAATTGCAGCGGCATCTGTTGGGAATAAAGGGAAGGTAGTCGTTGATTTTTTCGATTCCGTTTCACACATCATGTTTAAAGTCACCAACTATGTAATGGCATTCGCTCCGTTTGGAGTGTTTGGTGCATTAGCAGCAGTGGTCGCAAAACAAGGATTGGGTGTGCTTGCAGGATACGTTTATTTAATTGGAACATTTTATTTAGGATTGTTTTTATTCGTCTTTGTTATTCTTTTCTTGATTTGTTTCTTTATGAAAATTAATTTTTTCAAATTGTTAAACTATATCAAAGAACCAATTTTACTAGCATTCAGCACAGCTAGTTCAGAAGCTGCAATGCCAAAAACAATCGAATCGCTAGAGCGTTTTGGTTGTGGAAATCGAATTGTGAGTTTTGTGTTACCACTCGGATACTCCTTTAATTTAGACGGTTCAATGATGTACATGACTTTTGCAACCGTGTTCATCGCGCAAGCATACGGCATTGAAATGACGGTTGGACAACAGGTAACTATGCTCTTAATTTTATTAGTGACAAGCAAAGGAATGGCTGGAATTCCCCGCGCATCCTTGGTTGTAATTGCAGGCATGCTGGCACATTTTAATATTCCGGTAGCGGGATTATTGTTGTTGCTTGGGATAGATCAAATTTTAGACATGGGCCGCTCCGCAACTAACGTTGTAGGAAACGCAGTGGCAACAGCCGTTATCTCTAAATGGGAAGGAGAATTAGGTATTCCTACAGATGCAAGTATCGATAAAGTAAAACTGGATTAATGCAATCCGTAGTCGAATTCCTCAAACAACTTACCGATCCTCAATCCATTATTGCATATGGTGGTTTGGCATTGCTGCTTTTTGTCGTGTTTGCTGAAACCGGACTCCTCATCGGATTTTTTCTTCCCGGTGATTCACTTATTTTTATCTCAGGAATGATTTGTGTTTCTAAACCGGAATTACTCGGGGTGAATTTGCCGGTTCTGATTTTATTACTGTGTGCTGCTGCAATACTTGGAAACATTGTAGGTTACTGGTTCGGTTATAAAGTAGGACCACCCTTATTTGAAAGAAAAGATTCACTCATTTTTAAAAAAAGATACCTGGAGGTGACGCAGGAATTCTACAATAAGAATGGCGGAAAGACATTGATCATTGGCCGCTTTTTGCCCATCATCCGCACCTTTGCGCCCATCCTGGCAGGTGTTGTGAAAATTGATTTTAAAAAATTCATGCTGTATAATGTTGTAGGAGCTCTTGCCTGGATCGGAACCTTGTGCAGCATCGGTTATTTTCTCGGAACCTATGAATGGGTGCAGAAAAACATCGGTTATATTGTAATAGGACTGATCATTATTACTACTATTCCGGTGGCCGTTACTTTCTTCAGAGAAAGAAAGAACAAAAAATGATTATTGGCTTGTTGCCGTTGACTTTAGTCAACGGAAAATTGTATTTTTGCACCCCGAATGGAAGTAATACAATTTATCAGGAATTTTAGTGATGCCCAATATATCATTAATTGGGGTAGTCTGGCTTTCCTAATCTTTATAGTTTTTGCTGAATGTTCTTTTCTAGCAGGGTTTTTCCTGCCAGGAAACTCCCTCATCTTTATGGCAGGGATTCTTTGTCATTCAAAGGCCGAAACATTGGGAGTAAATCTTCCTGTCTTAATCATTTTGCTTTCCATCGCTGCAATAGTTGGTTATTACATTGGCTATTGGTTTGGCTTTAAAACGATGGGGCCAAGATGCATGAAGCCAGATACTAAGATCTTTATATTCAAAAAATGGTGGATAGACCGTACCATAAATTTATATGATGAACATGGCGGAAAAATATTGATAGTAGGGCGCTTTCTTCCTTTGATCCGCAATTTTGCACCAGTGATAGGTGGGATGATTCAAATGGACTATAAAAAATATATATTTTACAATATAATTGGAGCCATTATTTGGGTGGGTTCTCTGGCTGGAATAGGATATTATTTAGGTTCCGATCCATGGGTGTTCAACAACATTGGTTATATCATTATCGGACTGATAATCATAACGATAGCCTCACTCTTTGTGAAAACAAAAGCGACCAAAAACCGCTAATTTTTCTTTTTCCTTCTCCATTTGGAGAAGGTGTTCCGCTATAAGCGGGACGGATGAGGCTTCCTTTAAATACCAAATCCCACCATTAACGTCTCAAATCCCACCATTTAATAAAAGGGAAATTCTCAATGCAATCTTTTATAGTAATTTGCGGTTATAAGCTAGCTTTACTTTAAGATAATTAACCATTTATTTACACATGAAAAATTTTTACTTTAGAAATAGATTTAGTATGTTTGATGCCCTATTGAAGAAAATTTTAGTAGAAAAAAAAGAATATATTTTCACGAATTTGCATGTATTAAAAACTAAATAATAAAATTAACCAAAATCAAATAAATATGAGTAATCAAAAATCAACATCAGGCGGATTTAGCTTTATGACCGCACTTGTAGCAATTTCAATCTGTTTAGGAATTGGAATTCTAATTTATGTCTTTATATTAGGTGATGCGTCACACTTTGATGCAGAAGGTCATCCAAAACAAGGAGATTATCTAGGAATGATGTATTCTGGTGGAGTAATCGTGCCTTTATTGATGGCAATTTTTATGGTTGTTGTTACTTTTTCAATTGAAAGATTTATTACCATTTCAAAAGCTAAAGGAAAAGGAAGATCAGACGAATTTTTACGTACTATCAAATCTTTATTAGCAAGCAACCAACACGAGGAAGCAATTGCTGCATGTGATAAACAACAAGGTTCACTTGCAAATGTTGTTCGTGCTGGTGTTGAAAAACTTCAGACAGTTCAAAACGATAGTTCTTTAAATAGCGAAGATAAAATTGACGCTGTTAAAAAAGAATTAGAAGAAGCAACTTCATTGGAATTGCCAATGCTATCTAAAAATTTATCAATCATCACAACTTGTGCTACAATTGCAACTCTTTGGGGTTTGATTGGAACAGTATTAGGTATGATTCGTTCATTTGCAGCTATGTCTGCTGCAGGTTCCCCTGATACAGCTGCACTTGCAACAGGTATCTCTGAAGCACTTATCAATACAGCTATCGGTATCTTGGGTTCTGTTGTTGGAATTATTTCTTACAACTATTTCTCTAGCCGTGTAGATTCAATTACTCACAGTATGGACGAAGCTGGATACAGCTTATTGCACACTTTGAAAACATCTAAATAATTCTCGGTAGTAGATAAATTAATTTTTTAAAAAAACAGATATGGCTGAAGTACAATCATCTAAAGGTAGCCCCACGTTGGACATGACTCCAATGGTGGATTTAGCTTTCCTTTTGGTTACCTTCTTTATGCTTACTGCTACTTCTAGAGTTACTGAACCCGTTATTGTTGATACTCCTTCTTCTACCGCAGATAAGTTATTACCTAAAAATGTAATATTAATCTCTATTGATGACAAAGGGCACCCTTTTTATAATATCAACGACTCGGATGTTCGCAAAAGAACTTTGCAGAAAATGGCGCAACAATATAGAATCGAATTCACAGCAAAAGAAGTAGAAACTTTTGGTGGAATGACTAGTATTGGAGTTCCAATGGCAAGCTTAAAGAAGTATATAAACATGGAAGATGCGGATAGAGTAAAAAGCAAATCTCCTGGTATACCTCACGATTCTTTACACAATGAGTTAGGCGACTGGATTCAATTCGGCAGAATAGAAGCGGCTAAGCAAGCTAAAAGCGAAAAGGATAAAGCGGAAAAACTTGGCAGAGAATTTAAATATGAGCCTTTGCGATTTGCTATCAAAGCAGATGGAGAAGCAAATTACATTGCAGTAAAAGAAGTAATCGAAGTGTTTACCGATTTAGAAATTTACTCTTTTAATTTGATTACTGACTTAGAACAAGGTCCTGCACCAGCAAAAGAATAAAAAATATTATTTATGGAATGCATCTAATAAATAATTCTTGCACTAAAAACATTTAATCGGAATAAAATGGCAGAAGTAAATACAGGTGGTGGCGGTGGTGGAAAGCACGAAAAAAAGCGGGCTAAAAAATCATCAACACGAATAGATATGACACCAATGGTGGATTTGGCATTTTTGCTCCTTACGTTTTTCGTTTTGACGTCTACGTTCGCAAAGCCAAAAACATTGGAAATTAATTATCCAGCAGATCCAAAAGATGAAAAGGATAGAATTAAGGTTACCAATGCTCTTACCTTTATTTTAACAGAAAAAGATAAAGACGGAAAAGAACAAGCATATTATTATTACGGAGAATTTTTTGCAGAAGGAATGGAAAACAAAGAAGGGAAACCATTAACAAAACTGACTAAAACAGATTTTTCATCAGAAGGATTGCATAAAATTTTACTAGATAGAAACGCTCCAACAATTAAAAACATAAACGATTTAGCCGAAAAGTTTAAGAAAAAAGAAATTGCTGATACTACATTTAAGCGCTTGGTAAGAAGAGAAAAGGGAATAGCGTCAGCTCTAACAGTATTGGTTAAATCAGACGACAAGGCAGTTTATAAAAATGTAATTGATTTAATTGATGAATTAAATATTTGCAACATTGGTAAATACGCAGTTGTAGATTTAGGAGCAAAAGAATTAGAATTATTAAAGTCAACAGCTAAATAAAATAAAGATGGCAGAATCATCCATATTTAATAATTGGAACAGTGTAGTTGCCCCTGTGCGCAACGACCTAGTTTTCGAAGACAGACATAAATCATACGGAGCATACGACTTACGTAGAAATCATAATCGTAGTGTTGCGTTTGCTGTATTAATTACTGGAGCTACATTTATTTTAGCCGTTAGTATGCCGGCAATTATTGATTGGATAAATAATAAAATGGAAGAAGTGGAAGTGCCTATCGACAACACCATTGTTGATCTTACGGCTCCTCCTCCAATTGACGAATCGGAGCCACCACCGCCACCGCCACCGCCACCACCAGTAATGGAAACGGTGAAGTTTACTCCTCCTGTTGTTACGGATGATGAAGTTATAGATGAACCACCACCACTTCAAACAGAAGAAACTCCACAAATTAGTACAGAAACGGTTGAAGGAACAGGAGATGAAATTATTATTCCTGAAGAAAAAGGGACTGGTGTAGTAGAAGCGGTAATTGAAACTCCACTTACTATTGTTGAGCAAATGCCTGCTTTCCCAGGCGGTGAAGCAGCGATGATGAAATACATTCAAAAAAATGTTTCTTATCCTCAAATGGAAAAAGAAGGACAAATTCAAGGTACGTGTTACGTAACATTTGTTGTTGAAAAAGATGGAAGTATCACTGATGTTAAAGTATTAAGAGGTGTTTCGGGCGGACCAGGTTGCGATAAAGAAGCAATGCGTGTTGTTAAATCAATGCCTAATTGGAAGCCAGGTAAGCAAAATGGTCGCGAAGTTCGTGTTCAATTTAACTTACCAATTAAATTTATTTTAAGATAGTATTGTAGATTTTTTTCTACTTGAAAATAAACTAACAGCAATTCGTCCGTGAATAAAATACGCTATTATTCAAATTTTTTAATGATAGCAGTTTATCTAGGCTTGGGATTGCTGTTTTTTTTCACGGATATTGCCCTCAACACATTTCCTAATTATAGAAAAGAACTTGGCGCAACCATGCTTATTTACTCAGTAATCAGAACTTTTTTAATTATTCGCAAACACAAGAAAGAACAAAAAAATGAGTTTTAGAATCAAACTAAAATATTCATGGAACAAACCAAGGTTTTACCTTAGTTTTTTGCTTTTTGCTTTTTATCTTGCCATCGGCATAATGTTCCTTTTCACCGACACTTGGATCGATCTTATGCCAAAAGGAAGAAGTATCATAGGAATTGTTCTAATTTTGTTCGGTGCATTACGTTTTTATATTGCTTATCGTAGATACATCAACAAATCAATTAGAATAAAAACAAAAATTGAATCGAAAGAAACAGCAAATGCTGAATAAGAATTTTAATATTAAAAATATTTTTTTTGTTGGCATAAGTGTAGTTTTTGCAACGATGTTGTCGTGTTCAAGTGACGGGGGAAAACCAGCCCCTACAGATACACCAACATCAGGAGAAGTAAATGTTGTGGTGGACGAATCTTTTCAGAAACTATTTGACAATCAAGTGTTTACATTCGAGGCGATTTACAAAAACGCAAAAATTCACGTAAATTATCTTCCCGAAAATGAAGCACTTACTCGGATGATAAACGATTCCTGTAAAGTGGTGGTGATGTGTCGAGATCTTACTCCAACAGAACGAAAATCCTTTGAGGCAAAGAACTTGTTTCCTATTTCAACCAAAATTGCAGAAGATGCGATTGTGCTGCTTGTAAACCCTGAAAACACAGATACAACATTAACTGTAGCGCAAGTAAAATCCATTTTAACTGGGAGTGATTCTCTTTGGAAACAACTAAATGATAAATCAGAATTAGAAGGAATAAATGTTGTTTTTGATAATGCAGGTTCTGCAAACGCTAGATACATGAGAGATACACTGCTTGAAGGAAAGGGGTTTTCAAAAAATGTGTTTGCTGTAAAATCAAATAACGAAGTAATTGAATATGTTAGCACTCATAAAAATGCAATAGGGTTTTTAAGCGTTAACTGGATTAGCGACATGGACGACTCAGCATCAACGAATATCCTCAAAAAAGTGAAAGTGGTTGCAATAGCAAAAGAAGAGGGCTCAAAGCCATTAAAAGCCTATCAGGCATACATTAAAACGAAAGAATACCCATTTACCAGAAACGTGTATATGATTAGCAGACAAACACGTGCGGGACTTGGTATGGGATTTGTATCCTTTGTGGCTGGAGACAAAGGACAACTAATGATTTTAAAAGCAGGATTGATCCCAGCTATTGCTCCGGTAAGATTAGTAGAAGTTAATATAGAATAATATAATATTATGAAACCACCATATCCTATAATTTTAAAACAGGATAATATATGGTTGTTCAATCTGACAAAAAAAAATAATATGAAAGCCCAGATTAAAAAGTCGAAATTAATAGTAGGATTGTTTTTGGTTGCCTCTTCAACCATGTTTGCACAAACTTTAAATGATGCATTAAAACTTACTACCAACGAACAATTTGAATCAGCAGACGCTGCTTATAAATTGTTGATTCAAACTCAACCCAACAGTGGTGATTATTATTTTTATTATGGTGAAAACTATTTTAAAAATGATAACATGGAAATGGCAAACACTATGTATCAAAAAGGTGCTGATGTAAACCCAACAAATCCGTTGCCTTATGTTGGACTAGGAAAAGTTCAGTGGTATAAAGGACAAACTGCTGAAGCAAAAGCAAACTTTTTTAAAGCAACTACTTTAGGTGCAGAAAAAAATGCAACAGTGTTTATGAAAATTGCAGAAGCATACATTGCCGCTCCAACAAAAAACTTAACAGACGCATTTACTTTATTGGCAAAGGCTACGAAGCTAGAACCAAAAAATTCAGAAGTTTATATTTTAACTGGAGATGCTTTTTTAGAACAAAACAACGGAACAAAAGCAGTGGAGAATTACGAAAAAGCAGGAGCACTTGACCCTAAATCATCTAGAGCATTATTGAAACAAGGACAAGTTTGGAATCGTGCTAAGAATTTTCAGTTGGCTATTGATACATACAAAAAAGCGAAACTAATTGACTCGATGTTTGCGCCTGCTTACCGTGAGTTAGCTGAGATTTATTTACGTGCTACACAATATGGAAATGCTGCATACAATGCAAAACGTTACTTACAATTAAATAATGATTGTAGTGCAAAAAGTCAATATTCTGGAATTTTAAATCAAGCTAAGAATTATAAAGAATCTGTTGAAGCAGGAAAAGAAGCTTTAAAATGTGTGCCGGTAAATCCATTTACATATAGATATATGGCTTATAGCCAATATGAAACTGCTGACTACGTTGGAGGATTAGAAAACATAAACAACTTGTTTACAAATCAACCTGCTGATAAAATAATTCCTTTGGATTACGAATACCGTGCAAAGTTGCTTTTAAAGACAGCTAAAGATTCTATTGGATTTAATTCTGCTGTTAATGATTTTAAGAAAGCATTAGAGTTGCAACCTGAAAAAATTGATCTGAATTTAGACCTCGCAAATGCTTACATCAAAATGAAAAGATTTCCAGAAGCTATCGCTGCTTACAAAGTGAAAATGGAAAAAGGGAAGCCTTCAGTAAATGATTATCTTGGATTGGTTCGAGCATACTATCCGGCAAAAGATTTTATAAATACAGATTCTGCTGCAGTACAAATTATTAAAATTCAACCAGAATCACAATACGGGTATTTATGGAGAGCCAAAGCAAATGTGCAATTGGATCCAGGTAATAAAAATTGGGCAGCAAAAGCTTTCTATGAAACCTATTTAACGAAAGTAAAACCAGAAGAAGCTGAAAAAAATAAAAACGATTTAATTGGTGCGTATAATTATTTAGCAGCATATTATGCTGAGAAAAAAGATTGTCCGAATGTTAAATTATATATGCAAAAGGTATTAGAGTTGGATCCAACAAACGCTCAAGCGAAGAAAGTAATTGCAGGATTGAAGTGTTAATAGTTAAATGGAATAAAATTAAAAGGCTGTCTCTTTTGAGGCAGCCTTTTTTAGTAATTATTCTTTATGTTCTGGGGGATGAATAATGTCTTCAGAATCTATAATCCGTTTTAAGTTAATAGCCTTTGGTGGCGCAATAATCAATGGAACGGTTTCCACTGTTACGGAGCTGGTATCCAATCCAAATGCTTTTTCTTCTGATAAACTCAAATGTTTCAATACACTGTAAACATCCAAAATAAGTTTTTCGTGAATAGGCAATTCGTTTTCGTACGACAAGAATTTTTCGATTACAATAAATCTAAAATCACCAATGATATTATTTTTATTCAATGATTTGTATCTACTTGTAATATCTACTTCTTTGTTCTTAACCATATCTTCCACCACTTTTCTAAACATTAAATTCACCCGAGGAGCAACACGGAAACCTAATCTGAAATCGATTCGAATTACATCATCATGAATAAATTCACAAACTTTGTATTCCATTCGATAGGGCTCATCTACAACATCAACGTGTACAAACCAATAGATATCGGCACGTTTCGGCTGCTTCTGCATTATCGAATAAATAATTTTCGATTCAATTTCTTCTCTATTATCTGCACTTGTTAAGTAAACTAAATGTGTTGCATATTTAGGAACACTTAAGTCTCTACTTAAGTCTTCAAGAATGGGTAAATGATCTGCAAGTTTTACAAACTCCACATATCTGTTTCTGATTTTGCGTGCATAATACCAGATAAGCATAATGGATGTAAGCAAC
The DNA here is from genome assembly GCA_945879015.1 of Chitinophaga pinensis. Classification (GTDB taxonomy): domain Bacteria; phylum Bacteroidota; class Bacteroidia; order 2-12-FULL-35-15; family 2-12-FULL-35-15; genus 2-12-FULL-35-15. Next base: position 25,079 of record CAMCUO010000009.1, on the reverse strand, counting down.
ACTGCAATCATTAAACTAATCCAACCACCTTTCAAGAATTTATCCATCTGTGCCACCAAAAAAGCTATCTCAACAAAAAGATAAACAACAATAAATCCTGAAATAATTGGTTTCCAGAAACGTTTGATGCGCATATAGTATGCAAGTAAACGCGAGGACATTAACATTCCTAAAATAATTGTTAACCCGTATGCCGCCTCCATTTTAGTAGACTCCTCAAAATACAAAACAACCAAAATACAACCAGCACACAATAACCAATTCACAGATGGAATATATAACTGACCTTTGAGGTCGCTAGGATATTTGATTTTGGCTTTTGGCCAAAAGTTTAAGCGAATAGCTTCGTTTATGAGCGTAAACGATCCACTTATTAATGCCTGACTGGCAACTATTGTTGCAACAGTTGCTAATGCAATTCCGAAGGGTAAAAACCAGGTTGGCATTATGGTGTAGAAAGGACTAGATCCGTTCAAATGTTCTCCTTGATGAGCAATAAGCCAAGCACCTTGACCGAAGTAATTCAGCACCAAAGTAACTTTAACAAACATCCAACTGATGCGAATATTTTCTTTACCACAATGTCCTAAATCGGAATACAAAGCCTCCGCTCCAGTTGTACAAAGGAAAACAGCGCCTAAGACCCAAAACCCTCCAGGATGTTTTACTAATAAATCGTATCCGTACATTGGATTTAATGCACTTAACACCGACCAGTTATCAGAAAGTTGTGATACTCCAAGTATTCCCAACATCAAAAACCAAACAAGCATTATTGGGCCAAATAATTTTCCAATTGATTTAGTACCGAATTGCTGAATTGCAAAAAGAATAATAATAATTACAATTACAATGGGAACAGTAGGAATGTGTTTTAAGGAATCCACCATTCGCAATCCTTCAATTGCAGAGGAAACGGAAATAGGAGGAGTGATAATGCCTTCTGCAAGAATTGCGCTTCCTCCAATAACAGCAGGAAACATCAGCCATTTTACTTTGGTCTTTTTTACTAAAGTGTAAAGTGCAAAAATTCCACCTTCACCTTTGTTATCAGCACGAAGAGTTAGAATAACATATTTTAAAGTTGTTTGTAAAGTAAGTGTCCAAAAAATACAAGAGATGCCACCAAGCACTGTTATGCTATCGATTGGCCCTTCACCAACAATAGCTTTCAATACGTATAGAGGAGAAGTTCCAATGTCTCCAAAAATAATTCCTAATGTTACAAGTAAGCCCGCTGCGGATAGTTTGTGAACGTGATGATGGTCTTTGCCCATAATGGGGTTGAATATTTAGCACACGAAATTACTAAATAATAAAGACATATAGGCATTATAATTTCGACAAATAGTTACTAGCGTATCATAGAGGAAAGAAAAGTGTGTTCGAATTGTTTGTTGTTCGATTTTTCTTTCCTAAGAAATCCGAAAGAAATACTTTTTTATAGCACAAACTAAAATCCGTCTTGGTAAAATTTCAGAAATAAAAATGACAAGAAAAAGGATGTAAAATCATTATTGCTGTATTGGAATTTGCTTTAATATCTAATGCTGCTTTATATTATGAGAATATTAAAACCCTAGGGTTTTTGCATTTAAAGTCGGATCCTCACTAATCAAAATATAGATAACTTTCCAATAAAAACCCAGCAATGATTGTTTAAAAGCTGTTTATTTGATTTAATTACCAAAAATTTTTCTATTTCCCCCCTCGTTTTACAATAAAAAAATCACCATGCAATGCTGAATTTCCTCCAACATTATTAAAATCGCCACCCACCCAAAGTTCACCATCGCATTCTACCATGGCACGGGTATCATTAGTAAAACTTCCAATTGGTCCAACAGATTCCCAAACGGTGCCATTCCATTTCGCGATTCTTGCAATTGGAACACCATTGGCTTGAGTGAAATCTCCCGCAATTACTACTTCATTGTTCCATACTGTTATCGAAAGTACATCATTGTTAACGCCATTTACGAGTGGTGTCCATGAAACGCCATCCCAAACAGCTACGCCATTGCAACCAACACAAGGCTGTGCAACACTCCAAAAATCACTAACTATTACCAATTCATATTCCAAACAACTCCTGCACTTGCAACTATTCCAACTCCGCTACTGGAGGTTCAATTAACCACAGACAATCAAGATTCACTATAGAAAATATACGAGTATTAATAAAGGTTAAAAATCCTTCAAAAGGGTAATTTTTATTTATCTTTGCTTACTGAAAAAGTATATAAGTAAACCGAGTTTTGATAAAATTTATATGGATTTGGAATATAAACCTGGATTTTTCGGTTTTATATTAAATGGAATAATTGAATAGGAATAATAGTGCTTATTGAACAAATTTTTGAATAATGATTTATCTCTGGAATGCCCTTATAATAATTGTTTCATTTATCCTGATGGAAGCTGTTGCTTGGACGATGCACCGTTTTATTATGCACGGCTTTCTCTGGAAATTACATAGAGATCATCACATCCCCCACAAAAATAAATTCGAAAAAAACGATTTTTTCGCATTAATATTCGTGATTCCCAGTTGGATGTTAATAATGTTTGGCATTCGGCATGGTTGTGATTACAAGATGTATGTGGGGATTGGAATTACACTTTATGGAGTATGTTATGCTCTTATACACGATGGTTTGATTCATAAGAGAATAAATTTATTGGCAAAAACCAAGAGCCCTCATTTGTTGGCACTAAAATACGGACACCTTGCGCATCATCAAAATGATGGAAAGCCGGATTATAAAAAAGAGGATGACGTTTGTTATGGGATGCTTTTGGTTCCTTTTAAATATTATTTGATTGCAAAAAAAAAGAAGAAGATTAGAGGAGAGTAGACGTATCTTTTTTCAAATTTATCTTTAAGAAAAAACCTTGCCCATTATTTTTGCAGAATTCAAACACATCGGAATTCCCGCTCCGGGATGAACACTTCCTCCTACAAAATATAAACCGCTTATGTTTTTAGAAAAATTAGAATGACGGAAAAAGGATGCAAATTTATCATCTGAGCTATTTCCGTATACAGCACCAAAGGGACTTGAATAGTTTTCCTTGATCATTGGTGGCGTCAACAACTCCTCGAACTGAATGTGTTTTTCGATATCTGTTCTAAGCATCCTGTTCACTTTTTCAAAAACATTTTTACGTGTCCGAATCACTAATTCATCCCAATTCTGACCTTGATCATTTGGGGCCGTTACAAACAGAAACCAATTCTCGCAATCTTTTGGAGCATCTTCCCTTATCTGTTTGGATGAGATGGAAATATATATAGAAGGGTCATCACTTACTATATTGTTATTGAATATCGCTTTGTATTCTGCTTCATCATCATTCGAAAAAAGCATATTGTGTATTCCCAAAGTTTCATGTTTTTTATCTACACCCCAGAAAAATCCAATTACCGAACTTGATTTTGGTTGTTCCAGAATTCTTTTAGGCGCAGGTTCTTTAGGCAATAATTTGTTAAATGTGTAGTAGATATCCATGTTGCTAATCACACGATTGTAAGAAATAAGGTCAGCTTTTTTTGTTTTTATTCCGATCACTTTTTTCTTTTTCCCTCCATTGTCTGCTGATGCTGTAATAATTTCTTCAACAGTAGTGTTGTAGTGAAATTTTACGGACATGTCTTCTGCTAATTTTACAAGCGCAGAAACAATAGAATACATGCCCTTTTCAGGGATATAAGTTCCTAAATTAATTTCTAAATGTTGGATAACGTTTAGTGTGGCAGGTGCAACAAAAGGGTTTGATCCGACATACGTTGCGAAATTATTGAGTAATTGAACCAAACGGGGATCCTTAAAAAAGGATTTGTTTCCTTTATTCATCGACTTAAATGCATCGATCTTGTGAAAATTGAACAGACCGTAAATTGTTCTCCAATTAATGAAGTTAAGGAATACATGTAACGAATTTTCAATAAATACCCCATTCGTTATCTTGAATTTCGTTTCTATGTCCTTCCGATAGTTGTCAAATGTTTTCTTGGTATCAATTGTTTTAAGTGCTATTTCTTCTCCGAATTTTTCTACATCGGCATAAGCATTTATAACACAGCCGTCCTCAAAAAAATATTTAAACGAAATATCCAGCGGGTTGTAGGTGTAATAATCGCGCGGGTTTTTGTGGCAAAGTTCAAATAATTCGTCAATAAGTTCGGGCAACATAAAAACAGACGGACCCATATCAAAACGATATCCGTCTTTTCGCAGTTCCCTCATTTTGCCTCCTGCATAATCATTGGTCTCATAAACATCAACGGCATACCCTTTTGCTGCAATCCGAATTGCAGCAGCCAATCCTGCAATTCCCGAACCAACTACCGCACACGATTTCTTCATTTTACCAATAAACGATTTTGAATTACAATGATACGGAATTTTAATAATTTTATTGAAAAATCTTTTGTAAGGGCTGTTGCTGCTGCAATAGAGTCGGTTCTTTGCTAAGAATCAATTTTCTGTATCGATTATCCGTTTGTCCTAAAATGCCTTTTTTTGCGTCTGAAAGGCCACCAAAACAGACAAGCGAGTTTGTTCATCCAGTTTTGGATTCGCAGTACGATGACCTTCTTTTTTTTATTGTTGAAGTGGCACATTTGCGTTTATTTAAATCCGTAAAAAATAGCCTGTTTTATTTTAAAACGACTAATTTTGTTTTTCTTAAAAAATTAAATAAATGAAGGGGGATTGCTGCATACGGATTTCAAATTTGTCCAAAAAATATCCTGGGAATGATTCGTTTGCTCTCAAGGAAATGAATCTGGATATTTTTAATGGAGAAATATTTGGATTGTTGGGGCCAAACGGAGCGGGAAAAACGACTTTCTTTTCAATCATTTGTGGTTTACTCCAAGCAAGTAGCGGAAATGCCGAAATTGCAGGATACTCGATCAGTAAAAATCTGGAATCTATTAAAAAAATAATTGGTGTGGTTCCCCAAGACATCGCACTTTATCCAACCTTATCCGGAAGGGACAATCTGCTTTTTATTGGACGAATGTATGGCTTGAAAGGGAAAGTCTTGAAAGAAAGAGTGCAGGAATGTTTGTCCAAATTCGGATTTGATAAAAATAGTGATAAGCCTGTCAAAAATTATTCTGGTGGAATGAAGCGTAGAATAAATCTGATCGGTGGAATATTACATGAGCCTAGCATTTTATTGTTGGATGAACCAATAGTGGGAATGGATGTACAGACACGAACGTCTATGATGGAACATTTAAAGGAACTTAATGTTAATAAAAAAATGACGATTCTCTATACGTCCCACTATCTTGAACAAGCTGAATTGTTTTGCGACAGAGTTGCAATTATGGATCAAGGGAAAATACTTTGTTTGGGAAGCCCTCTAGAGTTGATACGACAAGAGAATGGAACTGATTTGGAAGATGTATTTTTAAAATTTACTGGAAGAAAAATAAGGGACTAATATGCATCGATTAATTTCAACCTTAATTAAAGAAGTCAAATTGTTGATCGTTGACAAAACCGGTATCACAGTTCTTTTTGTGATGCCCGTTTTGCTAGTATTCATTATGACGCTCATTCAACACGAGGCATATAAAAGTCTTTCTCAGTCCGGAATCCCTGTATTGCTCGTTAACAATGATAATGACAGTCTTGGCTTAGCAATCGAAAACGGGTTTAAGAAATTCGGAATTTGTGATTTAACAGTTGATGACGGGACAAAATACAGATCATCCGATGATATCAAAAAGAGAATTGTTGAGGGCGAATTTCTTGCAGCATTAGTGATACCGAAAAATTCGACAAATGTACTGCGGGAAAATGTGGCCGAAATGGTGAATGTTTTTTTTGATCAGAAAAGCACAGTAATAAAAGAGCCGCAGCAGGTAAAAGTAGAGATCATCATCGATCCTACAGCAAACAAATCGTTTGTAATGGGTATAAATAGTGGATTAAAAGAGTTGATCTCTTCCATAAAAACAAAGATATTGTTTCAGATAATGGGTGAAAAAATTGCACAACTATTAGAATCAGATTCAAAAGCGGTGCTGCCTGAGTCTGATTTTTTTGTTTATGAGGAAGCATATGCTGTCAGAGATCTTAAAAAAACATATCAGCCTAGTGCTGTTCAGCATAACATTCCTGCCTGGGCTATTTTTTCAATATTTTTTATCGTTCTGCCTTTGGGCGGCAGTATCATTTATGAACGCTCGGAAGGAATGTTTATCAGGTTGAGAACATTTCCAGGTAATTATCTATCAATATTATCAGGTAAACTTTTTGTTTATTTTTTAGTTGCAATTGTTCAATTTGTAGTGATCATCTTACTCGGGAAATATGTGATGCCACTGTTGGGCCTATCTGTCTTAGATATTGGAACGCACTGGCTCGCATTGACCGCACTCACAATGATGCTATCTTTGGCTGCAGTTAGTTATGGCTTATTGATCGGAACATTATTCAACACACCACAGCAATCTGCTGTCTTTGGCGGCATTAGTATTCTGATCATGTCTGCGCTCGGAGGTATCTGGGTGCCCGTAAATATTATGCCTCCTGTTATGCAAACCATCAGCTCCTTGTCTCCGCTTAACTGGGCACTCACGGGTTATTACGAGTTATTTATTAAGGGTGGCGACTGGTATGCAATCCAATACCAGGTTTTAAAACTCGGACTTTTCTTTGTGTTTTCCATCGTGATCTCTTATCGTTTGTATAAACTTAAAACGCGCATTAATTAATTTTTATAATGGAAAAGATTAGCAAAGAACATATTTGCAATGAACTTCTTTTATTTGTTCAGTCTGCTATTTTAGATAGCTCCTTAAGTATTACTCCTGATACTCTCTTCAGCGATATTGGAATAGATTCCATGTCGATCATTGAATTGGTTTTGTTTATCGAACGGAAATTTGAAGTTGCCATTTCTGAGAAAGACCTGACTCCCGAGAATTTAAAATCCATTCAAACATTGGCCGAATGTACTTTTAGGTATCTTTAATTTATGGATAATTCTAATCAAATAAACAGTGTTCCCTTAACGGCTGCAGATTGTTTTATTTTGGCCTTAGAAAAACATGATCATCATAAAGGTTTATCCGGAAATACGTGCCGTTATCTGCTGGAACTTGATGGCGAATTAAATGTTGCTGATTTTAAAAACAAAATAACAAATAACAAAGCATCACAATATCTTGCTTCTCTTTCAATCAATAAAAATGGATTATTTGCACTCCCAAAATGGGAATCGAATCAGTGGAAGAAAATCGAGGTAACCGCACATGAAAACGATTCATTTCTTCCGGATCTGTTGATCAACAAAAAAATTTCGGCTGTAAATTCTCCGCTTTTTTCTTTTGATATTATTAGAAGATCTGACAGGAAAACTGCGCTTATATTTTCCTGGAATCACCTGATCATGGATAGTTATGGAGCAGTATTGTTTCTTAAACAACTAAATGGATCGGAGAGCAGCAGCGGATACATTTCAGATAATACTAAAATTAAATTTAATGTCTCTACATTAAAAGAAGCCGTGAAAGCGACGTTTTTTTTGTCTGCATCTTCCAAAAAACCAACTTCCGGTCTCAGTCCTGAAACGAGACATCCAGAAGTGGATCAAAAAATAAAAGTGATCCGTTTTACGAAAGAAGAGACAATGGAAATCGATTTGAATGCTCCTAAACTTGGAGCGAAATTCGGACGAAGCCCTTTTTATTTGGCTTGCAGCGCCAGAGCCGTAAAAGAAATATTGATCCAGCGTAAATCAACAGTCAGTAATTTTTGGATTCCTGTACCGCAGAATAAACGCAAAAAAGGGGCTGTTGGTCCTCTTTTGGGAAATCACCTGTCCTTTTTATTTTACAGACTAAATTCTGAGGTGTTGGAATCACTGGAGCATGCCGTAAAAACAATCAATGATCAAATGGTAGATCAGATTCGAAAAGGGATTCCACGCGCATACGATGTGTTGATGCATTTTTTAAGAAGAATTCCATCTAGCTTGTATTACCAGTTAATAAAGGGTCCACAAGGAGGTTCGCTTTCCGGATTTTTATTTACGATTGCGGAAGATCATCCCGAAGAACTTTTAAAATTTGATGGATTGAACGTGACTGATGCCTTGAGTTTTCCACCGAATATTTATCCTCCCGGACTAACAATTGCATTTATGAGGTTTAAAGGACGATTACAAATAATGGTTTTGTATTACAAGGAAGTTCTTTCTGAAGTAGAAATGGTTCAATTAGAAAAGCAATTGAAATTCGAATTAATTAATGGTAAAAAATTTATAGAATGATTTCCTTCGAGGTAGATGTTGTAATTGTTGGTGCCGGAATTGCAGGATGTTCCGCGGCAATTGCGGCTGCAAAAGAAAAGAAAAAAGTACTTATTATAGAAAAAAGCGATTCACTCGGAGGCAACGCCACACAAAGTAATGTTGGTACAATTTGCGGTGCTTATTACCGCACATTTTCCGAATATCCTCGAATTGCAGGCTACTCTTTTTCAACAGCTTTTTTGAATAAACTGATTTCTATATCAATTGAAAAAACTCCAAAAAACTATCACAAAGGGTTGTTTATTCTTTCTTATGAATGGTCCGTTTTGCAGTCCTTTTTAGAAATAGAACTTCTTGCTAATGGCATCCACATCATGAAGTTTTCCGAAATAATCCGCGTGGATAAAAAAATGAATTCAATTAACAGGCTGATTGTAGCAAGTGGAAAAGAAAGCGTTGAAATACTTCCTAAGGCCGTAATTGATTGCAGCGGAAACGGAGTTGTTTCTCAACTGGCAGGATTAGAAATGATTGCTAGTCCAAGTTATCAATCCGCATCACAAATTTTCAGAGTGAAAGGCGTTTTGTCTGATTCAGAGTTTTCGTTGAATATGTCTTTAAAAAAAGCGATGTCAATGTTGGTGAAGAAAAATAGCTGGCCACAAAGTTTTACATTTTTGAGTGTTGTTCCCGGCTCATTAAAAAACAAACAAGCGGATTTTAAAATTACATTTCCGGATGCGATCACCGATCTTGATGAAACTAACAATGAACTATATTTAAAAGGAAGAACAAGTATTGAAACAGTATTTCCATTTTTAACAGAAGAAGTCGAAAGTTTAAAATACGCATTGATCGAAACAATTTTTCCTAAATTGGGAATTCGTACATTAAAACGTTCAAAGGGAAAATACATACTTACTGAATCAGATGTGCTTTCGTGTAAAAAAATGGATACGGGAATTGCTGTTGGAACCTGGCCGATCGAAGAATGGCAAAGTGATGGAAATGTGTCGATGGAATATTTTGGACCTGATGATGCATATATGATTCCTGCAGATTGTCTGATCTCATATGCATTTGATAATTTGTTTTTTGCAGGGAAAAATATTTCGGCTACCACAAAAGCAATTGCAAGCGCAAGAGTGATTGGAACTTGTTTGCAAACGGGTTACGCGGCAGGTAAAATAGCGACTTGTGAAACATTAGAAGAGCAGAAAGAAATGATAGCTTTATTAAATAAAGAATTATTATTTGGCAATGAATAATATATATAACACATTAATTAATGCAGCAAAAAACTGGCCCGATCAAACGGCTATTTTTGATGAATACGGTGCACTAACATATTCTGAATTATTTGAACAAACAGAACTGCTAAAAGATTATTTGATTAGCAAGGGTGTAAGTTCTGGAATTGGTGTTGGAATCATCACTAATAACAGTCGTTATTTTATTATTTCTTTATATGCAAGTGTTGGCTGTAATGCCGTTGCAATGCCAATATCTCATCAGCAAAAAGCAAGTGAAATTATCAACGCACTAGAGGAGGTGAAAATTCATCTGATTATTTCTGATTCTGAACAGCATGCTTCTATTGGAGAAAACTGCAATCGAATTTCGCTTTTTGATAGCCCGCTTTTTATCAGTCAAACAAAAAGATCTGAAAAAGATCCTGTTGTTGATTTTGTGGAAGATATCGCTTTTATTCGTTTTACCTCGGGCACTACGGGTAAAGCCAAGGGTGTCCTGATCTCACATACTTCCGCATTGGAAAGGGTTGTTGCGGCCAATGAGCAACTTCAGCTTTCTGAGAACGACAGAGTTGTTTGGGTGCTTCCAATGGCATATCATTTTGTTGTTTCCATTGTTTTATATATAAAGTATGGAGTTGGAATTATTATTAATACTAATTTTCTTGCCGAAAGTATTATCGAAAGTGTGCTGGATAAAAAAGGAACATTTTTATATGCTTCGCCTATGCACATTAAGCTTTTAGCGTCCTATCCACAAACGATTGAGCTTCCCGGTTTATCAAAAGTTGTTTCCACAACAACTGCTATAAGCGCAGAAATTTGTAATTCCTTCGAAAAAAAATATTCAATTCCTGTTAGTCAGGCATACGGTATTATAGAAATTGGTTTACCGATACTTAATCTGAAACATTCTAAAGAGTTTCCGGAAGCAGTCGGCTATGCTCTTCCTGCTTACGATGTTGTAATTTTGGATGCCGATATGAATCCCCTGCCTGATGGTGAGATCGGACTTTTAGGTATAAAGGGTCCGGGAATGTTTGGTGGATATTTGAGTCCGCCAACCTTAAAAAATGACGTATTAATAAACGGCTGGTTCATGACGGGTGATTATGCTGTGCGCAAAAAAGATGGCTTAATAATCATTAAAGGCAGGGAAAAGAATGTGATCAACGTTTCGGGAAATAAAGTTTTCCCAAATGAGATCGAGGAGCTGATCAATACATATAAAGGGGTAAAAAACTCGAAAGCATTTGCTAAGGTCCATCCCTTGATGGGTGAAGTTGTTGCTGTTGAAATTGAAGTTGAAAAAAATCAGGAGATTGACAAGGAAGCACTGATTATGTATTGCAGAAAAAAATTGTCCGCTTTCAAGTTGCCGCAATTTATTACGATTGTTGATGAGATTGAGTTGACGGGCAGCGGTAAAATAAAAAGAGTTTAGACTTATTCTTTAGTTGTTTTTGTCATATCCGAAGGCGTCAAAGAAAAAAGCCCATTTTTCTTTTATTTGGCTCTTTGTTTTTTCAGACATTCCGGAGTATAAATTGTTTTGATAATTTTTGACAGACTGAACTTCCTCATTTAAAAACGGCCGGGCTTTTTCGAAATCACCTAAATTCAGATGCGCATAAATTTTTTCGGTGCATTCAATGGGTGCAGAAACAAAGTCCGAATAAGAGACTTCAAACAATTGTTTTTCCGGAATTATTGATCTCTCCTTTAAATATTTTCGGTACATCTTTTCATAAGAATAAAGGATGTAGTCTTCTATAAATTTATTTTCTACTTTTTGAAAGCTAAGTAAAGGAAGTATTTTTTCATATAGCTTTTCATTCGATTGATACACTTCAAATGGGTCGCGGTGGATATGAATGAAACATGCGTCCGGATACAATTCAAGTATTTCTTTAACTCTTCCTGTGTTTGCCGGACTCTTGAGTAAAATTCTTTTGCCAGTATGTTTATAGCTTAATTTTTTTACAAAATAGGATAATCTGGCTTTCCAATGAGAAAGGATGTCTGGATCCCCTTTTTCAAAAGTTACTGTTTCATCAAACACTTTATTAATACTTTTTGGAAAATAATAGCCGTGCACCACGGAGGTACTGCTGATGTTTCCCATTGCAAATTCTTCTTCCTTTGGCTTTGCGGCACCTGCTTTTACATTGTCCTGCGGTCTTGTTTCGGGCATCGCCATCTCAAGAATCTTAGTCGTGAATTTTCCAATGCTTAAAAATGTATTCGGGATAAGTGCCTCGTTGGTCGAGCAGAATGAAAAATCGGGATCTTTACTTAATACATAATGTAAATAAGTTGTTCCGCTTCTCGGATGACCCAAAATAAAAATCGGACTTTTTACAATGGTGTTTTTAATTTTTCTGTTATAACGGAGGGATTCATATAATTGAAAGGGAATATTTATAAGAATGTTGCCTGTCAAAAATAGCACTTTGGGTAAAAAGCGAATATCGATCGCAAGTTTGTTTTTGATCAACAGCCTGATCCAAACGGGCAGACTCATTCCTAAAGCCGTATGAGTAGTTAAATTAAGGTAATTTTTTTTGCTGTATTTTATATTCATTTCAAATGCGCATTTTAAAATTATCTGAAACAATTTTCAAACATCACTTCTGACGTTTTATGTCTATGGCTTTAAGGGAGGCAAATATACAGATTTATAAGGCATGCATTTTATTTTAAAGCCCGATATAAAACACTTTCAAAGAGATTTGACTTTGAATGAAATTGGAAACATTCATCATAATCAAGCTCTTTTTTCCTATTTTTATCGCATCAATTAATGGAACTTATTTTTAATTAATGACCTTACTTAAACGCTGTTTATTTTTTTTGGTGGCTTTATTGTCAATTGTTTCGTTTGGTTATTCTCAGACCACCACAGTTGAAGGTTTCATTTTAGAAAAGGGGAGCAAAGAACCAATTCCTTTTGTTCACATTTTTTTTAAAGGAACCCAAATAGGTACAACAAGCGATACTTCCGGATATTTCAAAGCTACGATCAATACAGTTGATTTAAAAGAAGATTCCCTTATTATTTCTTCTTTAGGTTATAACACTCAAAAGATTGGATTTAAAGTTAATCAACGTCAAAAAGTAACGGTAGAAATTTCACCGCAATTTTATCAACTTAATGAGTTTGTTGTAAGGCCTGGTGAAAATCCTGCCTGGCGCGTACTTAGGAGAATTATCGATAATAAAGGAAAGAATAATCCGGATAATAAAGTAAACTATTTCTGTGAAGAGTATTCGAAAATTCGGTTTGATCTGAATCATTTTACAGATAAAATAAAGAAGAATATTTTACTTCGCCCCTTTGATTTTATTTGGAATAATGTCGATACTACTACTGATGGAATCACTTACTTGCCAGTACTACTCATTGAAAAAGTAGTGGAACATTATTATAAGAGTTCCCCTAACGAAAGGAAAGATTATGTTACTGCCGTAAATACAACCGGTTTGGAAGGGCCGAAGATCATGAAGTTTGTGGAAGATCTATATCAGGCACCCAATTTTTATGACAATTATGTTACCATTTTAGATAAAAGTTTTCCTAGTCCGTTAAATGATAATTATAAATTCAATTATAAATTTTATTTAACTGACAGTCTCGGTAAAGGCTTAGACAAAGTATATAAAATTACATTTTTGCCGAAGCAGAAAAGAGATCTTGCCTTCATTGGAGAAATGACCATTGATTCCGCGGATGCTGCTCTCAAAGAGATAACTGTTCGGTTCGATATCATGGCCAATGTTAATTTTGTCCGTAGTTTCTGGATCAACCAAAAATATGAACGGTTGACTTCTTCCCATTGGATGCTCACCGAATCGGATGTGATAGGTGACTTTACGGTGGTAGAAAATTCCTCAGATCTGACTGGTTTTTTTGGTCGTAAAAATGCCAGCTTTACAAATTATCAAATCGATACTGTTTTACCTAAAAAGATCTTCAAAGGAAGCAGCATTGTAGTTGAATCGGATAGTTCAGCTCTCAAATCAGAAGATTACTGGAAACAAGCACGTCATTTTGATTTGTCTGATCAGGACAAAGGCGTATTTAAAATGGCCGAAAAATTGGAGGATGATCCCCGATTTATATTGAGAAAAAATATTGTTAAAGGAATTGCAACAGGTTATTATCCAATTCTGTCAATTGACATCGGCGATGTATATTCCTTTTACAGCTATAACAATATCGAAAAATCAAGAATGAAGTTGGGTTTCAAAACCAATGACCAACTCTCTGGTCCTTTTTCACTGTCAACATATGTAGCTTATGGAACATTGGATGAAAAATGGAAATATAAAATTAAACCCGAATTTAATTTTGGCAGAACAAAAAAAATAAAAAGCAAATTAGGAATTTATTACCGTGATGATATTGAACAACTCAGCAGAAGTTTTAATAACATCGAATTGGATCACGTATTGTCTTCTTTTATTCAGGTTGGACAAACAAATGTCTCCAAAAATTATGTGAGGGATTTTAATCTTTATTTTGAAAATAACTGGACAACCGGACTTGCAACTAAACTAAATTATTTTAATTCTGTTATAACGCCAGTAAATAATGGTTTTTTTAAATCTCTGGATGAGAGCAATCAGCTGGATAGTACTTCGAATTATTTTACTTCAGGTATTGATCTTACCTTAAAATACAGTTGGCAAAACAAAGATGTGAATGGCAATTTTTATAATAAAGACGATTATAAAAACACCTTTAAAAAATTTCCCGACATAGCTGTTCAGTGGAAATTAGCGGATAAAACCCTTGGATCAGAATTCAATTTCCAGAAACTAAAGATCTCCTTTAAACAGCAGATCAGAACTCAGAAATTGGGCTACTTTAAATATTATATTGAAGCAGGTAAAACATTCAACACGGTTCCTTATCCGTATTTGGATCTTCCTTTCGCAAATCAGCTCGTTATTATGGATGAGTATGCCTTTAATTTAATGAATTTTCTGGAGTACGCCTCCGATCAGTATGTTTCGGTGCATTTGGAACAACATATCGAAGGTCTGTTGTTAGATAGAATTCCCCTGATTAATAAATTAAAATGGCGGAACTTTGTTTTCGCTAAAGGGTATTTCGGGACGATAAGTGATGCAAATTACAATGCTCGTTATCTGTTTCCCGAAAATCTGAATAAAATAAATGAACCTTATTATGAAGTTGGCTTTGGGATTGAAAACATTTTCAAAATTTCAAGAATCGACTTTATCTGGCGAATAACCGATGTTTACAATCCGGGTGTTTATTACTTTATTGTGAAACCTTCTTTTAAGTTTTCCTTTTAAAAAGTATACTTACGAAGATGGCTTTTAGGGATTGGCGTAAATTCAGGTAAAATCATTTGCGAAGATAAAAAAGACACTATCTGGGTGGCAACTAAGGGGTTAGAAAATCAATTAAATGAATTGAAACAAAACTTTGAGCCCCAACTCCTGAGGGGTATTAAACTCGGTCTGAGGCAGCTAAAATGCGATCTTTCTGCACTCTTGAATTGGGCTAAAAAAGGCAAGCGAATTCCCTAGTAAGCGCGTGAGCCATCAATTGTAAGTTTTAATGTTGCCATATTATGTTATTTATGGCTAAAACAGGAATAAATTATTGGTAAGTTATTGGTAAGTTACAGGGGTAAAAGTGCCTTTTAAGGGATAATGTGTTTAACCTAAAAAAGAAAAAGCCCCACATTTCTGTGAGGCTTTTGCTCCCTCTGCTGGACTTGAACCAGCGACCCTCTGATTAACAGTCAGATGCTCTAACCAGCTGAGCTAAGAGGGAATTTATCTTTACAGTCTTCTTCTGATTAATCCCGCATATGCGGGACTCAACCAGCTGAACTGGAGAATTTATAACCTGGTTTTTACTTCAATCTTTTCAATTCTTACTGGACTTTCCCAGGGACCCTCTTATTAATCCCGCACTTGCGGGACTCTAACCATCCGCCTGGGCGGATAAAAGGGAATTTTTTGTCTTGGTTAATAACCCTTTCGAAAAAGGAGTGCAATATTAGCACGTTCAAAGCAAATATGCAATATATTTGCGCGAAATTTTAATAATAATCGATAACATGAGTTTATTAGTAGTTGGTACTGTCGCCTTTGATGCAATTGAAACGCCTTTTGGAAAAACCGATAAAATTCTTGGTGGTGCAGCCACTTACATCTCTTTAGCGGCCTCTTATTTTACAAAAAAAATAAATTTAGTGTCAGTTGTTGGGGGTGATTTTCCTCAAAAACACATTGATATGATGAAAAAACATCATATTGATACAGATGGGTTGCAAATTTTAAAAGATCAAAAAACTTTTTTCTGGTCAGGGAAATATCACAACGATATGAATAGTCGAGATACCATTACCACCGAGCTAAACGTACTTGAAGGCTTTAATCCAATTGTTCCTGATGCCTACCAAGATTGCGAATTTTTAATGTTGGGAAATTTAGTTCCTAAAGTTCAACAGCAAGTTATTCTGCAATTAAAAAATCGTCCGAAATTAATTGTGCTCGACACGATGAATTTTTGGATGGACATTGCAATGAATGATTTAGTGGAAACAATTGCAATGGTAGATGTACTCGCAATCAACGATGGAGAAGCTCGTCAGCTTTCTGGAGAATATTCTTTAGTGAAAGCAGCACAAAAAATATTGGCGATGGGACCAAAATATTTAATTATTAAAAAAGGAGAACACGGTGCTTTGTTATTTGATAAAACACAAGTTTTCTTTGCTCCAGCATTACCATTAGAAGATGTGTTTGACCCAACAGGTGCGGGAGATAGCTTTGCTGGTGGATTCATAGGTTATTTAGCAGAAACAAAAGATATTTCTTTCGATAATATGAAACGTGCAATCATCTTTGGTTCCGCAACAGCATCGTTTTGTGTAGAAAAATTTGGAACGGAAAATTTATTAGAATTAACTCAAGGTCAAGTAGATAGACGAGTACAAGAGTTTGTTGATTTAGTACAGTTTGATATAGCGTTGGTGTAATTTTCACCACTAAGTTTTTTCACCACTAAGGCACTAAGAACACTAAGTTTTATTTACAACAAAAACACCCAAATTATTTATTTGGGTGTTTTTGTTTTTACTTATTTCCTTAAGTCTCTAAAAATTTTCTAAGTGACCTCAGTGTCTTAGTGGTGAAAATTCTAGGACTCAAATATTTTTTCTGCAGTTTCCCAATTCACCACATTCCACCAGGAAGCAATATAGTCAGCGCGTTTGTTTTGATTTTTTAAATAGTAGGCGTGTTCCCAAACATCTAAAGCTAAAATCGGGGCCCCTTTTACTTCTACTGATTCTAAGTTCATCAATGGATTATCCTGATTAGGTGTTGAGGTGATAACCAATTTTCCCTCTTTTGTTTCTACCAACCAGGCCCAACCTGAACCAAAACGTTTCATTCCTGCTTCTGCAAATTGTTTTTTAAATTCATCAAAAGAACCGAATGTTGTTTTAATTGCATCTGCTAATTTTCCTTTTGGTTCACCGCCACCATTGGGCGTCATTAAAGACCAAAATAATGAATGGTTGTAATGACCGCCAGCATTATTACGTAAAGCAGCAGGTAATTTTGCTATTTTATCAAAAATATTTTCAAATGTTTGAGGACTTCCCAACACATTGCCATCAACAGTTTCCAATGCTTTGTTCATGTTGTCTACATAAGCTTTGTGATGTTTGCTATGATGAATGTCCATTGTTAATTTATCAATGTGAGGTTCCAAAGCATCGTAAGCATAAGGTAAAGCAGGGAGCGTATATTTTCCTCCGTCAACCAAAGCACTTTCAAGGAATCCATTCGTCCCTAATGTGTTTCCAATTGCTGAACCGGCAGTTATAGCTGCCAAAGCAAGCGCTGATTTTTTTATAAAGTCTCTTCTATTGTTCATGATTTCAGTTTTGTACAGATAACGAATAAAACGAATTTTACGAATCTAGACGGTTAAAAATTATTTTTGGCAGCTTTAGAAAACACAGATACGAAATATTCGAAAAGATTCGCTATCCGTAACCTATGCGAAATTTATCAAAACCTGGTTTTTCTCAACTGCTACACCCTTCTTTACATTGATTTTTTTGATGGTTCCATCCGTAGGTGATTTGATAATGTTTTCCATTTTCATGGCTTCTAAAACTAAAATAGCATCTCCTTTTTTAACTGTATCTCCTTCTGCAACTCTCACATCCAAAACCAATCCAGGCATTGGAGCTTTTATCTCATTTACTTTTTTAGCATTTAAATCATCAAATCCTAAACTCTTCAACAACTCATCAAACTTATCTTTTACATTCAGCTGATACTTATTTCCGTTCACGCTTACCAAAAAACTTTTTTCGGAAGCATCCGCTTTTATCACTTCCACATTGTACGAACGATTATCTTTTATCACATGAAAACTACCGTTCTTTACTTCAATCACATCCCAAGCAAATGCCTTGCCATCAATGGTTCCAGCACTTGCGTTTTCGAGCTCAATAACGTGCTCTTTCTGATTGTCTGCCTGTCCGGTAGGCAGGTTTACTTTTACTTTTAGCATCTTGCAAATATATTATTATTTAACCGCGATTCAAAATATCTCAGAGGTAGGAATCGGAGTTCTGGCTATATTTTCTCTCGTTTCACCGCCTGTCATTTATTTGTTTGAAATCAGCATTATTTTTACAACCTTTGATTTCCTAAAATAAAAGTGATGATCTTTAAAACACGTATTTTTCTTATTGTCCCGATTGCTATCGGGATTCTGTCTTCTTGTAATTTATTTAAAAAATCTACTCAAGCAGATGACGATTTGGTTGTGATGAACTTGGACACCATTCAAGCTTTTTCTTCAAATGTAGAAGTGGAGCAATATCATGCCTCTGAAACCCGCACGAATGATATTCTTCATACAAAATTAGATGTTAGCTTTGATTGGACCAAACAATATATGTTTGGTAAAGCTACTATTACAGCAAAACCTTATTTCTACCCAACATCAACATTAACGTTGGATGCGAGAGGAATGGAGATTAAGGAAGTATTACTTATTAAAAGTGAATATCAAAAAATAGGAATGGATAGCAAGAAAAGTGCGGATGGGACATATGAAGCCACTGTTTCGAAAGTGGAAGCAAAATCACCATTACAATACAAATACGAAAACGATATTATTACCATTCAACTTGATAGAGAATATAAAAACAAGGAAGAGTATAAAATTTTCATTGATTACGTTTCCAAACCCAACGAGTTAAAAAAAGGCGGTGGAAGCTTGGCAATTAATGATGACAAAGGCTTGTATTTTATAAACGCAGATGGGAGCGACAAAAATAAGCCTCAACAAATATGGACACAAGGGGAAACGCAAGCAACATCTGTTTGGATGCCAACCATTGATCGTCCGAATGAACGAATGACTCAGGAAATTTATATGACGGTTGATAAAAAATACGTGACACTTTCTAATGGTGAATTGTGTTCTTCTTTTGATAATGGTGATGGAACTCGTACTGATTATTGGAAAATGGAATTGCCTCATGCTCCATATTTGGCAATGATGGCAGTTGGTGATTTTGCAATTGTTAAGGACAAATGGAGAGGGAAGGAAGTAAGTTATTATGTAGAAAAAGAATACGAACCATATGCTAAAGCCATATTTGGTAATACTCCTGAGATGTTAGAGTTTTTCTCAAATAAATTAGGTGTTGAATATCCTTGGATTAAATATTCTCAGATAGCAGTGAGAGATTTTGTTTCTGGAGCCATGGAAAATACCACGGCAACTTTGCATAGTGAATTTTTACAACGAACCGATAGGGAATTATTAGATAAAGATTACGAAGACTATATTTCTCACGAATTATTTCATCAATGGTTTGGAGATTTAGTTACTTGCGAATCTTGGAGCAACTTGCCCTTAAACGAATCGTTTGCTACTTACGCAGAATATTTGTGGCACGAATATAAATATGGTTTAGATGCAGCAGATCATGGCAGTGCGGAATCCAGAGCTGGTTATCTTGCCGAAGCCGATAGAAAACAAGTCAACTTAATTCGTTTTCAGTACAACGATAAAGAAGAAATGTTTGATGGACATAGTTATAATAAAGGCGGACAAGTATTACACATGTTGCGTAAATATGTTGGTGATGATGCTTTTTTTGCTTCTTTGAAATTATATTTAGAAACAAATAAATATACTTCAGTAGAGATTCACCAATTGAGAATGGCTTTTGAAAAAGTGACAGGAGAAGATTTAAATTGGTTTTTTAATCAATGGTTTTTGTCGCCAGGGCACCCTGATTTAGTTATTAATACAGAGTATGATGCAATAAATAAAAAACAAACAGTTTATATAAAACAGGTACAAGATTTTTCAAAAACACCGCTATTTAAAATTCCAATGTATATCGATTTATATATAAATGGAAAAGTTGATCGCCAAAAAATCATCCTTACTAAAGCAGATGAAACATTTGAATTTACTGCAGACTCAAAACCAGATTTAGTAAATGTGGATGCAGAAAAAATGTTGTTGTGTAAGAAAAGCGAAACAAAAACAGTAAAAGAATTAGCATTTCAATATTCAAATGCGCCATTGTATTTAGACAGACAGGAAGCGCTTTCAAAGCTTTCGGAAAAGGCAGGAGATTCAATTGCAGCAGTAGTGATAATAAAAGCATTGAACGATAAATTTTGGAATTTGCGAATGGAAGCAATTGATGCTTTGAAAAACATTCAAGCAGTGCACGAAAAAGAAATAAAAGAAAAACTAGTTGGCTTGGCACAAAATGATAAAAAGTCAATTGTTCGTGCAATGGCAATCGAATATTTGTATGCAAATTATAAAGATGCGGACTTAGAAGCGCTTTACAAGAATGGCTTGAAAGACGAATCTTATTATGTTTTCAGCTCTTCTTTATCTGCAATTGGAAAAACAAATCCCAAAGAAGCAATGATAATTGCAAAGCCATATGAAGATGAAAAAAACTTGGATATTCTTAATGCGATTACTGATTTGTACTCTTTGCATGGGACGGATGAGAACAACGATTTTTATTTAAAAAGCATGTCGAAGTTCACAGGATTTTCATTGATCGGTTTTGTTTCTCAATATACCTCCTTCCTGAAAAAAGATAAAAAAGATGCAACGGTAGATGCTGGAGTAGAAGTATTAGCAGGTATTGCAAAAGATGAAAGTGTTGTAAAGTGGGTGGCATATTATGCAAAAAAATCTGTAAAGGAAATACTAACGATGTATGAAGATAAAATTGCGTTCAGTAATGAGAAAATAAAAAAATTAAAAGAAATAAATCCGAATGCGGATGTGCGAGCGTTTGAAATTCAAATTGAGAACGCGAAAGTGCAGAAAGATAAAGTGGCTAAGGTGTTTGATACGATAAAGTAGGTTCCAATAACGAGTATCTGTATTTTCAAACGTCATGAAGTGTGTCGCCCTGAGCGGAGTCGAATGGGCGGCAACTCCCAGTTGATGGCGTCTCTCTTTCTAATGAGGAGATCCCGTGTCGCGGCACGGGATGACTTTAATACATTGGTAGACCTCTGAAAAGTATAGTCCTCAGTCCTCCAACATCCAAAGCGCCTCATTTAATTCCCCAAGTGCTTTGTTGTTTTTGATTTTTTTTGCAACTTCTATTCCTTTGGTATAAGTTGAAATAGCTTTTGGTAAATCTTGAGTTTGCTCGTAGTATTTTCCTAATTGATAATAGGCACCTAAATAATTTTCATCTCTTAAAAGCAAGGTTTCAATCAATTGAATTGCTTTTGTTACATCGTTTGCTTTTGCGTATTCCAATGCGCATGCATAATTTAAGAAAGAGTCGTTTGGCTCAAGCTTTAGCATTTCTTCAATCTGAGTTAATCGGGAATTTGACATGA
The DNA here is from genome assembly GCA_945879015.1 of Chitinophaga pinensis. Taxonomy (GTDB): domain Bacteria; phylum Bacteroidota; class Bacteroidia; order 2-12-FULL-35-15; family 2-12-FULL-35-15; genus 2-12-FULL-35-15. The sequence continues at coordinate 3,627 of CAMCUO010000009.1, read as the reverse complement.
TTTGCTTTGTACAGATAACGAATAAAAAAACGAATTTACGAATCCAGACGCTTAAAAAATAAAAGTTCGTAGTTTAATGGTAGCAAACACAGCTTCGTAAAATTCGTAAAGATTCGTTATCCGTACTAAATAACGGATTTAAATTGTTTCAGAAAGCGAACATCGTTTTCGAAATATAAACGTAAATCTTTCACTCTGTATTTTATTTGTGCGATGCGTTCTATTCCCATTCCGAATGCGAAACCAGAATACACATTGCTATCAATTTTACAATTTTCTAAAACTGCAGGATCCACCATGCCGCAACCCATAATTTCTAACCAGCCACTGTACTTGCAAACATTACAACCTTTTCCTTCACACAGTGAACAAGAAATATCCATCTCTGCGCTTATTTCTGTAAATGGGAAATAAGAAGGACGCAGACGAATTTTTATGTCTTCACCAAACATTTCTTTTGCGAAATACATGAGTGTTTGTTTTAAATCCGCAAACGAAACTTTTTTATCAATGTACAATCCTTCCACTTGATGAAACTGACAATGTGCACGAGCAGAAATTGCTTCGTTACGATAAACGCGTCCAGGAGAAATAGTACGAATAGGCGGTTGTGTACCTTCCATAATGTGAACTTGAACAGAAGAAGTTTGTGTTCTTAAAACAATATCTGGATTTTCAGAAATATAAAAAGTGTCTTGCATATCACGAGCTGGGTGATCAGCAGGAGTGTTTAGTGCAGTAAAATTATGCCAGTCGTCTTCAATTTCTGGTCCGTCAGAAACTGTAAATCCTATACGAGAAAAAATTTCTACAATTTGATTTCTAACTAAAGATAATGGGTGACGAGAACCAACCGTAATGTTTTCGGCAGGAAGCGTTAAATCAATTTCTGCATCTTTTGTATCGGAAACATCTTCAAATTTTTCTTTTAGCTGATTGATTTTATCTTGTGCTTTGTTTTTTAAGTCGTTAAGTTTTTGTCCAACCTCTTTACGCATTTCAGGCGCCACTAATTTAAAATCATCGAACAACTCCGTAACTTTTCCTTTTTTACTTAATATCTTAATACGAAATTCTTCCACATGCTCTTTACTATTAGCTGTGAATGCTTCAATCTCAATTAATAATTCTTCAATACGATCTTTCATCTTTTTTTAAATAATGCACGAAGTTAATGAATAATTGAAACACTGATAATTCGAATGTCTTCAATCGGTCTTGCGCTTTTATCTGTTTTTTGTGCAGCAATTAAATCTACTATTTCTAAACCTTCGTAAACTTCACCAAAAACGGTATAGGTATTATCTAATGCTGGAGTTCCTCCAATTGTTGTATAAGTTTTTATTTGTTCAGGTGTAAATTTGTATTGTGCAACATTCGGAAATTCCTTTTCCACTTTAGCGTCAAAAATATCGGTAATATATTTCATGCTATCAGCTTTTTCTTGTTTGGCATAGTGCTTATAATCTGTCAGATAATGCTTGTTTTCATCAAGATTTACAAAGTAAGCAAACAAGGTTCTTTTAGTAATTTTAGTGCCTTGAATTTTAAGTAAAGAATCGGTAAAAGTCTTTCCTTGTACGATGTAAAATTGTGAGCCAGAAGACGCTTGAGTTGGGTTATCCAAATCGCTTTCTCTGGCAGCCGCAAGTGCTCCTTTTTTGTGAAAAACAGTTCTATTTATTTCAGCTGGAATAGTATATTTGGGTCCTCCTTCTCCCAAGGTTTCTCCTGGTAGAGCGTTTTTTGAATTGGGATCACCGCCTTGAATCATGAATTTTTGAATTACTCGATGAAACAGAAGACTATCTAAATAATGGGTCTTAACCAGTTTTAAGAAATTGTCGCGGTGAAGGGGTGTTTCGTTATAGAGTTTTATCTTAATATCCCCATAAGTAGTCTTAATAAGCACATTAATATTCCCTTCGCCCTTGTTTTTGGAGGGATTAAATGCCACAAACAGTAAAAAAAGCCCTAAAACAAATGAAAATCGCAGTAATATTTTTTTGTAATTCATTTTAATTTTATTAAATTTGTTATTCGTAAAGATAAGTAAGATAATCATTCTTACATTCATCGTACCGAAATTTAGCTTTAAAAGAAAATACACAACATGAAAAATTTTATAAATAAATTTTCAGCAATTACAGGTGTTATACTAATGCTTTCTGTAATGTCTATTTCTACTTCTTGTAATAAGGATAAAACTTGTCACGGAAAGGTGAAAGTAGTAGACTCAAGTGGTGTTGCAATAGCTGGTGCTAAAGTAAAGCTTGCGGCACCTTCTGTAAATGGAGATGTTGTTTATGAAGGCACAACAGATGGGTCTGGAGAGGCTTCTTTCGATGTAAAATTGCCTGCTATTTTTGACGTTTCAGCAACTCATATCGCTTATGCTGGAACTGGAGTTGGGGTTATTCGTTTAGATGAGCCAGGGAAAGATGCGGATGTTACTGTAAAAATCCCAAATTAAGGCTGAATTTCAACAGTTTTAAAGTATTCTACAATCGCTTGTTTTATGATTTCTTGTTGCTGAGCCGGTTTTAATGGTGGCAAATTCTCCATTGTTTTCCAATGTGGCCAACCGTCTTTATCTAATCCCTCGTATTCATAATATCCGTAAGGTGAAAGCAAGGTGCAAATTGCAATGTGCATTACATCCAACTTTTCGTTTTTAGAAAGCTTTATTTTCCCTTTCCCCAATTCCTGTAAGCCGATTATAAAGAGTAATCCTTGTATATCAATATCCTCACCAAACTGCTTGGCAATCTGCTTGAGTACGTTTTGGTATTCGAATTCCGTTTCCATAAAACAAAGGTAATTAATAAGATTCAGTTTTCTATAAATAACAAGCAATAGAATACAAGATCATTTTAAATTATTTATTTCAAGATTATTTCAAAACAAAGGACAAGCACCAACCGCGTATTACTATTTAAATAAGGCATTTCGGAAGGCAAACGAAAACGAACAGTTGGATTGTTTGGATATTATTTATGGCGAATTTATCAAACTTTAGCACGAAACATTAGAAATTAATGCAGAAGAATATATTCAGAAAAGAAAAGACAATCGCTCGAAACTCAACAAATTAAAGGAGATTGATGATATTTTGGCGGCTTTGAGTTATCGAATTAAAGTAGCGCAAAATTTTGCAAAACAAAACACAGAGGTTGTTGATTTGTTACAAAAAACAGTAATTGATTTTGCTAAAAGCAAGGATGTAAAAAACAGTCTTGTATTACGTTTTAAAATTTATCAGTCGGTAAGCATCATCCTACTTCAGCAGCAGGACTATAAGTCTTTAGAAAAATATTCATTAAAAACCTTTAATGAGTTTACTAAAGAGAAGCTGTTTAATAAAAACGATCACGATACTAAACTTCAAATGCTAACGTATTTGATTAATTCATTGCAAAACGACAGAAATATACACACACATTACAACAAAAGGATTTGACCAGATAAAAAGCCCTATTGATAAGTTGGATATCTTTTAGGAATAGTTTACATTTACTAAATCCTAACGTTTAAAATAACAAAAGAAAAAAATAAGTGAAAGAAGAAAAGAGCATAAAATATACTTTTTTAGAATCAAATTTGAACCTTTCCCCACCTTCGACTAAT
>CAMCUO010000008.1 GCA_945879015.1 Chitinophaga pinensis | reverse complement strand
CAGGATGCGCATGAAATGGGACACCAGATTGAAGATTTTTTACGTGCTGGATTTTTAAACATTGTTGGTGGCTGTTGCGGAACTACTCCTGCACACATTAAACGGATTGCTGAATTAGCAAAATTATCCAAGCCAAGAAAAAAACCTGTCGCAGATACTTTGATGCATTTAAGCGGATTGGAACCATTGACACTTCGTCCCGAAAGTAATTTTATGAATGTGGGTGAACGAACAAACGTAACTGGTTCAAAAAAATTCTTGCGCTTAATCAATGAAGGAAATTACGAAGAAGCTTTGTCTATAGCTAAAGATCAAGTTGATGGCGGAGCTCAAGTGATTGATGTGAACATGGATGAAGGGATGTTGGATTCGGAAGCGGCAATGACAAAATTTTTAAATCTGATTGCATCTGAACCAGATATTTCTAAAGTTCCAATCATGATTGACTCTTCGAAATGGAGTGTAATCGAAGCAGGATTGAAGTGTGTGCAAGGAAAAGCGATTGTAAATTCTATTTCTTTGAAAGAAGGAGAAGAAAAATTTATTGAACAAGCAAATAAAATAAAACAATACGGAGCTGCAGTAATTGTTATGGCTTTTGATGAAAAAGGACAAGCAGATACATTGCAACGTAGAATAGATATTTGTAAAAGAGCATATGATGTCTTAGTAGATAAAGTTCATTTCCCTCCGCAAGATATTATTTTCGATCCGAATATTTTTCCTGTTGCAACTGGAATGGAAGAGCATCGCTTGAATGCACTCGACTTTTTTAATGCAACAAAATGGATCAAAGAAAATCTTCCGCATGCAAAAGTAAGTGGTGGTGTAAGCAACGTTTCGTTTTCGTTCAGAGGAAACGACCATGTGCGTGAAGCCATTCATAGTTCATTTTTATACCATGCAATAAAAAATGGAATGGACATGGGAATTGTAAATCCAGCTCAATTACAGGTGTATGACGATATTGAAAAAACATTATTGGAATTAGTTGAAGATGTTTTATTAAATAGAAGAGATGATGCTACAGAAAGACTAGTAGAACATGCCGAATCCTTAAAAGGAATAACCCGAGAAAAAACAGAAAAGGATGAAGCCTGGAGAAAAGGAACAGTGGAAGAACGCTTGAGTTATTCGTTGGTTAAAGGATTGGTGGAATACATTGATGTAGATACAGAAGAAGCAAGATTAAAACTCGGTCGACCATTGCATGTAATTGAAGGTCCTTTAATGGATGGAATGAATGTAGTGGGTGATTTATTCGGAAGTGGAAAAATGTTTTTACCCCAAGTTGTGAAAAGTGCACGCGTTATGAAAAAGGCGGTGGCGTATTTAGAACCCTATTTACAAGCTGAAAAAGAAGCAAATCGTTTAGCTGGAATTGTTGGAGACGGAAGAACAAATGCTGGAAAAATATTAATGGCTACTGTAAAAGGCGATGTGCACGATATCGGAAAAAATATTGTGGGAGTTGTACTTGCTTGTAATAATTATGAAATCATCGACTTGGGTGTAATGGTTTCTGCTGATAAAATTCTGGAAGAAGCAAAAAAGCAAGAAGTAGATATTATTGGTTTAAGTGGATTGATTACTCCATCCCTGGATGAAATGGTGCACGTTGCAAAAGAGATGGAACGACTAGGTTTTACAATGCCCTTGATGATTGGTGGCGCAACGACTTCTAAAGTTCATACGGCAGTAAAAATTGCACAACATTATTCTGGTCCAGTAATACACGTGAACGATGCAAGCAAATCTGTTCCTGTTGCAAGCAGTTTAATTTCGGATGAATTGCGTGATGCATTTATGGCCGAGATTACCAAAGATTACGACCGTGTACGCGAGCAAAATAAAAATGCGCAATCACAAAATAAATTTATTTCAATTGCTGAAGCGCGTGAAAATAAATTTCCAATCGATTGGAAAAAAGAAGAAATTGTTAAACCGACTTTTATAGGTAATAAAGTCTTTACTGATTATTCGATAAAAGAAATTGCTGAATACATAGACTGGACGCCATTCTTCATCTCGTGGGAAATGAAAGGTTCGTACCCGAAAATTTTGAAAGACCCGACAAGAGGAGAAGAAGCACGCAAATTATTTGAGGATGCACAAGCCATGTTGAAGAAAATCATTGATGAAAAATGGTTGAAAGCAAACGCAGTAATTGGAATTTATCCTGCGAAAGCTATAAATGATGATATAGAAGTGTATGAAGATGAAAGTTGTAAAAAAGTAAAAACTGTTTTCCATTCTTTGCGTCAACAAACAAAAAAACCTGCAGGACAATACAATGTAGCACTATCTGATTTCATTTTACCTAAATCTAGCGTCACCCTGAGCGGAGTCGAAGGGCAGCGAGCAGAATGTGACTACATCGGCTCTTTTGCATTAACAACTGGTTTAGGAATAGACGAGCACGTAGCACGTTTCGAAAAAGATCACGATGATTATTCTGCAATCATGTTAAAAGCATTGGCAGATCGTTTGGCGGAAGCATTTGCCGAATTGATGCACAAGAAAGTCCGTAAAGAATTCTGGGGATATGCGAAGGAAGAAAATTTGCAAAACTTCGAACTGATTAAAGAAGAATATGCAGGTATTCGTCCGGCTCCCGGTTATCCGGCACAACCTGATCATACGGAAAAACCAACTATCTGGAAATTATTGGATGTGGAAAAAAACACAGGGATGATCCTGACAGAAAGTATGGCAATGGTTCCGACAGCAGCTGTGAGTGGATTGTATTTTGCGAATCCGAATTCACATTATTTTGGAATTGGAAAAATCAAACAAGATCAAGTGGAAGATTATGCTGTTCGTAAAGGAATGAGTTTGGATAAAGCTGAACGTTGGTTAGGTCCGAATTTGGCTTATTAAGTATCGAACTAATTCGTAAATTTGTAATATGAAATCTAAAACGAGATACACTTTCTTTTTATTTATTTTTTTATTTTCTGCGAGTTCTGCCTTCGCGCAAAAAGGGAAATCAAAACCGAAAGAGAAAACCTCTGCGTACGATTATCAAGGTCCATATTACGAAGGCTTGGCTAGAGTTAAGATTAAACTAAAATGGGGATTTATTGATACAACAGGAAATGTAGTTGTTCCTTTGAAATATAATGAAGTAACTAATTTTGATGGCGGAATTGCAAAAGTGAGAGTTGGAACAAAGTGGGGATTAGTCGATAATAAAGGAACTGTTCTTATTAAACCCACTTTTGATGCTATTTATGAATTTATCGATGGCAAAGCAAAAGTTCTTTTGGAAGGCGAAGAGTATTGGATGAATAAACAGGGAATACGTGTTCCAAAGATTGATCCCAAACCAACACCTGACAAATAATTTTAATTCTATTTTCATAATTGTTGCTGATGGAGCCGAACTTTGAACGATTACAACAATTACGAAAACTTCTCAAGATTGAGCGTGACGAAGATTTTGCTCAATACAAACAACATTTTTCCCGCAACAATATTAATCACCGAAAACAAAATGGTGTTACTTGGTATCCCATAGTTATAACCAATACGGAGATTGGTTTAGGTGAATACATTTCTATTGATGTAGAGCGAACTACCAATCACAACGAGCCTCATCAATTTTCTGGAGGGAAAGTAGCTTCTTTATTTTCTAATAACAATGACGAATCTTCTACATTAAATGGAACTATAAAAGTATTAGGTCCGAATAAGTTGCGCTTATCACTCAATATGGATGAGCTTCCTGATTGGTGTGATGATGGAAAACTCGGAATCAATTTATTGTTTGACGAAACAAGTTATAAGGAAATGGATATTGCTTTGGAAAAAGTAATTACTGCTTCCAATAATCGTTTGGCACATTTGCGAGATGTCATGTATGAAATAAAGCCACCCGTTTTCGAAAAGGTGGATGAATCACTTCACATCACAGGATTAAATCAATCACAGAATTCTGCTGTACAAAAAATACTTTCTGCAAAAGATATTGCCATTATTCATGGTCCTCCAGGAACTGGAAAAACGACAACACTCGTTCAAGCCATTCGACAAACTCTTTTTACTGAAAAGCAAGTATTGGTATGTAGTCCGAGTAACACCGCTGTAGATTTACTCACTGAAAAATTACACCGTGAAGGAATAACAGTTTTACGTTTAGGAAATCCTGCTCGTATATCTGAAGAAGTATTGATGAATACTTTGGATGCAAAAGTAGCTGCTCACGAATCATATAAAGATTTAAAAAGTTATCGCAAGACAGCGGAAGAGTATTTCCGAATGGCAGGAAAATACAAACGCACATTTGGAAAAGAAGAACGGGAACAGCGACAATTATTTTATCAGGAAGCAAGAAAAATTTTACACGATGCACGTATTTTAGAAGACTATATAATAAGCGAACAATTTGATAAAGCACAAGTGATTGCTTGCACGCCGGTGGTTTCTTCCGGTAGGATGATGCGCGACACACAATTCTCGACTGTCTTTATAGATGAAGCAGCACAAGCTCTAGAGCCGATGTGTTGGATTCCTATTTCCAGAAGCAACCGAGTTGTTTTTGCCGGAGATCATTTTCAATTACCACCAACTGTTAAATCAAAAGAAGCAGAAAAGTTGGGCTTGAAAGAAACATTGTTTGAACGTGCTGTGAAAATTGAAAACGTTTCCGTTATGCTGAATACACAATATCGGATGCACGAACACATCATGAATTTTTCGAATCAGAAATTTTATGAAGGAAATTTAAAAGCAGATATTTCTGTAAAAGAAACACTTTTAGATACCCAAGATTTTTTATTAAATACTGCGCTTGATTTTATTGATACTGCAGGTTGCGGATACAATGAAATTATTAATCCCGAAAGTTTAAGTATTGCAAATCCTGAAGAAGGGCAATTATTGATTAAACATTTGAAAATGGTTCTGACTCAATACGAATTATCAAAAGATGCTTCCAAACGAATTAAGATTGGAATTATTTCTCCATATAAAGAACAAGTACAATATTTAACCGCTCAAATTGCTGCGGACGAAGAATTAGAAAAATTCAAATCACAAATTGCAGTAAAAACAGTAGATGGATTTCAAGGTCAGGAGCGCGACATTATATATATCAGCATGGTGAGAAGTAACGACCAAAGAGAGATAGGATTTTTAAATGATACCCGAAGAATGAACGTGGCGCTTACCCGAGCTAAGAAAAAATTGGTCGTTATTGGCGATAGTGCCACCATCGGGAATCATCCTTTTTATAAGAGTTTTTTGGATTATGCCGAGTCAATTGGGGCCTACAAATCGGCTTGGGAGTTTATCTCCTAAAGGTTTTTAGCCATTTCCCCCCCCTGTTTCCTAATTTCCCGATTTATCTCCCAAATATCAAATTCTATTTTTAAATTTGTAGCTCAATTATTGCGTATGAATTCCCTTAAAAATCGATTTATTTTAAGTTTGTTTTTGTTTCTGTGTTTTGCATCTTTTCTGAATGCGCAAACTCCATCTGCAACAAATCAAACTATGACTTTGGAGCAGTGTATTGAATATGCATTGAAAAACAATATTCAGATTAAACAATCAGAACTAAATACGGAATTATCGAAAGCAACTTTGACTCAAAGCAAAGCGAATCTTTTACCATCTTTAAATGCAAATGCTTCTCACTCCTATAACATTGGTAGAACGATTGATAGGTTCACGAATACGTTTGCGGATGCTCAAGTATTATCGCAAAATTTTGGTGTAAGTACAGATGTAAACTTGTTTAGTGGATTTCAAAACATTAACACCATTCAGCAAAATAAATTCGCTTACCTAGCAGGAAAATATGATATCGAAAAAATGAAAAACGATATTTCTTTAAATATTGCTACTGCCTATTTGCAAATTTTGTTTAGCATGGAACTACTTGATAATGCTAAGAACCAAATGGGTATTTCTGCAGCACAAGTGGATCGTACAAAAATATTAGTAGATGCAGGAACCATAGCAAGAGGAACATTGCTAGATATCCAATCTCAATATGCCTTGGAAGAATTAAATGTGACAAATGCACAAAACCAATTAGATATTTCTTACTTGAATTTAGCTCAACTTTTAAATATGCCTTCGGCTGAAGGATTGGCAATAGTAAAACCAAAATTAGCTATTGGTGGAGAAGCTTTATTAACGGCAACACCAACACAAATTTATAATTCAGCTGTGAGTAATTTGCCTGAAATTAAAAGTGCAGAGTTTAATGTAAAAAGTGCAGAAAAATCTGTGGATGTTGCATGGGGCGGATTGAGTCCGCGTTTGACCTTCAGTGCTTCTTACGGAACTGGTTATTCGGGATTGAGTCAACGTCTTACTGCATTGCCTACATTTCAAGGATATAGTCCGAATGGAGATGTTACTTCTTCTGGCGATACAGTTTATTCTCCCTTATTTTCTTCTGGCACTTTTGAGAAAACACCTTTTGCTGATCAATACAAGGACAACGTAAATAAGTCTTTCGGATTCTTTTTATCGGTTCCGATTTTTAATCGTTGGCAAACAAAAACGGCAATCGATAGAGCAAGAATTCAAAAAATGAATGCTGATTTAACGGTGGAGTTGACTAAGTTGACAATTCAAAAAAATGTACAACAAGCTTATGCAGATGCAAGTGCAGGATTAAAAAAATACAATGCATCTTTAAAAGCCATAGAAGCGATGCAAGAATCTTTTAAATATACAGAACAGAAATTCAATGTCGGAATGTTAAACACAAACGATTATAACGATTCAAAAAATAAACTAATAAAAGCACAAAGCGATTTGTTGCAGGCAAAATACGAATACGTTTTCAAAACAAAAGTGCTGGACTTTTATCAAGGCAAGCCACTAAAATTCTAAAATAAATTATAACAGATAATCACAGAATAATATTCTGCGAAAATCTGCGAAATCTGCGAGAAAAATATGAAAAAAATAATTTGGATAATCATTGCAGGAGTTGTTTTCTTGATATCAGTAATGATGTTAAAAAACTGTTCAGGAGATAAGTCAGTTAAAGTCGCTGTTGAAAAGGCAACGAAGCGCAACATCATGGAGTCGGTTTCTGCGAATGGAAAGATTCAACCAGAAGTGGAAGTGAAGATTAGTTCGGATGTGTCCGGAGAAATTGTGGAACTTTTTGTGAAAGAAGGCGACCAAGTAAAAAAAGGAGATTTGCTTTGTAAAATAAATCCTTTGATTTATGAATCCAATTCAAGTAGAATGGTGGCGACTTTAAACGGAGCAAAAGCAAATGTTTCTAATTCAAAAGCTCGACTAGAACAAATAAAAGCAGCTTTTATAAATTTAGAAGCTTCTTTTAATCGGAACAAAAAATTATTCGACCAAGGAGCTATTTCGCAATCCGATTTTGATGCCACTAAAGCTTCTTATGAAGGAGCAAAGGCAGATGTGAAAGGTGCTGAAGATAATGTGGATGCATCCGAATACAATGTGAAAAGTACTGAAGCATCTTTAAAAGAAGCGAATGATAATTTGGCTAAGACAAATATTTATTCACCTGTGAACGGAACAGTTTCAAAGTTAAACAAAGAAAAAGGAGAACGTGTTGTTGGAACTGCACAAATGGAAGGAACGGAAATTATGCGTTTGGCAAATTTAAATGAGATGGAAGTAAGTGTGGAAGTAAATGAAAATGATATTGTACGCGTTCACAGTGGTGATACTTCCGCAATTGAAGTAGATTCATATCTTGGAAGAAAATTTAAAGGAATTGTTACAGAAATTGCAAACTCTGCAAATACTACAGGCGTTACGGCAGAGCAAGTAACCAACTTTGTTGTAAAGATTAGAATTCTACAAGAATCCTATATGGACCTTTTGACAAAAAATAATAACATCGCTCCTTTCAGACCAGGAATGAGTGCAACAGTTGATATTCAAACTAAAAAAGTAAGCAATGTAATTGCTGTTCCTATTCAGTCGGTTACTACTAGAAGTGATAGCACAGAATTTAATCTTCAGAATAAAGCAAAAGGCGGGGAAGAAGAAAACGATGATGATGAAATTGTTGTAAAAAGTGACAATGATAACACACAAAATAACGATGCATTAATTAAAATTGAGGAATGTGTTTTTGTTTACAATGCTGCAGAAGGGAAAGTGAAAAAGGTAGCGGTGAAAACAGGAATTCAAGACAATAATTATATTGAAATTATTTCTGGAGTAAAAGAGGGTGATGAAATTATTTCTGCTCCATATAGTGCCATTGCTAAGGAATTAAAGGATGGTGATGTTGTTAATAAAGTGAATAAATCTGAATTGTTTGCAGTTCCTAAAAAATAATAATGGCACTCATCTTAAATATAGAAACAGCAACTACTGTTTGTAGTGTTTCTCTTGCAAAAGATGGGAGGCTAATTTCCTTAAAAGAACAAAATGGAGATTATTCACACGCTGAAAATCTTACTTTGTTTATTGAAGATGTTTGCAAACAAGCAAATGTGAATCTTTTCCAAGTTGATGCGATTGCTATAAGTAAAGGTCCGGGTTCTTATACTGGATTAAGAATTGGAGTTAGTACTGCAAAAGGATTGTGTTATTCTTTAGATAAACCTTTGATTGCGCTCGATACTTTAAAATATCTTTCTATTGCAGTTTCATCTCGTGACGTCACCGTGAGTTCGAACGAAGAGAAATCATCTCGTAACGTCACCCTGAGCGGAGTCGAAGGGCGAAATTTCGATGGACGAATAACATCTCTTTTCTGCCCAATGTTAGATGCTCGCCGAATGGAAGTGTATTGTGCCATTTATGATTCAGATGGCAATGTTCTAAAAGAAACCGCTGCAGAAATAATTGATGAACATTCTTTTTCAGATGTTCTAAAAACAAACAAAGTTATTTTTTTCGGTGATGGTGCATCTAAATGCAAAGAAATATTTTCTAAAAATTCAAACGCTGTTTTTATTGATGATATTGTTCCTTCTGCAAAAGATATGGTTACACTTTCTGAAAAAGCCTACAACGAAAAACAATTTGAAGATGTGGCTTACTTTGAACCTTTCTATCTGAAAGATTTTGTTGCTGGGAAGAAGAAGGGGGAGTAATTCACAAAAAAATCTGCGAAAAATTTCGGAATCTATCAAAAACCTTGGTTGCTCCTTAATAATAACTATACCCGAACTTCACAATCCCAATAGAATTATTTTTGTGGTCGCGGTTAATTTTTGATTTTAATAAGGTATTTGTTTCATCATATAAATAACTCATCTCCGAAAGAAGCGCATCATTCTTAAATTTCTTTTCTTCTAGCACAACTCCATTTCCATCATATTTGTAAGCCATATAATCCTTCACATTCCCGCTTTCATTACTAGTGAATGTTTTTTCAAGTAGGTTTCCTTTTGCATCATATTGAAAAATACTTTCTTGTCGCATCCAGCTTACAATAAATTCATAATTTTCCGAAAGTTTATTTCCTTTTTCATCATAATTGATAATTCCTTTTTTATATTCTCGCCCTTCGTCATTCAGACATCGTTTTTTTAGTTGTGTTGGTGTCATCTGAATGTATTCGAATGTTTCGGTGGACAATATATTTTGAACACCCATTTTAAATTCATTTTTATTTTCACTTACATTCGTTTCTCTAAAATGCATTTCTTTTATGATTTGTCCCTTATCATTGTATTCATAATAATAAGAATTATAATATGCGCCCATTTTAACTCTTTTGGTAATGATTCTGTTTTGCGTGTCATAATAAATATTTGCAAAAATGGTATCATTATAATATTTTGTAACTGTTCTGCTAGTAGCCGACTGGATGATCTTTCCTTTTCTTCTTATTTCAGGAACTTCTACTTCTTCATTTTGAACAAAATTTAGAATAGTATAATAATAGCGTGTGATTCTTCCTAGACTATCAAATTCGTATCCTTGACTTGCACCTTTGTCAATAATTATTTCTCCATCAGGTTTATCTACAATTACTACATCAATTTTTTTAATTTTATTTTTTTTTATGATTTTGGAGTTAAAAGCAATTGGTCCTATACCAATTTCAACTGGATTGTTGCTTACCAGTTGAGCAAAAGAGCCCAAAGAAAAAATAAGAGGAAGGAGAGTAATTAAAAATTTCATTCAATCAGGAATTATTGCTTTTTCAAAACAGTAATATTATTCGTATTATAAATCATTATTTTATCTCATCTCCCTCTCCTTTGGAGAGGGTTGGGGTGAGGTGTTCTAATGCTTCATCTATTTCTTTTACCGGAGCTAAACAAGTATTGTTTTTGCAAACATAGATGAATGTTTCATCCTTTTTATACCTGTTTAACAATAGAGGCAAAGAGCTTTCAGAAGCACTTCCTACAAATATCTTATTTGGATAGTAATGTTTATGGAGGATTTTCCTTTTTTCATCAACAGATTTACCAACAATTGCCAGTTCGTGAAAAGGAGTGCTGAAATTTAGTAGCAACATAGCCCAATTGCTGTATCCCGCTCCGTAATTCTCAATTTCGCCCAATACATTGTTTAGCATTTTTTTGCTCATTTGAATGTATTCTTCCGTCCCAAAATGATGTCCAAGCATAAAAAGTGATTTGGCAATGCTGGAATTGGATGCAGGAATTACATTGTCGGAAAGTTCCATTTTTCGACTAATTAATGCTTTGTCGGTATCCGAAGTAAAATAAAACATTCCCGATTTTTCATCTTTAAAGTGTGCGATGACATATTTCATCAAATCGTTTGCTTTGTGCAAATATTTTTCCTCAAAGGAAATTTCATAACAAGAAATCAGTGCTTCAATCATGAATGAGTAATCTTCCAGGAATCCATTTACGGAGCGATCCCCTTTCTCAAAAAAATTATTTCCGCTTCCCTTCTCTGAAGGAGAAGGTGTCTGAAGGACGGATGAGGTGAGAAGGGCCGGGGATGAGGTCTGAGAAGCCAAATGCAACAACCTGCTTCCATCACGGAGGCAATTCCCTAAAATAAACTCCAAATTCGACAAAGCAATGTCTTTAAAATATTTTTCATCAAAAACTGTATACGCATCTGCATAAGCTTTTATCATCAAGGCATTCCAAGAAGTAATAATTTTATTGTCTAATCCTGGCTTAATACGTTTTTCTCTTATTGCAAGCAATTGTTCTTTACATTCTTTGATTATTTTTTGCAGTTCAATAGTAGACACATTATTTCGTTTAGCAATTATCTCTTCCTCATCATGTCGAAGCAAAATATAATTCTCGTGCTCCCAAAATCCGCGTTGGTTTACATTATAATAATCAGCAAACAAATCAAATTGTTCTTTAAATAGTTTTTGTAATTCCGCTTTTGTCCACACATAATATTTTCCTTCTACCCCCTCCGAATCAGCATCCAATGCTGAATAGAAGCCACCTTTTGGAGAAGTTAATTCCCGTTTAATAAATTCTAATGTTTCATAAACGATTTGTTTGTACAAAGGATTTTTTGTTTTCTGATAAGCTTCACAATATAAAGTCACCAATTGAGAATTATCATAAAGCATTTTTTCGAAATGAGGAACTTTCCAAATGTGATCCACCGAATAACGAGCAAATCCTCCTCCGATTTGATCATAGATTCCGCCATAAGCCATCTTTTTTAAAGTTAGCTCAATGTGTTTTAACAACTCATCGTTTTTTGTATAATGAGCATAACGTAATAAAAATTGATAATTGTTTGGAAGAGGAAATTTGGGAGCTTTGTTTGGACCGCCTTCTGTATTGTCGAAGCGCTGTTTCCAGTTATTTACACTTTTATGAAGTGTTTCAATAGAGAATTCTTTTTTTTCGGGATTTATTTTTACTAGTTCGGCAAGTTTTACGCCTTCCGTTAGTTGTTTGGCATAATCAAGTACTTTTTCAGGTTCGTGTTGATATACATCTGCCAAATTCAATAAAATATTCATCCAAGTTTGTTTCGGAAAATAAGTTCCACCATAAATCGGTCGGCCATCAGGTAATGCAAAACAATTGAGTGGCCAGCCACCTTGTCCGGTCATCAATTGAACTGCCATCATGTATACTTGATCAATATCTGGGCGTTCCTCTCTATCTACTTTAATGCAAATGAAATAATCGTTCATCAGTTTTGCCACGCTTTCATCTTCAAAACATTCGTGCTCCATAACGTGGCACCAATGGCAAGCAGAGTAACCTACGCTAATCAAAATCAATTTATTTTCTGATTTCGCTTTCTCCAATACCTCCTCATTCCATGCGTGCCAGTTCACCGGATTGTGCGCGTGTTGCAACAAATACGGACTGGTTTCATTGATTAATGAATTTGTATGTTTCTGGTTCTGATCTTTCATTCTATAAAAATACAAACTATAATTTAATAGATTCAAAATTTATGATAGTGAAATTTTTGTAAACAATAAAACTTGCTGTACTCAGTATGAGAATAGTATAGCCACAGCTTCGCAGATTGCAATAAGTAAAATAATTGTGGCTGATTCTGTGTGTAAAAAGCATGTAATTGAGAACGTATTTAGATAGAAAATAATTTACAAGTATAAAATTTGCCAAAATGGAAAAACAATAGAAATCTTCGAAGCTATCGCTAAGAAAGAGGAAGATTGTTTCGTAAAAAGGGGTTTTACAATTATTAATTGCTATAATTTTTATTTCTCAAGATTAATTTTTACTTTCATATGTGCCTAATAATCTTTTAAAACAAAAAAAACCCTATTTCAGAAATCTCTCTCCTGATGCTCAGGAAGTTTTTGTCGACCGATTATTTAAGTTTATGGAAGACAAAAAATTTATTGGCAGAGAAGGATTGGTTATTACCGATGAAATAAAAGTACTTATTTCCGCTGCTGCTATTCAATTAACGTTTGGTTTGAAAGATTATATGATTTCTCATTTGTATGCTATCAATGTTTTTCCACGCATCTTTTTTTCTAAATTTTTAAATGTTAACCTAAAAGGGTTGAATACACAAAGTGGTGTTTTGTCGCTTTCTTGGAACGACTTTAAAGAAGGTTATGCCATTGAAGATGACAAAGTAAATTTGGGATTACATGAACTAGCTCATGCATTGTATATTGATTTGGATGAAGAAGGAAATTATGACGAACATTTTTCTGCTTATTTTGAAAAGTGGGAAGATGTTGCTATGAAAGATTATTTAGAGTTGAAGGAAAAGAAAATTACTTTTCTAAGAGAATATGGCGGAACCAATATGCACGAATTTTTTGCAGTTTGTGTAGAACATTTCTTTGAAGCCCCAAAAGAATTTAAAAAGAAACTTCCTCACTTATATAATTATTTGATGCTGATGTTAAATCAAGATCCTGATAATGTAAAAGGAGATTACCAAGTAAGAGTTTATGCCGAAAAGGCAATTGCTATTGCTGAGTCAGGTTCTAGAGCTTTAGAAGAGCAATTGAATCAACAAATATTAAATAATTCACATATTGATGAACGTTATTCTTTGTTTCAAACTACTGTTCAGCGAAATGGAATTTATATTGCAATGACTGCTACTTTTATTGGTTTGTTTGCTGGTATTCCTTTGTTAATTTGGTTTTGGTCTACAACCGTAATTAGTATTGGGGCAATATTTATTATGCTTTTTATTTGTGGTGCATTGGGATTAATACAATGGAAATATGTGAATGAGTATTTAGATATGGAATATCATCAATTTGCGATGTACGCATTTTCTGGATTTGGAATGTGTTTGATTAATATTGTTTTTGCTTTAAATACATTTATTCCAATAAATAGTTCCACGGTTACATACGAAATTCTTGATTTTACAAATGGAAGTCAAGGTGTGGAAATTACATTGTCAGGAGAAGGGAATAATAGTTCGTTCGAACGGAATGTTGCCACTTTTGTTGTAGATAATTTCGATAAATTTTATGATGCAAAAAAAGTGATGGTTACTAAAACCACTGGCTTGTTAGGTTTGGATAGAATTAACGATTGCCAATTAATTTACTGATTCAGACCCAAAGGAACACTTTCGCTCATTTCAACGGGATAACTTTTCTTTACCAAAAATTTTCCGACTTTCAAATCTCCTTTTAATCCAATTTTAATATTTTTACTTTTAGCCAAGGACATCAACTTAGGAAGATCGCCCAAACTTATGGATGAAAAATCAGATTTAATAGTGAAGGTATAAGTCTGCTCAGAATTAGCTTTGATTTTTACATTTTCGGATAAATGTGCTTTGCCTCCCGTGATTCCGTTCAGCGTAACATCGAAAGCGGATTTATAAATTGTGAATGCCGATTTATTAGGATTTTTTATTTTAACAACCATTTCAGCTTCTGCTCCTTGTTGAGAAACCTTAATAAGTTTTACACTTTCAATTCCGTTGAATGTTACTTCTTTAAATTCACCGCAGGAAGAAAGTAGAAGAGAACAAAGAAAAAGGAAAATATATTTTTTCATGCTTGTGTTATTATTTTTTAACTGAATTTTCTTTAATGTCGTCATTGCGAGGCACGAAGCAATCTCTTCCAATTTACAAATCTAATCCTCATCATGAGAGATTGCCACATCCCGCGAAAGTGCGGGAGTCGCAATGAAGTATTAAATTGGCACTACAGCAAAATTAAAACACAGATTCGTAAAA
Organism: Chitinophaga pinensis; assembly: GCA_945879015.1. Classification (GTDB taxonomy): domain Bacteria; phylum Bacteroidota; class Bacteroidia; order 2-12-FULL-35-15; family 2-12-FULL-35-15; genus 2-12-FULL-35-15. The sequence goes on along the minus strand of CAMCUO010000008.1, from coordinate 61,873 downwards.
TTCGTAATGATTCGTTATCCGTATTACTTACTCATCTCCGCATAATTCTTATAGAAATACGGAATGGTTTCAATCCCCTTTAAATAATTAAAAACTCCATAATGCTCATTTGGCGAATGAATCGCATCTGAATCCAATCCAAACCCCATTAATACAGAATCTAATCCTAATTCAGATTTGAACATTGCAACAATTGGAATGCTTCCTCCACTGCGAACAGGAACAGGTTTTTTTCCAAACGTTGTTTCCATTGCCATACTTGCCGCTTTGTATGCTACAGAAGTGCTTGGTGTTACAACTGGTTCTCCGCCATGGTGTGGTGTTACTTTTACTTTTACTGATTTTGGTGCAATGCTTGTAAAATAATCTGAAAAAATCTTCATTATTTTATCGCTGTTTTGGTGTGGAACCAATCGCATCGAAATTTTTGCATAAGCCTTTGAAGCAATTACTGTTTTTGCTCCTTCGCCCTGATAACCGCCCCAGATACCGTTTACATCTAATGTCGGCCGAATAGAATTCCTTTCATTTGTTGTATAACCATCTTCGCCATGAATGTCAGAAAGATCCAATGCTTTTTTATATTCATCTAAACTGAATGGAGCTTTTGCCATTTCAGCTCTTTCTTCTGCAGTTAAAATTTCAACATCATCATAAAATCCTGGAATGGTAATGTGATTTTTATCGTCCTTCATTTTTGCAATCATCTCACATAAAATGTTGATTGGATTTGCAACTGCACCACCATATAATCCAGAATGTAAATCTCTATTCGGGCCAGTTACTTCTACTTCAACATAGCTCAAGCCACGCAATCCAACAGTAATCGAAGGAATATCATTTGCAATAATTCCTGTATCAGAAATCACAATCACATCTGCTTTTAATTTTTCTTTATTTGCTTTTACAAATGTTCCTAAATTGTTTGAACCAACTTCTTCTTCTCCTTCAATCATAAACTTTACATTGCAAGGAAGTGAATTTGTTTGCATCATCAATTCAAATGCTTTTACATGCATATACATTTGTCCTTTATCATCACAAGCACCACGAGCATAAATTTTCCCATCTTTAATAACTGGTTCAAATGGTCCAGAAGTCCACAATTCAATTGGATCAGCAGGTTGTACATCGTAATGACCATAAACTAAAACGGTTGGTAATTTCGCATCAATAATTTTTTCTCCATATACAATTGGGTAACCAGCTGTTTCACATATTTCTACTTTTTCGGCACCAGCTGCAATTAATTTTTCTTTAATAACTGCTGCCGTTTTTATTACGTCAGCTTTATATTTTGGATCTGCACTTACAGAAGGAATACGTAATAATTCAAAAAGTTCGTTTAAAAAACGGTCTTTGTTTTTTTCAATATAGGAGTTGATGTGTGGATTTATCATTTTGAATAGTTTAAAATTATTGAATTTTTTCTCTTTTTCTTTCTTTTGAATTTTGACTTTTTCCTCTTTTGACTTTTTTTGAGTCACAAATTTGCAATTATTATCGATACAAGCATTTTTTTATTAAAAAATTCAGTGGATCAGCTTATAGTTCTGAAATCTCAGCCAAAATCCAAGTCCAAATTATCAAAAAATTCTATTAATATTGGCTCACAATAGAAAATTGCCCTTCGTAATTACGTTATTTTCAAGAATTTCCCGCTTTAAATCATAAGAATCCGAAAAAAGGCACTTTTTCAGGGTCAAAAATATGCTTAATTAGCCTAGGAATTTAATTTTTTACTGCAACTATTTGCTTGAAATTGGCGTCTATTTAATATCTTGGAGGGTTAAAGAGCACGTATTGTGAGACAATTTTTGCGATGAAATCATAAAAACGGTAGCTTAACTCAATATTTTTAACGACTTTTTTTATATTTGCTTGATATTCAGCTTACAATAAACACAAAATGAATCTTTCTATTTTATCAAAAAACACGCTTTTCACATTTATTGCTGCTATCGCCTTGCATGGCTTTGTTCATGGGCAATTGACAGTAAATGCTGGTGTAACTCCCACTTTTATGGTGCAAAACGTACTTATGGCGGGTGGCGGTTTAACTGCAACTGGTATTACTTATGCAGGAAGTGCTACTGCTAGAGGAACATTCAATGGTTCTGCTTCCAATATTGGCTTTAACTCAGGTATACTATTAACAAGCGGAAATCTTACAAATGCTATCGGTCCTAACAATATGGCGGGTTCTTCTGTAGGAAATTTACTTCCAGGTGATCCTGATTTGAACATGATTATGACACCTACATTCAGCTACGATGCCACAATTTTAGAATTCGATTTCGTTGCTACTTCTGATACAATAAAATTCAATTATGTTTTTGGTTCTGAAGAATACATGGAGTTTGTAAGTACTACTCCTGGAGGAATCAATGATGGATTTGGTTTCTTTATCAGTGGTCCTGGAATTGCTGGACCATTTAGCGGAGGAGCACAAAATATTGCAATTATTCCTGGAACAGCTTTACCAGTTACCATGTTCAATCTGAATTTAAATACCAATAGCGCATATTATTTTGATAATGGTGATGGTTTTGGAACTGGAACCGCACCTAATGGTTTAACAATTCAGTATGATGGATTTACTGTTCCTATGCAAGCTTTGTCAGCAGTTCAGTGCGGACAAACATATCACGTGAAGTTAGCTATAGCTGATGGTGGTGATGATATTTTAGATTCAGGCGTTTTTATTGAAGAAGGAAGTTTTGTAAGTACAGGAAATGTTTTCATGTCTTCTTCTACAAGTTTCGGTGGAGCAGTTACCGGAAATGATACGACCATTTACGAAGGATGCGGATTCGCTTCTGTTTTGTTTGATAGAGGAACAAATAATTTAGCAGTTGCTGATACATTTTATTTTTCTATTTCTGGAACAGCAACTAATGGTGCAGATTACTCAACAATAAACGATAGTATTTATTTTGCTGTGGGACAAGATTCTTCGTATGTAACAATTAATTCATTAGCTGATTTAATTATCGAAGGAACAGAAACAGTTATCCTTACAGTTTATGCAAGCACTCCATGTGGAAACGATACCGCAACACTTACACTTTTAATTATCGATTCACCACCGCTTACAGTTAATTTAAATAATGATACGATTTTATCTTGTCCATTTTTAAATCTTCCATTAACTGCAGCAACTAATGGTGGAGTGGCTATTGGAAATTATACTTATTCATGGACAAATACAACAAGTACAACATCAAGTGCAATTGTAAATCCACTTTTAACTACAACGTATGTTGTTACAGTAACCGATAGTTGTGGAAATATTGCTACCGATAATATTACTGTTACGGTCAATCCTTATACTCCTTTGCAAATAACATTTAGTAAAGACACAACTATTTGCGGTGGCAATAGTGTTTTGCTTGATGCGAATCCTACTTTAGGTTTGCCTGATTATGTTTATTCATGGTCACCAAATATTACTATCATCGATTCTATAACTGTTGCTCCTTCTAGTTCTACAACATATACAGTTGTTGTAACGGATGAATGTGGTTTAACAATTACTGATACAGTTGAAGTAACAGTTTATCCAATCAATGCAGATTTTGGATATGGTTTTGTTACTAATCAAAGTGTGCAATTTCAAAATCAATCTTCTGGTGCTATTTCTTATTTTTGGTATTTTGGTGACGGTTCACCAGATGCAACTTCTACTTTAGAAAATCCTCCGCACAATTATGCGAATGATGGAACATACATCGTTATGCTAATTTCTACAAATGTGGAAGGCTGTTCGGATACAATTTATCAAACAATTATTGTGTTACCCGATTTTTATTTTTATTTCCCAAATGCCTTTACTCCGAATGCGAATGGAAGAAACGATTATTATATGGGTTATGGAGCGGGAATAAAAAAATACAGCATGAAAATTTTTGATCGTTGGGGAGAAAAACTTTTTGAAACCGATAATTTATATACAGGCTGGGACGGAACATTCAAAGGTGAAAAAGTAAAGCAAGATGTATATGCAGTAATATTCGATGTAGAAGGATACTATTTCGAAGTTAAAAGATATGTAGGTAGTGTAACAGTTGTCAGATAAAATTTAATAAAACAACAATGAAATCATTTATCAAAAAGTTAAAGTTGAGCTCAATGGCTCTTGTTGCATTCACTACTATGAATGCACAATTAACAGTTAACGGAACGTTTACTCCTGCTCAATTGGTGGATACTTTGATGGGAGCAGGTGTAACTGCCAGCGGTGTTACTTATATTGGTAATGTAAATTGTAGAGGAACATTTAATGGAGCATTATCAAACATTGGTTTTTCTTCTGGAGTTTTACTCACTTGTGGTAATCTTACAAATGCTATAGGCCCAAATAATTTGTCAGGAGCGTCTGTTGGAAATTCACTTCCAGGAGATTCGGATTTAAATATTATAATGTCGCCAACACTGAGTTACGATGCTACTATTTTAGAATTTGATTTTATTCCTACTTCTGATACAGTAAAATTTAATTACGTTTTTGCTTCCGAAGAATATATGGAATTTGTGAGTACTGCGCCAGGTGGAATTAATGATGGGTTCGGATTTTTTATAAGCGGCCCTGGAATTTCTGGTCCGTTTAGTGGAGGAGCAGAAAATATTGCATTGGTCCCAGGAACTAGTTTGCCTGTTACCATGTTCAATCTAAATTTGTATACCAACTCCGCATATTATTTTGATAATGGAAATGGTATGGGAACAGGAACTGCTCCTGATGGTGCAACAGTTCAGTACGATGGATTTACGGTTCCATTAACTGCAGTTGCTGCTGTACAATGCGGAGCAACTTATCATATTAAACTTGCAGTTGGTGATGGTGGAGATGGCATTTTGGATTCTGGAGTATTTTTAGAAGAAGGAAGTTTTACTAGTCAAGGTGTTACAATCATTCCTGAAATTTCTTATGGTGGAACAAACGATTCAACATTATACGAAGGTTGCGGATTGGCTTGTATTTATTTTGTGCGTACATCAAATCTTGCAAATGCTGATACTGTTAATTTAACTATTGGAGGTTCTGCTGTAAATGGGGTTGATTATAATACGGGTATCCCAGGGGTTTCATTACCTAATCTATTATTTTTTGCTGCTGGACAAGATTCAATTTCATATTGTATCAATGCAGTTTCTGACGGAATTTTAGAAGGATTAGATACAATTCAATTATCTATTATTTTAACAGGGGCATGTGGTGGAACAACAACTTATGCAACTGTTTATTTAAATGAATATACTCCGCTAACTTTAAGTTTGAATGATACTACGTTCTGTAATTTTGGTGGAACATATACTATCAATGCACTGGTCACGGGTGGAGTTGAACCATATACTTATGCATGGAGCGGAGGATTACCATCTACTCCAAGTAATACAGTTACTGTAGCGGCTACTACAACATATACTATAACAGTAAACGATGCTTGTAATGCTAGTGTAGATCCTACACCAGCAATTACGGATTCTGTAACACTTACTGTTGCTACTGTTGTTCCTATGGTGATTGATGCCGGATCAGATATGCTTGTTTGTCCTGGAGATTTAATTCCAATTATTCCAACATTTACTGGCGGTGGTGCTCCTTTTGTCTATACTTGGACTACTGTTTCGGGAACAGATACTGTAAATTCTCAAAGCACTTTAAATACAAGTGTTATTGCAAATGGAAATGGAGTTTATCAACTTACTATATCCGATGTTTGTGGAAACATTCAAAACGATCAGTTTCAGATTAATGTAGAAACAAGTTGTGTATTGAATATTCCAAACGTGATTACTCCTGATGGAACAGGTCCTGCAGAAAATGAATTTTTCTTTATTGAAAATTTAGAAAAATATCCAGGAACCTCTTTGGCAATTTATAACCGTTGGGGAACAAAAGTTTTTGAAAGTTCTGATTATAAAAATAACTGGAATGGTTCAAAAGCGGTTGATGGAGTTTATTATTATGTTTTAACAGTGCCTGCTGCGGGTACAGTTTTAGCAAGAGCAAACCCAAGTCCGTCATTTAAATCGACTGAAGAAGGTGAGAATAAAGTTTTTGCAGGATATTTTCATATCACTCGTATGAAATAATTACCAATGAATTCCCCTCTAGAGAGGGGTTAGGGGTGTGTCCTTTTTTTAGGTGAGTTTTAAAAATGAAGTTTAAACGATCTCTGATATTATTTTTCTTAATGATTTTATCATTAAAAAATTTCGCTACTCACATTGTGGGTGGAGAAATTTATTATGATAACCTTGGTGGAAATAATTATCGTATAACCTTAAAAGTATACCGCGATTGTTTTAATGGAGTTCCTCCGCTCGATAATCCTGCATGCGTTTTTATTTTTAATAGCGCTGGAGTATTTATCGATAGTTTAGAAATGCCTCTTCCTGGCACTGTTTTTTTACCCGCCACAATTAATAATCCTTGCTTTACGCCACCAACAAATATTTGTGTGGAAGAAGGCATTTATCAGGCGATAGTTAATTTGCCAAATATTCCAGGAGGATATAATCTTACCTATCAACGTTGTTGTAGAAATGGAACAATATTAAATTTAGTGCTTCCCGGAGATGTTGGTTCAACATACATGGCGCACATTCCTGATAATACTGTTGCTCCCGGAAATAGCAGTCCGCGTTACACTAATTTTCCACCCATTTTTTTATGTGCTGGTGTTCCATTATTTTTTGATCACTCAGCAACTGATCCAGATGGAGATTCACTTTATTACGAATTGTGTGATCCCTATACCGGTTTAGATCCACTTTGTCCTTCACTCGGACCGCCAGCTGTTGCATCGGGTTGCCCAGGAATTGGTTCTCCACCACCTTTCGCTTTTGTTCCTTGGCAAGCTCCTTATAATGCAGCCTATCCTATGAGTGCTTCTCCAATAATTGCAGTAAATCCTGTAACGGGATTAATGACTGGTACTCCAAATATGGTTGGACAATGGGTTGTTGGAGTTTGTGTAAGTGAATATCGTGGAGGTGTTTTAATTGATGTGAACAAAAGAGATTTTCAATTCAATGTAGTTACTTGTCCGGGTTTACCAGTTGCATCCATTCCTTTGCAAACAAATTTTTGTTTTGGATACAATGTAAATTTCACTCAAGCAAGTATCAATGCATTTACATATTATTGGGATTTCGGTGATGCAACAACGCTTTTGGATACTTCCAATATTATTAATCCTAGTTGGATTTATGCAGATTCAGGAACTTATCAAGTTACATTGATTATCAATCCAGGAACAATGTGTGCAGATACACAAACAAATACATTTTTTATTTTTCCATTATTGGATCCTGTTTTTTCTCCACCTCCTGGCGAATGTATTTATGAAAATAGTTATAATTTTAATGGTGGAGGTACATACATGGGCAATGGAACTTTTTCTTGGAACTTTGGTTCGAATGCTGCACCTTCAACAAGTACTAATCTAAATCCAACAAATATTGTTTACAATACATCTGGAACATTTCCCGTCACGTTTACTATAAGTGAAAATGGTTGTGTCGAAACATATACAGCCAATGTAGTCGTGTATCCTAAACCAATGGCGGATTACACTTTAGCAGGATCAGTTGCTTGTGATTTACAGCCTGTTCAATTTATAGATGCTTCTGTTGGTGATACTCCACTTAGTTATTTCTGGCAATTCGGAGATGGCGGAACTGCTACCGAACAAAATCCAAGTCATACTTATCCATCAATAGGAAATTATAACACAAGTTTAATTGTTGTTACTGCAAACGGTTGTACAGATACTTTTGCATTGCCTTCACCAATTGCAGTTTTCCCTTCGCCAATAGCAGGAGTTACTGCAACACCAATTGATACATCCATTTTTTATCCAGATGTAACTGCATTTGATTTAAGCGCAGGTGCAATTGATTGTGATTTGTATTGGGGCGATGGAACAATGACTAACAATTGCAATGATATACATTCTTACGGAGCTCCAGGAAATTATACCATTATGCAAGTTGTCACCAACGCAAACGGTTGTGCAGATACAGCCTACATCGAAATTGTAATTCGTCCCGAATTTCTTTTCTGGATTCCAAATGCATTCACTCCAAACGGAAACGGATTGAATGATGTTTTCAAACCAAAATTAATTGGCGTGCACGATTATTCATTTATAATTTTCGATCGTTGGGGAGAAAAAATATTTGAAACCACAAACGAAGCAGCTGGTTGGAATGGGTATTTCAAAAACCGACTTTGCACCAACGATGTGTTCGTTTACAAAATAAATTTCCGCGATGATGTGGAGAATTTAGATCATCAGTTTATTGGGAGAGTAACGTTGGTAAGGTAAAAGGGTTTAAGTCAAAAGTCAAAAATTTTTCAGAAAGTCATTGCGAGTTCTAAGATGGAGAAGACATTGAAGCAATCTCTCCTCAATATTGTCCAAGTCCCGCTTCGTGAGAGATTGCCACATCCCGCTAAAATGCTGGACTCGCAATGGCGCTGCGTAAGAATCCATTTTCAAATTGAAACATTTCCAAATTTTCAAATTAGCACATCCCCATCCATCTCCTTAGGAATTCCAACGCCCATCATCTTTAAAATAGTTGGAGCAAGGTCTGCTAATTTTCCCTCTTTCACTTTTTTATAATCGCTATCGATTAAAATACAAGGAACAGGATTGGTGGTGTGAGCTGTGTTCGGAGAACCATCAGGATTAATCATATAATCGGAATTTCCATGATCAGCTATGATTATAAATGAATATCCGTTTTCTATTCCTGTTTCTACAAGTCTTTTTGTGCAAGCGTCTACTGTTTCTACTGCTTTTATAACTGCATTGTAATCTCCAGTATGTCCAACCATATCGGCATTGGCGTAATTCAGACAAATAAAATCTACTTCTGCTTTTTTTAATTCTGGTAATATTGCATCCGTTAGTTCAACAGCACTCATCTCTGGTTGTAAATCGTAAGTGGCTACTTTCGGTGAGGGCGCCATGATTCTTTTTTCTCCGGCAAATTCTTTTTCTCTTCCACCTGAAAAGAAAAAAGTAACATGAGGATATTTTTCTGTTTCTGCAATTCGTATTTGTTTCTTGCCTGCGTTTTCCAAAACTTCTCCCAATGTATTTACCAAATTATCTTTATCATAAAGAATGTGCACATTTTTAAATGTTGCATCGTAATTGGTCATAGTTACATAATAGAGTGGAAGTGTTTTCATTCCCTGCTCCGGCATATCCTTTTGAGTCAACACTTGCGTAATTTCTCTGCATCGATCGGTGCGAAAATTAAAACAAATCACTACATCATTTTCTTTTATGTTTCCAATCGGATTTTCAGATGCATCTGTAACAACAATTGGTTTGATAAATTCATCTGTTATGTTTTCAGAATACGATTCTTCAATTGTTTGAATTATATTTTGTGATTTTTTTCCTTCTCCGTTTACTAATAAATCGTAAGCCAACTTTACTCGTTCCCAACGTTTGTCTCGGTCCATAGCGTAATATCTACCAACAACTGAAGCTATTTTTCCTGAAGAAGTTTTTAAATGCGAATCCAAGTTTTTCAAATATCCCAATCCACTTTTTGGATCAGTATCTCTTCCATCAGTGAATGCGTGAATAAATACATTTGATAAACCTTTTGCTTTTGCTAAATCGCACAAGTGGTGTAAATGTGCTTGAGAAGAATGTACACCACCTTCGGAAATCAATCCTATAAAATGAATATTTTTATTTTCTTTTTTCGCGTAATCAAATGCTTTTATTAATTTAACATTTGTATCAATTGTTTTTTCACGAACGGCTTTATTAATAAGAGCAAAATCCTGATAAACAATTCGACCTGCACCAATGTTTAAATGTCCTACTTCAGAATTCCCCATTTGTCCAGCTGGCAAGCCAACATTTTCACCTGAAGTACGTAAAGTGCTGTGAGGATATTTTTTATACAAACTATCTACAAAAGGAGTATTGGCACAAGCAATGGCATCTGATTTTGATCCATTACCAATTCCCCAACCGTCTAAAATAATGAGCGCAACCTTCTTCATGATACGAATTTTTACTCCAACGAATTACTAATTTTTTACGAAATATACGAAGTGCTAATCTGTGTGTGTTGATTACGAAGCGTCATTGCGATTCCCGCATTTTCGAAGGATGTGGCAATCTCTCATGATGTTGAGCTTAGCATTAGGCAGAGATTGCTTCGCTTTGCTCGCAATGACGGGGCTAAAACAAAGTTCTCTAACAACCAACAACCATCAACCAAACACTACTTCAAAAACACTCCCTTTCGGAGAATTATCCTTTACAGTAATTACTCCATTATGTTGTTCCACTAAATAATTTACAATATACAGTCCCAATCCTGTTCCTTTTGTTTTTCTTACTTCTTCATTTCCTACTCGGTAAAATTTTTGAAAAACACTTTCTTTTTCTTCGTTTGAAATTCCTACTCCTTCATCTGCCACAGATAGAATTGTTTTTCCATTTGATGATTTTAATCCAAGTGTTATTGTGGAATTTGTAGGAGAATATTTCACTGCATTTTCAACCAGATTTAAAATGATAGAAGGAAAACTTGTTCTATCAATATTCATCGTAATGTTAGGTTCAATATTTAATACAACTTTCTGGCTATAATTGAATGATTGAATGGTTTGATTCATGCCTTCCGTAATATATTCCGATAGATTGAATACTTCTTTGTTTAAAGGGAAAGCGCTGTTTTCAATTTTAGCCGCCAATAAAATGTTTTCAACTAAATTATTTAATCTTTCAGTATCACTAATTGCATTGGCAATAATTTCTTTTTGTTTTGTTCTGTCAAGCTCATGCTTTTGCAAGGTTTGCAACTGCAATTTAGTAGAAGCAATGGGTGATTTTAATTCGTGTGTAACAGAAAGCAAGAAATTTTTCTGCTGTTGTGACAAAGCTGTTTCTTTTTTCAGGGTTTTGCGAATTTGGTATCCGCCTAATAATAATAAAAAAACAAAAACTGCTCCTTCACTCGAAATCATCAACCAACGTTTGTGAAGTTTGTCGTTTAATTCGTTTCCTTTAATTGCTATTTCTTCAGGTGTTTCTCCTTTTAAAAGATTGATTTCCGTTTTTAAACGAACATTCTCTGTATTGAGTTGAAACATCATATAAGTCCACCACGAAAACTGCAGAAATACATAAACTATCAATATGTAAAACCAAAACAATGGTCTTGATTTTTTAGGGGAAGAATTCATAGGGTAAAGGTAATAAAAAAGCCCCATTCTATTAGCAAGTGGCTTTCGAGTGGACTTCACAAACAAAATCTCGAACTGTGAAATGAATTTATCGAAACACTATCGAATTTTAACCCGCATATTTAAAATAATGACAACAGCCTTCCGATTACTTGTGAATAATCATTTTCGATGTTATACTATTACCTATATTATCATTAAAAACTAAAAAATACAATCCACTACCATCAATAAAAATGTCATTTGTTTCTTTTGTAATAATATTGGATTGTATTTTTTGCCCAAGGTAATTTAATACGATTAACTCTCCTTCAAATGGCGCATCAACTGTTACCTTACCCGAACTTGGGTTAGGATAAATTTTAAATTCTGAAATTGCAATATTATTCAAACCCGATGTTGTTGCTCCATCTGTTAAAATAGTATTAGAGGACAAGGCATAACATCCGTTATATACTTCTACATAATATGAGCCAGCAATAGTAGCATTGTAACTTGAGGAATTAGCTCCAATGATAAGCGTATCATTTCTATACCAATTATAAGTATAGCCGCTTCCTATTGAGGCATTTAAAGTAATACTGCCACCACTTGGAATGACAACAGAACCTGAAGGAGATAATGTCGCAACTGGAGCAGGATTCACAGTTACAGAGACTGGATCAGAAACAGTATTATTAGGTCCTAATGTAATAGAAACAGAGTAGTTTCCAGTTATACCGGCTTCATAAGATGCAGATATAGCACCTGAAATTGGCGTTCCATTTCTATACCATTGATAGGTATATCCGGCGCCTTCAATAGTTTTAAGTGTAACAGTTATTCCTTCACAAAAAGTTGTAGCTCCCTTTGGAATAATTCTTTTATCAATAATTAAATTTTCATCACCTGTTTGATAGGGCAAGAAAGAGAAAAACACCATCATCATCTCATCTGTAGTTGCCTCTCCTGCTGAAATATTTTGTGGAGGACTATAAGGATTATCTGGATTGCCAGTGGTATTATCATAAAAAGCTTGAGCACGTAAAGTGTATCCATTAGGTACTTTCACAGTGTTTTGAAATACATAATTATCTTGCCAGTGAAAATCCCAATCGTTAATATTTACAAAACGAATTGTATCAAAAGGCGCAGTATTTTTGACTGCATATGTTAAAAAGGTTCTTCCAATGTAGTGCATGTGAGGCGATGCTGTTAAGAACGTCCAATTTCCAGGAAAAGAAAAAGCTTCATTATATGTTTTTGTTTGATTGGCAAGGATCGATAAAGGACCACTAATAAGTGTCGATAAATGATTTAAAAGGGGACTTACAGATATATTTCTTAAACCTGATGTTGCCAATTTAAAATTTACACGCGTACTATCCAATTGACCTAGACTGCCAGGCGCGTAATGAACTTGTAAAATAATCCGTGTGTTTGCGGCTAATCGAAGACCAGTGCCAACCGGAGTAAAATAAGGTTGAGCTCCAGGGACATATTCGTAGATTAGTTTTGATGCGGCGGAACCTGTACCACCCGAACTACTAGAACTAATTGCAGCAGTTGTAGAATCTTGAAAAACCAAAACATGGTGAACAATAGAAGGATTACCTGGTAACACCTCAATTGCTGTTGCAAATTTACTAACTGTTAATCCAGAGGGGATAACAAAATTTCTGTACTCATCTGTGTTACTACTAACAGTGTAATCACTCATTTTAACTGATAAGTCAGCGGTCCCTAACATAGAGGCATTTGAATAAGTCGGGGCAGGCGGTGCAAAACGTAAATCCCCTGATGGAGCACCGTTGGCTACCCATAACTGAATTTTACTAACATCAGTTGCCGAAAGTACTCGTTCGTGAGCGTAGTGTTTGTAATTGGGGTCGGCATTCCATGGGGGCATTTTGTTTGTAATTGCAATTGCTACAATACCCGAATAGCTATAAGCATCTGTGTATGTATCTAAAGAGAATGGAGCAATACCTCCAGAATGATGACAAGAAGTGCAGTTGGAATAGAAAATTTTTGCGATTCCATTTTCCCAAGTAGGCGGTTGAGCTTGTAACCAAGTATAAGATGACATTATTAGAAACAAAAAGACGGAAAAAGCAGTTATTTTTTTCATGGCTAAATTTTTATTTATCTTAGCGAATATAATTTTTTTTATGTAAAACTCAACAAAATTGTCAATAAACAAGCAAAAGTGCGCACCAATTTTAATAGTATTTGCATTTTACTCATTATATATTTTATTCTTAAAAGTTAAGTTTTGGTTGAAATATAAACATTACTTTTGTTTAATAGATTATAAAAAGTATTAAACAAAACAAATAACTTTGCTGTAACAATGATACATACCTTAAAAACAACTCAACTATTAAAAAGTGATATAGACACTGTATGGGATTTTATGAGTTCTCCTAAAAATCTAGCTTTAATTACCCCTACATATATGGGCTTCACTATCCTTTCTGATAAAGAGGATATTAAAAAAATGTATCCCGGCCAAATTATACATTATTACGTTACCCCCATAATTGGGATTAAAATGAATTGGGTTACCGAAATAACACACGTAGTCCATCATAATTATTTTGTTGATGAGCAACGTTTCGGCCCCTATGCATTCTGGCACCACAAGCATTTTATAAAAGAGGTTCCAGGCGGAATTGAAATGACTGATATTTTGCATTACAAAGTTCCATTTGGCTTTATCGGAAAAATTGTGAACAGCCTTTTTATAAGTCGTAAAATAAAAGAGATTTTTGATTATCGTTTTAATAAATTGGAAGAATTATTTAACCATGGAAAATAAAGACTTAAATTTTTGTTCCTACAATGCCTTACCAACATCTGTTCCATATACGAAGGATATTGAATCACTTTTACATAATTTAACTACTACAGACCTTGATAGAATAATAGAAATGGCTTGGGAAGATAGGACCACCTTTGATGCTATTGAATTTCAATTTGGATTGAATGAAGCTGCTGTAAAAACACTTATGAAAAAGGAGTTAAAATTTAGTAGTTATAAATTATGGAGAAAGCGTGTACAGAATTCTACTACCAAACACGCTTCAAAAAGAATTAGTGGCATAAATAGGTTCAAATGTAATTTACAACGAATTATTTCAAACAATAAAATCTCTAAAAGAAAATGAGTAAAACCTTTTTATTCGCAGGAGCCTCGAGTGCCATTGCAAAAGAAGCAGCTACCTTATTAAAACAAAAAGGTCATCGAGTAATTGGCATCAGCACAAAAGATACAATTTCGTTGTATGATGAATGTTATAAAATTGAAAACTATCATTTAGCAGCATTTCCCGAAATTGCAGAGCCGATCAATGGGCTCGTATATTTTCCGGGAACAATTAATCTAAAGCCATTTGCTCGATTAACGCAGGCCGAATTTATAACTGATTTTCAAATAAATAGTTTAGGTGCCGTTGCTTTTACACAAGCTTATTTAGGCAATGTAAAAAGGTCGCCAAATGCATCTATTGTATTTGTAAGTTCAGTAGCAGTTAGCATCGGCTTACCCTTCCACGCCTCTATATCAATGGCTAAAGGGGCAATAGAAGGCCTTACTAAAGCTTTAGCGGCAGAATTTGCACCTTCAATCAGAGTTAACTGCGTTGCGCCTTCGCTAGCAAATACGCCACTGGGAGATAAATTTATCAATACTCCTGATAAAATGGAGCAAATGAAAAAAAGAAATCCATTGCAAATGATTGGTAATCCTATTGATGTTGCCAATGCTATTGTGTTTTTATTATCAGATGAATCCGTTTGGGTAAGTGGTCAAGTTATGGCAGTTGATGGTGGAATGAGCAAAATTAAAAATTAAATTTTCTATGGAAACGCACTTATCATATAATGATTTAATAGCAATGGAAAAAAGGCTTAGAGGCAATCTGATTAATTCCGCAGGTGGTTTTAAAAGCGTTTGTTTGATTGGTACGATCGATAAAGCAGGTCAAACTAACCTAGCAATATTTAGCTCTATTGTTCACTTAGGTGCATCCCCTCCACTTATTGCATTTATTGTAAGACCAGATTCTGTTGAACGAAATACATTAGACAATATACTTGAAACAGGGTATTATACGATAAACCATCTTAACGAATCTATTTATGTAAAAGGCCATCAAACGTCAGCCAGATACCCAAAAGAAATTTCAGAATTTGATGCTGTTAGCTTAACAACTGTTTATAAAGATGAGTTTTTAGCGCCTTATGTTAAAGAAAGTAATATTCAACTCGGCATAAAATTTAAAGAGCGTACAGATCTTACAATCAATGGTACCATTCTAATCATTGGTCAAATTGAACACATTTATTTTCCGAAAGAATGTTTGTGTGAAGATTCATTTCTTGATCTTGAAAAAGCAAATTCAATAACTTGTTCGGGCCTCGATAGTTATCACAAAACTATGCGTCTTGAACGATTGAGTTATGCAAAAGTTAATAAAGAAATTGAAATTATTAAAATCAAATATATTGAATAAAACATCAATTAATATTGTTTGGTTTAAACGCGATTTACGGTTTACAGATCACGAACCATTGTATTATGCACAACAACAAGAATTACCTTTACTGCTAGTCTACTTTTTTGAACCCTCTGTAATGTCATATGATGATAGCGATGTAAGGCATTGGCGATTTGTTTATGAATCTCTGCAGGAAATGCAATCCAAGCTTGCTAATATAAATTCCAAAATTTATATTTTTCATAATGAAGCACGTTTAGTTTTTGAAGAGCTTACAAAACACTTTTCTATTCAAACTATTTTTTCGCACGAGGAGATCGGCAATAAAGTAACTTATAGTAGGGATATTGATATTCAGCTATTTTGTAAAGCAAATATGATTCAATGGAAGGAATTCCAGATGAATGGAGTCATAAGAAGAATTAAATCGAGGCATATGTGGGAAGAACGTTGGGAAAAAAGAATGACAGAATCGCCAAAAATTGTGAATGAAGACGGTTGGAATATTTTAAAACTGGATGCAAACATTTATAATTCGCTGAAAGGTGAAAAACTTTCAAGTGCAATTACAACACGTAATAAAAATTTTCAGCAAGGCGGAGAATATTGGGCATGGCGTTACATGGATGGCTTTCTTAAAGAACGATATGTAAATTATAGTAAACACATTTCAAAACCGTCATTAAGCCGAAAAGGATGTAGCCGTCTTTCGCCTTACCTTACTTATGGCAACATCAGCATGCGAATGGTGTATCAATTTACTCGTCAACATTATAACAATGCTGAAAATAAAAAAGCTCTTTCCAATTTTATTTCGCGATTACATTGGCATTGCCACTTTATGCAAAAATTTGAAGATGAATGTCGCATGGAGTTTGAAAATGTAAACCGTGCTTATGATAGATTAATAAAACCAAAAAATGAATTTTTTATAAATGCCTGGCAAGAAGGGAAAACAGGTGTTCCTATTGTAGATGCTTGTATGCGTTGCGTTGTAGCAAGCGGGTATATTAATTTCAGGATGCGCGCCATGGTGGTTTCTTTTTTTGTATTTAATTTATGGCAAGATTGGCGCGAGTTACATTTTTTAGCAAGACAGTTTTTAGATTATGAGCCAGGCATTCATTACCCACAATTACAAATGCAATCGGGGGTTACAGGTATTAATACCATTCGTATTTATAATCCCATAAAAAATTCAGAGGAACATGATGCAGAAGGTATATTTATAAAACAATGGCTCCCTGAACTAAAGAATATTCCTGCAAACTTAATACATGAACCATGGAAATTAAGTTCGATGGAACAACAACTATACAACTGCGAAATTGGTAAAGATTACCCATCACCAATTGTAGATATTGAAAGTACACGAAAGCACGCTAGCGATATAGTATGGAGTTATAGAAAAAATAATGCTGTAAAAGAAGAAGGGAATCGTATTATTAACAAACATGTTTCAAATCCAAAATCACAATAACAAAAAAAAGCACAAAATAAAATGAACAAAATATTTAAACTCATACTTTGTATAATACTTCCTTTATCAATTGGTTCAATTAGTGGCATTGCCACCGCATCAGGAATTGAAAATTGGTATGTAACACTTAATAAACCTGTATTTAATCCTCCAAATTATTTGTTTGGCCCAGTATGGACGATCCTTTATATTTTGATGGGTGTTTCATTTTACTTAATACTTCAATCGGAAAATTCTATTTTAAAAAGACGAGCCATTATAATTTTTTTCATTCAACTGTTTCTAAACTTCTGCTGGAGTTTCCTGTTTTTTAAATTTAAATTAGTTGAGGTAGCGTTTATTGAAATAATTTTTATTTGGGTCTCCATTATTATAATGATTTTTTCTTTTTACAAAATTGATAAAACTGCATCTTATCTTCAAATTCCTTATTTATTGTGGGTAAGTTTTGCTAGTGTTTTAAACGGAAGTATTTGGATATTAAATTAATTTAATTAAAAAAATGGATTTTTTAGAAGCCGATTGGGAAAACATTGTGATGGTAAATTATGCTGTTCCAGTAAATGTTTTGCTACCATACCTGCCAAACGGTTGCGAACTGGATTTATTTCAAGGTGAAGCATACGTCAGTCTGGTAGGATTTATGTTTAAGAACACTAAGTTATTTAAAATACCCATTCCAATTCTTGGCACATTTGAAGAAATTAATTTAAGATTTTACGTACAAAGAAAAGAAGGTGGCATAATAAAACGGGGAGTTGTATTTATTAATGAAACTATTCCCTACAGAGCTGTAGCTTGGGTCGCTAATAAATTGTATAAAGAACATTATACAGCTATTCCAACAAAAAACAATATTTATATTAATGCAACACAAAAGAAAATAGAGTATTTGTGGCAAATTAATAATATATGGAACAGTATTTATATTGAATCATCTACAGATAAGGATGAAATGCAAACCAACAGCTTTGAGGAATTTATATTCGAGCATTATTATGGTTACACAAAAATTGATAATTTAAAAACAGAAGAATATAATATAAATCATCCGCGGTGGAAGGTAAATAAAATCAAAGGTTATAAGGTAAACTGTGATTTTGATAAAATGTACGGCAATGCTTTTGCGTTTTTAAAAAATGTTAATCCTAGTTCCGTATTTCTTGCGGAAGGATCGGCAGTGTCAGTTAAATGGAAGCGAACACGTATTAAAATAGAAACTGAATGAAAGGTGTAAAAAAACAAAACCTACCATTTAAATTTTGTGCTTCTTGTAAAAAGCCATTTACTTGGCGAAAAAAATGGGAAAAGAATTGGGATGAAGTTAAATACTGCAGTGATAGATGTAGAAACACTAAATAAAATGCTTAAAAAAAAACAAAGTACGCTTCGATTAATTCTAGGAGATCAACTCAACATAAATCATTCGTGGTTTAACAATGTGGATGATAGTATAACCTATATTTTAATGGAAATACGATCAGAAACAGATTATGCTCAGCATCATATACAAAAGGTGATTGGGATTTTTGCAGCTATGCAACAGTTTGCACAAGAGCTAAAATCTCGAAAACATAACGTTATATATCTTAAACTTAACGATAAAAATAATTTGCACAGTTTTGATGAAAATTGTGATCTATTAATTGAAAAAAATAATTACACACAATTTGAATATCAATTACCGGACGAATACAGGGTTGATGAGCATTTAAAGAACTATTCGAAATCACTTAAAATAGCAAGCCATGTTATAGATTCAGAACATTTTTATAGCTCGCGTTCCGAATTAAAGAATTTATTTGAAGGCAAAAAAATGTATTTGATGGAAACATTTTATCGCCACATGCGCAAAAAGCATAATATACTTATTGTAGATGGAGATAAGCCACTTCATGGTAAATGGAATTTTGATGAAGAGAATAGACAAAAATTACCTAAACACCATAAGCCAACTGCGCCTTTATTATTTTTAAATGATGTAAGCGAAATTGAAAATGATATAAAAAAAGCTTCAATTAAAACTATCGGTGTTATAGATGCTAAAATTTTTTTATGGCCTGTAAACAGAGAGCAATCTTTACAGCTACTTGAATTTTTTGCAAAAGAATGTTTGCCTTTATTCGGTCGTTTTCAAGATGCAATGGCGCCAAATGCATGGTCATTGTATCATTCTCGTTTATCATTCTCAATGAATATAAAATTAATATCGCCAAAAGAAGTTGTAAACAGAGCCATTTTAGAATACACTAAAAGACCTGAAGAAATTGAATACAACCAATTAGAAGGTTTTGTTAGACAAATAATTGGTTGGAGAGAATATATGCGTGGCATTTATTGGCTTAAAATGCCCGAATATGCAACACTTAATTATTTTGAACATACTGAAAAATTGCCAAAATGGTTTTGGACAGGTAAAACAAAAATGAATTGTTTAAAAAATGCAATTAGTCAATCGTTACAATTTGCCTATGCCCATCACATTCAAAGGCTAATGATAACTGGTAACTTTTCTTTATTGGCAGGTGTAAATCCAAATGAGGTTGATGCTTGGTATTTAGGAATTTATATAGATGCCTTTGAATGGGTTGAAATTACCAATACCAGAGGCATGAGCCAATTTGCTGATGGTGGAATTGTAGGTACTAAACCATATGTGAGTTCAGCCACTTATATTAATAAAATGAGTTCTTATTGTACAGGATGTTATTATGATAAGGCAAAAAAAACGGGGTATAAAGCTTGTCCGTTTAATAGCTTGTATTGGAATTTCTATGACAAACACGAAGTAAAATTAGCCAAAAATCCACGTATTGGCATGATGTACAATGTGTGGCGAAAAATGCAACCAAGTGCCAAAGCGGAATTATTAGAACAGGCCGATTATTACTTAAAAAACATAGATGAATTATAACTAATCAAAAAATGAAAACTTCTATTGTTTGGTTTAAAACCGATTTGCGCTTGCACGATAATGAAACTTTGGTGAAAGCTATTGAACAAAGTGATGAAATTATTCCTGTTTACTGTTTTGATGAATCACATTTTAAAACAACTGATTTTGGTTTTAAAAAAACAGGAAACTTTAGAGCCCAATTTTTATTAGAGTCGTTGGCGGACTTAGATAAAAACTTACGCGCACTCGGCTCAGGTTTAATAATAGTACGAGGAAAGCCTGAATACGAATTGTTTAAAACAGTGCAAAAATATAAGGCGCAAAAAATATTTTGCAAAAAGGAAGTAGCTTTTGAAGAAAAAAAAACGCAAGAGCTGGTTGAAAAAGAGGTTTGGAAAATTCACTGCTCTCTTGAAACATACAGTACCAGTACATTATACTATGCACAGGATTTACCTTTTGCTTTAAAAGATATACCGGATGTGTTTACTAACTTTAGAAAACGAATAGAAAAGGAAGCTAACGTTAGTGAAGTATTTTTAAAACCAAACACTATTAAATCACCTGTAATTGAAGAACTATGTTTACCTCTTATTGAAGAATTAGGGCTACATTCTATTACTAACGATTGTCGAGCAGCTATCAATTTTAAAGGAGGCGAAACAGAGGGATATAAAAGACTTAATCATTATTTTTTTGAAGCTAAAGCTATAGCCACTTACAAAGAAACCCGGAACGGAATGATTGGCGAAAGCTATTCAACAAAGTTTTCGGCATGGCTAAGCTTAGGTTGTCTATCACCGCGAGAAATTTATTCTGAATTGAAAAAATACGAAGCACAGTTTACCCCGAACGAATCGTCTTATTGGCTAGAGTTTGAATTACTGTGGCGAGATTATTTTAGATTTATGATGAAAAAACATTCGAATAAATTTTTTCAGCAAGCAGGCATAAAAGCTAAAACAGATAATTTACATAAACACAATAACGAATTATTATATACGTGGATTAAGGGGGAAACAGGTGATGATTTTATTGACGCTAATATGATAGAACTAAAACTCACCGGTTTTATGAGCAACCGCGGTCGGCAAAACGTAACAAGTTATTTATGTAATAATCTAAAGTTAGATTGGCGCTATGGTGCAGCTTATTTCGAACAACAACTAATTGATTATGATGTATGCAGTAATTGGGGCAATTGGGCTTACTTAGCTGGTGTTGGAAATGACCCAAGAGGAAATCGCACATTCAATTTCGAAAAACAAGCTAATGAATATGATAAATCGAAAAAATATAGAAATATGTGGTTAATTAGTGGCACAGAATTGAAATAATTTTCACTAATTTATTACTCCTAAATAACGCGTCAAATATTCTATAGGCGTTATAGTAGAGAAAATTATTTTTGTGCTGAGGTTAATTTACAGTAAACAGCTTTTTTGCTAAAATTCCAATACCTAAGCAGTTTAACAGAAATGTTAGTCTAGTTATTTTGGAAATAAAAAAATAACAAACAAGTGTTGTTTTAATGATTCAATTTTTTTGCAGAGGCAGTTCTATGATTTAAAAAGTCCAAATACTAAAATGAATAATTAAACCTCATTAACTATATAATACAGAAGCCAATGATTATTAATCATTGCCTTTTTTCTTAGTAGCTAAGTAAAATCCAATTCCAAATAGCAGGCTTATTAGTCCTGCAAAATAAGGTATAATTTCAGTCATTTTTTTTGTTTTTAATTTGATTTAAATAAATACCGAAAGCTAGAATTGAAGGAACCCAAATTCCTATGAAAATTGCATCATATTTATTTCCTTGAAAATATAAAACTTCAGAGAAAATTAATGAAAGAAGAGCGGCTGCAAATAGAAACATATCTCCTAAAGTAAATTTTTTGAACATTGTGTTAGTTTAAGGTTTATTTGTACATAATTTATTTTACAAAAATAACAATTTTAATTCAAACCTGTGATTTTTAATTTTGCAATCCCGCTTATATAAATGAATATATCCTAGTTTGTGCATTATTTGTCTGTATTTTGGCGACATTTCGATTATTTTATCTTGTTTAACAAATAGTTGTATTTGTTAAACAAAAAAATTGTATTTTTGTACGCGATGAGCAACAGCAAAGTTTCAGTTTTCAGAAAAGAGCATTTTAATGCTGCTCACAGACTTAATAATCCAATGCTAAGCGTTGAAGAGAATAAAGCTATTTTCGGGAAATGTAATAACGATAATTTCCATGGTCATAATTATGAGTTAATTGTTAAAGTAACCGGCTTCGTAGATCCTTTGACTGGATACGTTATAGACCTAAAGCTTCTAAGTGATGCTATTGCGGACGAGGTTATTAGTAGATTCGATCATAAAAATTTAAATCTTGATGTTATTGAATTTAGGGAACTCAATCCCACAGCAGAAAATATTACGATTGTAATTTATGATATTTTAAGAGCAAAAATTGATAAAAAGTATGAACTAAAAATTATGTTATATGAAACCGAAAGAAACTATGTTGAATACCCTGCCTAACAAAATGAGAATAGAAAACTTTCTTGAGATAGATGAAATTGGCAACGATCATATAAGCTCAGCCGATGAAACACCTATGAAAAAAGGCGCTTTCCTTTTAAGTGAAGAGGAGAAAATTAAAAAAATAGAAATTTATTTTAAGGAAATAATGGAAACATTGGGTCTTGATTTGAGCGATGATAGCTTAAGTGGTACACCCCATCGTGTTGCAAAAATGTATGTAAAAGAAATTTTTAATGGATTAGATCCTGCAAATAAGCCATCCGTAAAGTTATTTGCCAATAAGTATCAATACAAGCAAATGCTGGTTGAAAGAGATATTACATTTTATAGTAATTGCGAACATCACTTTGTACCATTTTTTGGCAAGGCACATGTTGCTTATATTTCAAATGGTAAGGTAATTGGCCTATCAAAACTTAACCGGATAGTGAACTATTATGCCAAACGCCCGCAAGTGCAGGAACGCCTTACTATGCAAATTGCAAAAGAATTAAAAGATGCTTTGAATACAGAAGATGTTGCAGTGGTAATCGAAGCAAAGCATTTATGTGTTTCTTCAAGAGGAATAAAAGATGATAGTTCATCTACAATTAGTTCTTTTTATGGAGGTAAATTTAGTGAAGAACAAAAAAAATCGGAATTTCTTAATTATTTAAATTTAAATAGTAATTATTAATTATTAATGATAAATCCTATTGACAAAGATAAGGTTGCCGAAAACCCAGGCCTACTTCCGTATCCGCATACGATTGGAAGCGCTGTAATTAAACCTGATGATGTTGGCAAACTAAAATCAAGAGCGCTTTCTGCAATGAACGAGCAAACAGATATGCAATTGTTGCAGATACAAAGGCAAGTTGAACTATTAGTAAGGCAAGCAAATGAAATTAAACAACGTGTCGAAATAAGTGAAATGATATATACAGCGGTTATTTCATTCGAACCTTTAGTTGGTAATGTTTATCATCTTTATCAGATGGGAAATGAATACAGATTAATGATGATCGGCCCAAATGAGTGGGGAAGATCAAGATCGAGGGTCGAAACACTTAATTATATTAAAACAGTTCGCTTATTAAGCGATCATACTTGGGAAATTATAAATAACGATAAAGTTATATTTGTTTAAATTAGCATTTTATAAATTACCCAATGAGATTATATCAAATTACAGAATTAGAACAATTAACTGGTATAAAAGCGCACACCATAAGGATATGGGAAAAGCGATATAATCTGATAGAACCAGACCGGACAAATACCAACTATAGAAGGTATAGTGATGACCAAGTCAAAAAATTATTAAACGTATCTACGCTTTTATCAAACGGGTATAAAATTTCGAAAATAGCAGGATTTAGTGAAAAAGATTTTTACTTAAAAATTATTGAATCAAAGGCAAATAAAATAGAAGATGTAATTTTTACAACATTTGTTAATGATTTGCTTAGCGCAATGATAGATTTTGATGAACAGAAATTTGAAAAAGCATACTCAGCAGTTATAAATCGTTTGGGCCTATTCGAAGCCATGTTAAATGTTTTTTACCCATTATTAAATAAAATAGGTTTATTATGGTCAATTAATAATGTTAGCCCTGCACAAGAACATTTTGCATCTTGTTTACTCAAACGAAAAATCATGTCGGCAACTGATGGCTTACCTTTTGCAAAAAGCAGGAAAAAGAAATTTCTTTTGTTATTGGTTCCAGGAGAAATGCACGATATAAGTATTTTATTTGCAAACTATATTATTCGCTCTAAAGGTCATGAAACGATATACCTTGGGCAGGACGTGCCATATGAGAATATCTCCTTAGTAGTAAAACAAACGAAACCAAATTTTGTCCTTACGTTTTTTACGCTACCACAAAATCCAAAAGATGTTTATAACGACTTTAAAAAAAATGTACACCTTGGTGAAAACACCAAGCTACTTATAAGCGGCCAGTCTGATGTTACTGCATATTTAAAAAGTAAGCTTGGAGCAAATGTTGTTCTTCATCCAACAGATTTATTAGGCTATTTATAATCTATTAGAGCAAATAAAACTCTTTCTAAATTCACTCGACTAAACACTTTATTGATGGAAAATATTTTGATTGCAGGTGGTAGTGGTTATGTTGGTAGGGCCCTTACCAAAAAGCTGCAAGACAAAGGGTATACTGTAAGCTGGCTGACAAGAAAAATTGATCCCCAAATTAATATAACTCAATATTTGTGGAACTGGGAGCAAAATAGCATAGATTTAGTGGCCATAGAAAAAGCAGAATTGATAATCAACCTGGCAGGTGCCAACGTGAATGGAAAACGATGGACTAAAGAATGGAAAAAAGAAATTTACGATAGTAGAATCTGTGCAACTGAGTTCCTTTTTGAAATTATATCAAAATACCCAAACAAAATAAAGACTTATATTTCTGCTTCTGCAACAGGTTTTTACGGCTGCACGACCTCGGATAAGATATATACTGAAACTGATTCAGCGGCTAACGATTTTTTAGCAAAAACTTGCTATGATTGGGAGCAGTTGTCAAACAAGTTTACTTTACTTGGTATTCGAACTCTTACAGTTAGAACCGGAATTGTTTTATCCAGAGACAGTAAAGCTTTTAAAAAAATGGCTTTACCCATTCGTTTGGGTTTGGGAGCCGCTATTGGTAATGGAAATCAATTTTTTCCTTGGATTCATTTAGATGATTTATGCAGAATCTATTTGAAGTTAATTTCAGATAATAATTTGCATGGGACTTTTAATGCTGTTGCTCCTCAATACCTGACTAATCAAGAACTAATGAAAGCTATAGCACAACGTTATAATAAATCGATTTGGTTGCCAAATATACCTTCACTAATTGTTAAACTAATATTTGGAGAAATTGCAGATTCAATTTTGAATGGAAGTAGGATTTCATCAGAAAAAATAATTAGTTGCAATTTCAACTTTAAATATTTAAATATTAATGCGTGTATAAATTCATAGAAAATAGCACATCAAAAATTTCAAATAACTAAATTTTAAAATGCTTTCTATTTTGGATTTATCAACACTGTCTGATAAAAAACAAAAAGTCGTAACGAATGTGTTACTGCTTTTTTGAACTGCGGTCTTCACAAACAAATTATCGAACCGACTATTTAAGAATATTGAAATACTATCGAGTTTAAAACCCTTTATTTCATAGTATTAGTGTGATTCGATATTTTAAAGCGTAGACCCATTAATATTTTTTGAATTAAAAATATACGATTTTTTTTATTACCGTATTAGAAAATTACTTCACATCTATTCTCCGATTTATAACTGCAATTGATATCATATAAAAAGAAGCAAATTTCTCGTGTGTTTTTTTTATTTGTATTAAAAAATTAATTTGCTTCAGTTCCAAAATTTTGATCGGAATTCATCAAAGAATTAAATAAATCTTTAAAACTTACTCCTTGTGCTAATTTATTTTTACTTAACAAAGAATGTTCGGATAAACCGTGCAATACGAATTCCATTAATACAAATTTCTCTGCTCCTTTCGCGGTTGGGTGGTATTTTTTTACGAGATTTTCTAAGTCATCAACAATCGTTAAGGCTGATGAATAAACCTTATCATTTTCATTTTCTAATAAATCTAAAACATTGGTTTGTGAAAACCAATTAATGATAGTGAAATACTCAGAGTTTTCCTTTTTTCTTTTTAATTTCCCTGGGTCTGGAAAATATTGAATAAATGTATTTCTAATAGCTAAGCTGATAA
This sequence comes from Chitinophaga pinensis, assembly GCA_945879015.1. Classification (GTDB taxonomy): domain Bacteria; phylum Bacteroidota; class Bacteroidia; order 2-12-FULL-35-15; family 2-12-FULL-35-15; genus 2-12-FULL-35-15. The sequence continues at coordinate 35,487 of CAMCUO010000008.1, read as the reverse complement.
GGTTTTGTGCAATAATTGCAGGCCCTTCTTGCTCGCCTTCGTATACCAATTCAATTTTACCATTTATTGCGGGAACTGCTGAATATAAATCTGCAAGTCTTGCAAAAGAGTAAGGGATATCATTTTTTAAAAAACGCAATTCAGCAGCGCTGATTAAACTTTCATAAGCGCTTATTGTTAAGCGCGCACTCACACCACTTTTTGCATCTACAAATTCGCTGTCGCGAGCTTCTATTGCAATTTGTTCAACAAGGGTTTTAAGTATTTCAGGAACTAAAATTTCTTTTTGAAGACTGTTAAGTTTTGCCTGATTTTGAGTTATTTGTTTTGAATATTCAATTGATTTTGGATAATGCGTTAAAATTTGTGATCCTATCCGATCTTTTAGCGGTGTAACTATACTTCCTCTGTTTGTGTAGTCTTCTGGATTTGCAGTAAAAACAAACTGCACATCCAAGGGTATTCTTAAATTAAACCCTCGTATTTGCACATCGCCTTCTTGAAGGATGTTAAACAAAGCTACTTGCAATCGAGCTTGAAGATCGGGTAACTCGTTAATAACAAAAATGAAACGATTGCTTCTTGGAATTAATCCATAATGAATAACTTTCTCATCTGCAAATGATAATTTTAAATTTGCGGCTTTTATGGGGTCAAGATCGCCAATCAAATCTGCAACACTTACGTCTGGCGTAGCTAATTTTTCCACAAAACGTTCTTCGCGATGTATCCAACTTATTGGTGTAGCATCGCCTTTTTCAGAAATTAATTCTTTTGCATATTTTGATATAGGGAGTAAAGGATCATCATTTAAGAGACTTCCTGAAATTATTGGTATGTATTCGTCCAATAAATTTACCATTTGTCGCGCCATTTTTGTTTTTGCTTGACCTCGTAAGCCTAAAAATAAAATATTATGACGACTTAAAATGGCTCTTTCAATTTCAGGAATAACCGTTTCTTCATAACCATAAATTCCATCAAAAATAGGTTCATTTTTTTTTAATTTTTTAATTAAGTTTTCACGAAGTTCATCCTTTATGCTTAAGAATTTGTAATTCGTTTTTTTTAATTCGCCAAGTGTTTTTATTGAAGGAGTGTCCATAGTTAAATTTTCTTTCTTTTATTATTTGTGTAATCTCTAAAAATCATTTCGCCTAATCCTTTCAATCCTGTAAAGTATGCTTTACCTTGATTAGCTTCAGTAAATTCATCAATGAAATTTTGAAGGTACGAATCGTTAGCAACCATGAAAGTTGTAATTTCTATCTTACTTCGTTTACAAGCTGCAGCAAGGGTTAAACATTTATTAACGATGCGCCGGTCTAAACCATTGCTATTCATATAATATTCGCCGTTTTCTTTTAGGCAGGATGGTTTACCATCTGTTATCATAAAAATTTGTTTGTTAGAAGCTTTCTTTTTTCGAAGTATCGACATAGCTAGTTCTAAGCCTGCAACAGTATTGGTGTGATAGGGCCCAACTTGCAGATATGGTAAATCTTTTAATTGTATTGGCCAAGCATCGTTACCAAAAACTATGATATCCAAACTGTCTTTTGAGTAATTTCGTTTTATCATTTCAGCCATCGCCATGGCCACCATTTTTGCTGGAGTAATTCTATCTTCGCCATAAAGTATCATACTATGGCTAATATCAATCATTAAAACGGTTGCTGTTTGTGTTTTGTATTCTTGTTCTGAAACAAGTAAGTCGTTTTCGGTTAGTTGAAAATCTTCTACACCATTATTTATTTGTGCTTGTTTAATGGAATCTATCATGGAAATACTTTGTGGTGAATCGCCAAATTCAAATACTCTTAAATCGTCACTTGTTTCTTCTCCATTTTTACCAGTAAACTTTGTTTTATGATTTCCAGCTGCACCTTTTTTGAGTTTTCCAAAAATATGTTCTAAGGCGTTATTGCGAATCTCTTGTTCTGTTTTTGGAGTAATTGACATCCCTCCCTTGCCATCATTTTTATTTCGCAGGTAGCCGCGCTTCTTGAGCTCATCAATAAAGTCATCAATGGTATAATCTCTATTGGTAAGCTCGTATTCCTTATCAAGTTCTTTCATCCAGTCTAATGCTTCATCTACATCACCGCTGGTATGGGTAATTAGTTGCTTAAATATTTTAAACAGCTCATCAAATTTTGATTTAGCTTGAGCCGTGAAATGTGTAAAGCGATATCCTCTCATTTCTTATTCTTTTTCTCAGGTACTAAATTTCGCTATTTAATCGATGAAATGGTATTAATTTGTAATTACTTAACAAATTGTGTAAAAGAAATTGATTCACTATAAGTAATCTGTTTAAACAACCTGTTTTTTTTTAATACAAGACCTCAAATAACTTAATTCCAAAATACCCCTTTTTTCATAGGAACCTCTAAAAATAACAATTCAGCTGTTTCAATTATTTTTAGTTGAACTGATTGTGCTTCTTGTATTCCAATTGCATCACCTGCTTCTAATGTAACTCATTCAAACCCCAAAATTAAATAATGTAGTGGCTCTGATTTGCGCGACAGATAAGGGTTTGGGCAAAAAAAAAGGAGGGAAGAAAACTGAACTTTCAGTTTCTTCCCTCCGAGTGGTACCCACTGGGATCGAACCAGTGACACAAGGATTTTCAGTCCTTTGCTCTACCAACTGAGCTAGGGTACCAACTCTCCCAGCAGCTATTGCAATTGGGAGGGCAAATGTAAACATTATTTCTATTTCTCAAAAAAAAATTTCCTTTATCCCTGCCTTTATTCGTAGTTTTGTGATATGCAACTAGTTATTGACATCGGCAATACACGTGTTAAAGCTGCCATTTTTGATGGTAACTCCCTCACACATTTTTTTGTTTACGATTCTACCACCGAACTCCTTGCATCGGGAATCCTTGAAAAATATCCTCTTAAAAACTGCATTTTGGCTTCCGTTGTCAATGATATAGAGTCTTTTCTTGAAAAACTCCGCTGGAAAGTAACAGTACTTTTATTTAATGCCGATACTCCAACGCCTATAAAAAATCTATATAAAACAGTGCATACACTTGGTAGTGATAGACTTGCAGGCGCAGTGGGCGGAAACAACTTTTTCCCTTTCTCAAACGTCTTAGTAATAGATGCTGGTACTTGTATTAAATACAATTTCATTACTAAAAATAACGAATACCTTGGCGGGGGCATCTCTCCAGGTTTACAAATGCGATTTAAAGCTATGCATACTTTTACTTCTCGTTTGCCCTTATTAAAAGTTGATGAAAAAACAGATTTTCTCATAGGAACAAATTCCAATGAGAGTATTGTTTCGGGAGCTCAAAATGGCGCTGTGGCTGAGGTGGACGGCATAATTGCACAATATAAAAGTCAATATCCTGATATAAAAGTGGTTTTAACGGGTGGAGATGTTAATTTTTTTGAGAAACGGTTAAAAAACAGCATCTTTGCAGACCAAAATTTAATCCTAAAGGGATTGAACATAATTTTAGAATACAATTTAAATCGAACTAAGTGATAGGAATGAATTTTAGCAAATTGAACAACCTTAAATCAATACCTTCTATAGTTTTGTTGTTTCTTATTTTGTGTTTTGCAACTACATCCGCCAAAGCGCAAACGACTAGTTCGCCTTATTCCCGTTATGGTATTGGTGATGTTAGCCGTAAAGGTTTAGGACAAGGTTTTGCAATGGGCGGAACATTTATTGCTTTGCAAAACGATACCACTCAAATGTTTTTTATCAATAACGGAAACCCTGCATCTTATTCTAATATGCGTTTGGTTACTGCTGAATTAGGTGCTAACTACAATCGTTTAACACTTCAAGATGCAGTAGATAAAAAAACAGTAAATACGGCTTCATTATCTCATATAGCTTTAGCTTTTCAATTTAAAAAATGGTGGGGCGCTAGTGTTGGTTTAGTTCCTTTCAGCTCGGTTGGATATAAAATTTCTGATGAACAAGATATTGCAAATATTGGAAAAGTAAAGTTTCTGTACGAAGGAAGCGGAGGAATTAATCAAGTGTATTTTGGAAACGGAATAAAACCATTGTATGCATTGCCAAGAAACTATCAACTGTCGAGTAAATATAGAGCATTGAAGTCTGTGAAGAATGCCGACAATACTCCAAAAACTTGTCAGCAACTATTTGAAGATTCACAGAAAATTCGCAAAGCATTGAATCGTAAAAAATTTATGCAGAGTTTAAGTTTGGGAGCAAACGCATCTTACTTATTCGGAAACATGGAGAATACAAGAAGATCAATTTTCCCTTCTACACTTTATGCATTTAATACCCGCACTGGAACAAACACACGTGTAGAGGGTTTGTATTTTGATTACGGAATGCAAATGGCATACATTGTTGATTCGGTAAAATATATTGACAATAAAGATTCTTGTCGCCCAGTAAAGTACCGTGATTTAAAAGACAATGTGAAAATAATGTTTGGTGCAACTTTTTCTGCTAAAACAAATATGGAAGCAACAATTGATAGTCTTTCCTACAGTTATTTCAACAATTCTATTGGTTACGAAATAGTAAAAGATACCATTGAAAACACAAAAGGTAACAAGGGACAAATTACTATTCCAATGAGTTTTGGTTTTGGAGTAGCCATTAAAAAAGGAGATCAGTGGATGATAGCAGCAGATGTAGCCATTCAAAACTGGAGTGATTACAGTGCATTTGGACAATCACAAGGATTAAAAAATAGTTTACGTACATCATTGGGCGCACAATTTATTCCAGATTCAAAACCTAATGCAACTTATTTTAAACGCGCACATTATCGTATAGGTGTTCGTTACATGCAAACCGCTTTGGAATTAAAAGCAACACCTTTAAATGAATATGCAGGAAGTTTTGGTATTGGTTTTCCTGTAGGAAGAAGTTATATTTTACAAAGTTTTTCTATGGTAAATATTGGTGTAGAAGTAGGACAACGTGGAACTCTAACAAACGGACTTATCAAAGAAAATTTCATCAAAGCAAGTATTGGATTTACGATTAACGATAGATGGTTCCAGAAACCGAAGTTTGATTAGGAATTGCTCGCAGATTTCGCAGATTTTCGCAGATTTTTTTCTTGTACTATGTGTAGTTTTCCCTTCGGAGCGTCATTGCGAGTCCCGCATTTTGGCGGGATGTGGCAATCTCTCATGATGAGAAGAATAGCCCAAATTAGGCAGAGATTGTTTCATTTAGTTCGCTCCCGATAGCTATCGGGAGACGTCCCTAAGAAAATAAATCGTAAATTTGCAAACAAGTTTCTTAACAGATTAAATGAAGAACACACCTTTACATACTATTTCCCTATTTACCATTTCCCTATTTACTATTCTCTTTTTTACTTCTTGTGAAAACGATATTGCTATTGTTAACACTATTACTTCAGAAGCAGAAAAAAAACTTCCATTAGAGTCTAGCAAAAATGTAGAATTTATTTACAGCGATTCTGCCTTTGTGCGTGCTCGTTTGAAAGCTCCTCTAATAAATAGATATGCTGGCATAAAACCTTATTTGGAATTGCCTACAGGAATGAACATTGTGTTTTTTCAGGAAGATAAAAAAGAGCAAACCAATTTAACCGCAAATTATGGTATTGGTTACGACAATGGGAGCGGAGTGATGGAAAAAATGGAAGCCAAAGGCAATGTAATTGTGATAAATGAAAAGGGTGAAAAATTAAATACCGAACATTTGATTTGGAATACTTTTACAAAAAAAATATATACCGATGCGTTTGTGAAAATAACTACTAAAGATCAAGTAATTTGGGGAGATGGAATGGAAGCAGATCAAGATTTTTCAGAGTATCAAATAAAAAATGTACAAGGGGAAATAGATATTAAAGATGCAGATTTGGCACCAGATGGTAAAGAGAAGAAGTGATTGGGTGATTTTGCTTTCGGAGCGTCATTGCGAGTCACGACCCGAGCATCGGGACGGGATGTGGCAATCTCTCACGATGGAAAGAACAGTCATCAATTGGCAGAGATTGCCACATCCCTCGAAAATGCGGGACTCGCAATGACGTTCTATTAAGGATTAACTCATAACCATAAATAAAGTTTTAAAGAAAAAATTTAACAACAATGAACAAAACATTTAGAATATTAGAACTAGTTTGGCTATTCATGGGTTGCCTTGGCATTATCATGTGTGTTTACTCAACGATTGTTGGCGATAACAAAGGCGCTATTTATTTTTTAGTGTTTTTCCTTGCTAGTGGATTAATGTATGCGGTGAGACGTAAACAGCGAATGAAGTTTGAGGCTTCTCAAAAACTAAAAGAACAAAAAGAATAAATTGGAAAGTACAGTTATTATTCTTCTTGCAATGTTAGCATCCGCCTTCTTCTCGGGTTTGGAAATTGCTTTCATTACTTCTAATAAACTTCGTATTGAGTTAGAAAATAAACAAGGTAATTGGTCTGCAAAAGTTTTATCTCATTTTAATAAATACCCTTCTCGTTATTTAGGTACAATGTTGTTGGGAAATAATATTGCACTGGTTATTTTTGGTATAAAAATGGATGCAAATTTGGAAGAGACCTTATATCATTATATTTCCAAGGATCATCACATTTTGGTATTACTGATATCTACATTTCTGTCAACAATGTTGATTTTAGTCACAGCCGAGTTTTTACCCAAAAATCTTTTCAGAATAAATCCAAATAAAACATTAACACTGTTTGCTTTTCCATTGACAATCGTTTACGGTTTACTTTATCCAATTGTAATGCTTACGATTGGTTTCTCAGAATTCATTCTCAAAAAAGTATTTCGTTTAAAAATCGAAAATGAGAATGCTGCTTTCACCATGATCGATTTAGATAATTATGTGAGAGAAGGAACTTCCACAACTATTGAGAAAAAGGCAGAGATGGATCATGAGATACAAATTTTTCAAAATGCATTGGATTTCTCCAGCGTGAAAGCTCGTGAATGTATGGTTCCGCGTACCGAAATAATTGCTTTGGATGTAAACGAAAGTATTGAGGTGCTCAAACAAAAATTTATTCAAACTAGGTTATCGAAAATTTTAATATTTGCCGAAAGTATCGATAATATCATTGGATATATTTATTCGAAAGAACTTTTTAAAAATCCACAAAGCATAAAAAGTATTTTGCTGCCTGTAAGTATTGTCCCCGAATCGATGGCAGCAAGTGAGGTGTTAACGGTTTTTATTCAACAGCATAAAAGTATTGCAGTAGTAGTAGATGAATTCGGTGGAACTTCCGGAATGTTAACCATGGAAGATGTAATGGAAGAAATTTTTGGAGAAATAGAAGACGAGCACGATAAAGAGGAAATGATTGAAAAACAACTGAGTGAATCAGAGTTTGTTTTTTCTGCCCGATTGGAAACCGATTACATCAATAATAAATACAGTTTGCACTTACCCATTTTGGATAACGTAGAAACACTTGGTGGTTTGATAATGCATTACCATGAAAGCATCCCCCGCATTCATGAGGAAATAAGAATAGAGAAGTTTGTATTTACAATAATTGCGGTTACTCGAACACGTATTGAACAGGTGAATTTAAAGATTCAAAACACTAATAACTGATAATCAGTTAGTTATATCAAAAAACCTTTTCTATAAAAATTTTTAAGATTTCGCTAAGAATCTTATATTTGCAACCCTATTAATCAATTCAGATAAGGCAATTGATTTAATGGCAATAACATTTAAAAATAAAAATTAAATATATGAGTACTTTAGAAAGTTTACGTAAGCGTTCGGGCCTTTTGGTAGGAATTGTTGGTTTGGCAATATTGGCATTTATTTTAACTGATTTTTTTGGTGGACAAGGTTCTATGTTTAGAAACTCTGAAACAACAGTTGGAGAAATTGCTGGGAACTCAATCGATGTAAATATTTTTAAGAACAAAGTAGACGAAGCAGAAAGTGCTCAGTTAGCTAACGGTCAAAAAACTTCTTTAACTCAAGAAGAAAAAGACGGAATTGTTCAGCAAGTTTGGAATCAAATGATTAACGAACAAGTGATGGTGAAAGAATATGAGAAATTAGGAATCTCTATTTCTGATGAAGAGTTGTACGATTTAATGGTAATACATCCTCACTCTGCATTAGTAAGAAATTTAAGTGATCCTCAATCAGGAAAAGTTTCTCCAATGTTTGCAAATGCACAAACAGGAATGATTGATCCAGCTAAAATCAAAGAATTTACTCAAGCAATGACAGATGAACAAGAAGCACAATGGTTGCAGTTGGAAGAATATGTTCGTCAAGTACGTGTAATTGAAAAATACAATAACTTAATTAAAAAAGGATTGTATGTAACAACATCTGCTGCAAAGCGCGAATACCTTGCACAGAACACAACAGCAAACATTAGATATGTAATGAAAAATTACAAATTGCTTGCTGATAGTACAATCAAAACTACCGACGAAGAATTAAATGCTTATTATACTGCTCATCAAAATGAGTACAAGCAAGAAGCGTCTCGTGTAATGGAATATATTACTTATGATATTGCTCCTTCTGCTGAAGATATTGTTGAGTCGAAAAATGTAATGTCAAAAATTTCTACTGACTTTAAAGTTGCAAAATCATTTTCAGAAGATTCAACATTCATTATCGCAGAATCGGAAGTTCGTAATTTTGATCAAAGTTATGTTGCTCAAGGAATGCTTAGTCCACTTTTAGATACAACAATGTTTAAAGCTGAAGCAGGAACAGTAGTTGGGCCGTATGAAGAAAATGGTTCTCTTAAAGTTACTAAATTATTAGGAGTTAAAATGTCTGCCGATTCGGCAAAAGTTCGTCACATCTTAGTTGGCTATAAAGATTCAGGAGCAAATCCAGCAATCACTCGTACAAAAGAACAAGCAAAAGTTAAAGCAGATAGTTTATTAGGAGCATTAAAAAAGGGAGGAAAATTTACTGATTTCGTAGAAAAATTCTCTGATGACAATGGTAAGAAAATGCCACCGAATAAAAAAGAAGGAGAAGAGTACATGGGTAAAGGCGGAGATTATGGCTGGTTAAATGCAAAAAGTGGTTTTGTTGAACCATTCAAAAATGCTGGATTAGATGGAAAAAAAGGTGATTTAGTAATTATTGAATCACAATTTGGATATCATTTAATGGAAGTATTGGATACAAAAGGTTCTTTAAAGAAAGTTCAGGTTGGTTCTATTGAATTAAAATTAGAAGCAAGCAGCAAAACAAAACAAGCGATTTATTCTCAAGCAAATGATTTTTTTGGAAAAAATAATACACTTGAATTATTTAAAAAAGGTGCGAAGGAACTAAATAAAGATACACGTGTCACTGAAAAATTAAAAGAAAACGATAAGAACATCGCTGGACTTGAAAACCCAAGATCACTGATTCGTTGGGCATACGACAATAAATTAGGAACAGTTTCTGAACCTCAAGAGCATGGCGACAAATACATTATTGCAGTTATTACTGATGTTAGAGAAAAAGGAATTGCTACATTAGAGCAAGTAAAAGAACAAGTAACAGCAAAGGTTATTCAGCAGAAAAAAGCAGAAATATTCACTAAAGAATTTGCTTCAGCTATGTCAGGTAATGCAAATATAGATGCAATTGCTTCTATCATGAAATTACCTGTTGAACAAGCTCCAAACGTAAACTTTATGACCAACCAGATCCCGGGTTCAAATAGTGAGCCGGCAGTTATGGGAACAATTTCGGTTATGAAAGCAAAAACATTGAGCAAAACTATAACAGGAAAAGAAGGAGTATTTGTTGTTTATGTTGAATCAGTTATGGATGCTCCAGTATTAAAAGATTATACTGGTCCGCAAAAATCACAAATGCAAAACATTCAACCGCGCGTTGATTATGAAGTATACAACGCATTAAAAGAAAATTCAAACATTGTAGAACACTTAACAAAGTTTGGTTTCTAAGAAATAACCTGTTTAAATTAAGAAGGCTTCCTTGTATCAGGGAGCCTTTTTTTGTGGCTTAAATTTGCAATTCAGTACCTTGTCGGAATGTCTCCCGCGCGCACTTATACTATGTCTGTTGTGCTTGTGCTTTAGTTCGCGAACACATGCTTAGGAAAAAAACTATAAAGCTTATTCTGTTTATGTATATAATTTTATTAAATATATTGAATGGGCAGAAGAAAGTAAAAAAGTAGATTTTGTAATTGCAATCATTGGTAATTCTCCAATAACTGAGGAATTAAAAACACTAGCAACTAAAAAAGCAAACGCACAAATAATTGTAATAAAACAATTTGCGACTATTGCCGAGGTGGATCATTGTCAGATACTTTACTTGTCTTCCGGAAAAAGTAGTACTCTTAGAGAAGCAATAGAAAAAACAAAAAACATGTCGGCATTACTGATAGCTGAATGTGAAGGCTTAGCAAAAAAAGGCGCAGGGCCAAATTTTGTTACACTTGAAGATGAAACGCTAAAGTTTGAAGTAAACAAAAAAGTGATTGAAGCTCACAATTTAAAAATTCCAAAAGTTTTAGTGAGTTTGGGATAAAATAATTTTCCCTTTTTTATTTATCTTTTGTTTACTCTTTTATTTAGTTGTGCGCATAATTAATAACTCCACTTCAAATACATGCCGCCCCAGGTAAATCCTGCACCAACGGTTGTAAGAATTAAGTTATCTCCTTTTTTTAATTGACTTTCCCACTCAGCCAAGCAAAGTGGAATAGTGGCGGAGGTAGTGTTTCCATATTTTTGAATGTTCAGCATCACTTTCTCCATACTGATACCCATTCGTTTTGCTGTTGCTTCAATAATTCGTTTGTTAGCTTGATGTGGTGTTAAATAAGTAATATCATCTGCACTCAATTTGTTTCTTTCCATCATCTCAACTGCAACATCAGCCATTTTAATAACAGCAAGTTTAAATACTGGCTGACCCTCCATTGTCATAAAATGCTGTTTATTTTTTACAGACTCTATAGATGCTGGAATTAAACTACCTCCAGCTGCTTGATACAAATGTTTTTTTCCACTTCCATCGGCATACATTCTTGTATCAATAATTCCTGTATCATCGGTGGATGGTTCTAATAAAACAGCACCAGCTCCATCACCAAATAAAATGGATGTTTTTCTACAAGTATAATCAATGATGCTACTCATTTTATCGGAACCAATAACTAAGATTTTTTTATGTGTTCCTGATTCTATAAATTTTGCAGCAACGCTTAAAGCGGATAAAAAACTAGAGCAGGCGGCTTGTACATCAAATCCCCAAGCGTTGGTCGCACCAATCATATCCGAAACAATGTTTGCTGTAGCAGGATAAACATGGTCGGGAGTTACAGTTGCTACAATAATAAGTTCAATATCTAATGGAGAAATAGATTTTTTAGCGAGTAATGTTTTAGCAGCTTCAGCAGCCATAAATGCACTTGCTTTATCTTTGTCTTTTAAAATTCTACGTTCACTAATACCACAGCGGTCTAAAATCCACTCGTTGTTAGTATTAACTGTTTTTTCCAATTCTTGGTTGGTAAGAATGTATTCTGGAACGTAAGCTGATACACCAGTTATTGCTGCTATTATTTTCATATTGTAAATGTAAATCTAAGTTATTGAATTCGATAATCAAAATAAAAATGATGCTGCGATGAATAAATCACATTATTATTGGTTAAATAAGGTTTGTGAGTCTTATGAATAGAAAAGAGGATTATCTCAAAATCTGTAATCGCTTAGAATCTAATTTTATAAAAATAAAAAGCAAAATTGTAAACGACCACAATGAGGAACCACCGTAGCTAAAGAAAGGCAAAGGAATGCCAATAACAGGCGCGAGACCGATTGTCATTCCAATATTTATTGTCAAATGGAAAAAGATTACAGACGCAACACCGTATCCATAGATTCTACTAAAAGGTGAGCGTTGTCGTTCGGCCATAAAAATCAAACGGATAATTAAAAAGAGTTGTAAAATAATTACAAAAGTACTGCCTAAAAACCCCCATTCTTCTCCTACGGTGCAAAAAATAAAATCAGTATCCTGTTCAGGAACAAAATTGTATTTTGTTTGCGTTCCTTGCAAATAACCTTTTCCTAGGAATCCTCCAGAACCAATCGCAATTTTCGCTTGGTTTACATTATACCCTTCATCTTTTAAATTAACGGTCCCTCTTCCAAGTAAAACATCGATACGCGTTTTTTGATGAGGTTCCATATGGTCGTAAACATAAGTAGTTCCAACAACCATAGTACACGCAACTATTCCGACAGCAGCAATAATGAATAAATTTTTTGCATTACGTTTAATAAACAATAAAGCAATAGCGCACAATGAGCCTATAATGATAAAAAGGTAAAGGTTGTTAATCATTAATGCTAAAATGAATAAGATGATTGCCAAAAATCCCAGTAATAAATAATTAACCGATAATCCTTCGCGATACAACATAAAAATAAATGCTACAAAAACAATGGCTAGTCCCGTTTCATTTTGCATTTTCATAATTATGATAGCAGGAATTCCAATTATCAATAATGAGATGAACGTGCTTTTGTAATCAGCAATTTTAATATTTTGATTGCTTAAAAATTTTGCAAGTGCAAGATTGGCAGCAAACTTCATAAACTCAGCTGGTTGAATTCCAAAGTCGCCAAATCGAAACCAAGAACTACTTCCTTTTACTTCTCTGCCTAGAAAAGGAACAGTAATGTTTGCAAGCAGTATGGCGCCAAATATAAAATAGGCAAAAGCTGTATAAAAATTTTCATCAATGATTAAAATTATTAATGCGATTAACAATGAGGTGCCAATCCAAATTAATTGCTTTCCGTATTTTTGAGTTATATCAGTAATCACATGATGGTCTTCATTGTATACAGCAGCATAAATATTTAACCAACCCATTAATATTAATAATAGGTAAGTGAGAACTGTTATCCAGTCGACATTGTGAAAAATGCTAGTGTTGTTTAGGGACCTCGGCATTTTTTTTGTGAATTAAATCTGCTTCTAACATTCTTTTTTCTAAATCGGGACGAGTAATTTCTCCTTTTAAATATTTCTCCATCATTAATCTTGCAATTGGTCCAGCATAGGTTGAACCGAATCCTGCATTTTCGATAAGTATTCCAATCGCGATTTTTGGATTATCTTTAGGTGCAAAACAAACAAATACGGAATGATCTTTTCCTGAATTTTGTGCCGTACCTGTTTTAGCACAATACGGAATTCCTTCAATTTTTAAAGATGCGGCGGTTCCGCCTTCAACAGCTTTTGACATACCAGCTATAACAATATTATAAATTGCTGTGTCCTTAATTTTAGTATAATTTTTTACTTTAAAACGATCTAAAAGAGTATCATTCGGATTTCCATCAATTGCTTTAACAATGTGCGGTGTATAATACCAGCCTTTGTTTGCAATGATTGCTACTAAGTTTGCATTTTGCAATGGTGTAATTCCCAACTCATTTTGTCCGATTCCTAAAGAAATTACAGTACTAGCTTTCCAACTTCCCTGTCCAAAAATTTTGTCGTAATATCCTATACTAGGAACGTTACCTCTTAACTCATTTGCTAAATCAGAACCTGTTTTTGTACCCAAACAAAAACTGGTTGCAATCTCACGCCAATTAGCATAAGCTTTATAAGTGTTATGATATTTTTTATCTTCAATTACACTTTTAAAAACATAAGAAAAATAAGAGTTGCAGGAAGTACCAATAGCGCCTTCTAAATCCATTGGTGAACCATGTGGGTGACATTTTGGTCGCCCACCCAATGGAGGATAACCTCTTGCACATGGATATCTTGTTTGCGCTGTTAATACTCCTTCATTTAAGCCAATTAATGCCATTACCAATTTAAATGTTGACCCTGGAGGATAAGATGCCATTGTAGAACGATTGAACAATGGTTTACCAATGGAGTCTTGCGACAATTCAACAAAATTTTTATTTCGTGCTCTTCCTACAAATAAATTTGGATCGTATGTCGGGCTAGTGACAATAGCTAAAATTTCTCCTGTAGAAGGATCAATGGCAACCACACTGCCAATTTTATTTTGCATAAGCAATTCGGCATACTCCTGTAAATCAGCATCCAGTGTAGTTGTTAGCGGTTTTCCAGAAATTGCAGCTGTATCATATAATCCGTCCATGTAACTTCCCATATCGCGGTTATTTACATCTTTCATTATGATGTGCATCCCTTTTTTTCCACGCAATACTTTTTCGTAGCTTTTTTCTATTCCACTAATTCCCAAATAATCGCCTTCTCTATAATAAGGATCTTTTTCTGTTGTGCGTTTGTCTGCTTCACCAATGTATCCCAACATGTGTGCAGCAATTTTTTTTGGATATTTTCTGAGAGTACGAGATTGAACAAAAAACCCCGGAAAGCGATAAAGTACTTCTTGAAGCGATGCATAATCTTTTGGAGAAAGTTGTTTTTCAAAAACAGATTCTTTCCTAGGAGAATTTGGAGCTTGAATTGCTTTCTTCATTTTTTTTAGAAACTGTTCTTTTGTCAATCCAAGTAAATCGCAAAAATCCATTGTATCAATGTTCTTAACGTTTTTTGGAAGTACCATCAGATCGTAAGCTGCCTCGTTGTATACAAGCAATTTATTATTTCTATCGTAAATATATCCTCTGATTGGAAACTCTGTGGTATAACGGAAAGCCTGATTTCGTGCATCCAATTTATAGGTGTCGTCCACTACTTGAATATAAAACAAGCGGGAAATGTATATCAGACCAACCAATATAAATACTCCGATAATAATAAATTTTCTGTCGGACAGTTGGTTCATTCTTGCTCTTTTTTACGTTGAAATAAGTATTGACTAATTACAACTAAAAGTAAAGTGAAAATGGAGCTTACAATGACTCTGAAGAAAGTAGAGAAAAATTCGCTGAAACGAAAAATTTCGATGTAGAATAAAATGAGGTGATGTATCACTACCAAAATTCCGGCATAGGAAAGAAACCAAGGAATACCTAAATATTGAATGCTAGGTTGTGTTCCAAATTCATAACCATCGCGAGGAGAAAATAATTTTAAAACACCAGGACGAATATATCCCATCATAACACAAGCTGCGGCATGCATCCCAGAAGTATCATAAAACATATCGATGGTGATTCCTAAAAAAAATGAAGCTAACAGTAATAACCATTTTGGTGTTTCAAATGGCAGCATTAATATAAAAAGCACGTAAACAAACGGATTAATAAATCGTCCGAGTTCAATATTTTTCACAATGAGTACTTGCACTAATACAAGTACAAAAAATCTAAGAATATTTCTAATGATGGTATTCGTCATTTTTATTTATTTCCTTCTTCTGTTTTTTTCTCTAATTCTTCTTGTTCTGTTCTTAATTTATTGTCTACAATATAAACATGCGACAATTTTTTAAAATCAGTAGATAATTTTACTTTAACAGTATAAAAAGGTTTGGTAGACTCTCTGTAGTAGCTTTCTACAGTTCCTATCATAATATTTTCAGGAAACATTTTTGTGTATTGACTGGTTACAACAGTATCGCCTTTAAATAAACGAACGTGTGTTGGAATATCATTTAGTGCAGCAAATTCAAAACTTTCTCCATCCCAGTTAAGCGGACCGAATGATCCATCTTTTTTTAATTTCGAATTAATGATAGTGTTACTATGTAAAAGTGATTTTACAGTACAAAAATTTTCGGAAACATTTTCTACAATTCCAACAACCCCTGAACTGGATGTAACGCCCATTTTGTTGGTAATGCCTTGTTTTGAGCCTTTGTCGAGCGTTAAATAATTATTTCTTCTGTTAGTGGAATTGTTAACTACAGCTGCATTAGTATAAGTATATTTTTGCTTATACACAGTATCATTAATAGTATATTGTCCATTTACAAGCAAAGAAAAAGAAAGTAAGTCGTGTGAATGTAATTCTGCATTTTCTTTTGCTAGACGTTCGTTTTCAGTTTTTAAATAAAAATAGTGTTGAACGTTTTCGGAAGTACTTAATACTGATGCAGAAAGTTGGTTGGAGGAATTACCAAAACTGGCACGTTGAAATTTGTTGTTTTGAACTAGAATAGAAATGCAAAATGTTTCAAGAAGCAGAAACAAAAAGAAAAAATAATTTTTTGTGATGAATTCAAGGAGGTTGCGCATTTTTTGAATTTGAAAATTTGAAAATTTGAAAATGCACTAATGCTAAATTTTCAAATTTTCAAATTGAGTAATTATCAAATTGTTTTTATTTCATCAAGAAAGGAAACTTGTTTACATTCTTCAACGCAATACCTGTCCCACGTGCAACAGCTCTTAGTGGATCTTCTGCAATGTGAACTGGTAATTTTGTTTTCAAAGAAATACGTTTATCTAATCCGCGTAACATGGAACCGCCACCTGCTAAATAAATTCCAGTTCTGAAAATATCGGCAGACAATTCAGGAGGTGTCATCTCCAATGCATTTAAAATTGCTTCTTCTACTTTGGAAATAGATTTATCTAATGCATGGGCAATTTCAACATACGAAACATAAATTTCTTTTGGAATTCCAGTCATCAAATCTCTTCCATGAACTGCGTAATCTGGTGGAGGATTATCAATTTCTGTCATGGCTGCGCCTACTTCAATTTTTACTCGCTCAGCAGAACGTTCACCAATTAAAATGTTGTGTTGTCTGCGCATATACTCTTCAATGTTGGAAGTAAATTCATCACCAGCAATGCGAATAGATTTATCACAAACAATTCCGCCCAATGCGATAACGGCAATTTCACTTGTGCCACCACCGATATCAATGATCATATTTCCCATCGGCTCTTCCACATCAATTCCAATTCCGATTGCAGCAGCCATTGGTTCGTGAATCAAATAAACTTCTTTCCCTCCAGCATGTTCAGCACTATCACGTACCGCACGTTTCTCTACCTCGGTGATTCCGGAAGGAATACAAATTACCATTTTCAATGAAGGTTGAAATAATCTTCTTCCTGGATTAATCATTTTTATCATTCCACGAATCATGTGCTCAGCTGCGTGGAAATCCGCAATCACTCCGTCTTTTAAGGGACGGATGGTTTTTATATTTTCGTGTGTCTTTCCATGCATTTGCATCGCTTGTTTACCAACAGCAATTACTCTGCCTGTCATACGATCAACAGCAACGATACTTGGTTCGTCCACCACAACTTTGTCGTTGTAAATAATAAGCGTGTTGGCTGTTCCTAAGTCAATCGCAATTTCTTGTGTTAAAAAATTAAATAAACCCATAGTTGATTTTTTGATTTAGGATTTTGAAATTTAGGATTGGAATTTCAAAATCTGTGTAATATTTTATTTGAACTAAGGTTAAATCCTAAATTATTAAATCCTTAATCCTGATCTTTTAATGTTTAAAATGACGAGTTCCTGTCATAACCATGCTTACTCCATTTGCATCGCAATACGCAATTGAATCTTTATCTTTAATTGATCCACCTGGTTGAATCACTGCTGATACTCCTGCTTTATGCGCGATCTCAACACAATCAGGAAACGGGAAAAATGCGTCCGAAGCCATTACCGAACCTTTTAAATCGAAACCAAAATTGTTTGCTTTTACAATTGCTTGTTGCAATGCATCTACTCTCGATGTTTGTCCGACACCACTTGCAAGCAATTGATTGTTCTTTGCAAGCACAATAGTATTTGATTTTGTGTGCTTCACAATTTTATTTGCAAATTCTAAATCACGTAATTCATCAGTTGATGGAGATGTTTTGGTAACTGATTGCATATCTTTTTTCGTTTCTGTTTTTAAATCTTTGTCTTGTTCGATTGCGCCATTTAATAAAGTTCTAAATGATTTTTGTGCAAGCTTTACATTTTTTTGAATTAGAATAATTCTATTTGCTTTTGATTTTAATAATTCAATTGCTTTCACATCATATGCAGGAGCAATAATTACTTCGCAAAATAATTTATGAATTTCTTCTGCCGTTACTAAATCAATTTCTTTGTTGGTGATCAGCACTCCGCCAAATGCACTTGTTGGATCACCAGCTAATGCAGCTTTATACGCGTCCACTAAATTTTTGTGAGATGCTATTCCGCAAGCGTTGTTGTGTTTTAAAATGGCGAATGTTGTTTCATTGAATTCTGAAATTAAACTAACTGCTGCATCAACATCTAATAAATTATTGTACGATAATTCTTTACCATTTAATTTAGTAAACATTTCATCTAAGTTGCCATAAAAAACGCCCTTTTGATGAGGATTTTCGCCATAGCGCAAAACTTGTGCATTTTGAATACTTTGCTTGAATGCAGATGAATTTTCTCCGTTGAAATAATTAAAGATAGCTGTATCGTAATGTGAAGAAACATTAAAAGCACAAGTTGCAAGATGTCTTCTGTCGTCCAACGATGAAGAGCCTTTTTGAGCAACTAAAATAGTATCGTGTAAATAAGTGTACTCATTTTTTGAGGAAACAATTACCACATCTTTAAAATTTTTTGCAGCCGCGCGTATCAAAGAAATTCCTCCGATGTCAATTTTTTCTATGATGGCTTGCTCTGCAGCACCTGATTTAACAGTCTCTTCGAAAGGATACAAATCTACAATCACTAAATCAATTTCTGGAATTTCGTATTCTTCTAATTGATCAATATCACTTTGTAATTCTCTTCGGCTAAGGATTCCACCAAAAATTTTTGGGTGTAATGTTTTTACTCTTCCACCTAAAATGGAAGGATAAGAAGTTAATGTTTCAACAGGAATGACAGCAACACCAAGCTTTTCAATAAACTCTTGTGTGCCGCCTGTGCTAAATATTTTTATACCCAATGCATTCAGGTGATGAATAACAGGCTCTAAATTATCTTTATAATACACCGAAATAAGTGCATTTTTTATCTTTTTCGTACCACTCATAATCGATGTTAAATGTGTATTGCAAAAGTATTAATTTTTAAGCGCTTTAATTTGTTATACGTACTTTGTTGATAAATGTTTTTTTTGTTAATAAAGGCGATTTCCAAGGTTTTTGCCTCTAATTTTTTTTCCAAGTTTTTAGGCAATTAT
The DNA here is from genome assembly GCA_945879015.1 of Chitinophaga pinensis. Taxonomy (GTDB): domain Bacteria; phylum Bacteroidota; class Bacteroidia; order 2-12-FULL-35-15; family 2-12-FULL-35-15; genus 2-12-FULL-35-15. The sequence continues at coordinate 16,448 of CAMCUO010000008.1, read as the reverse complement.
TTTTGGTACATTTGTAAAGTTTCAACCCGATTTTTGAATGATAATTTTTGGTTTATTACGTGAAAGTATTTCATTTGCCATAAATTCCCTGGTAACAAATAAATTGCGAACATTTCTTTCGCTCTTGGGCATCACCATTGGCATTTTCGCCATTATCATTGTGTTTACTATTGTTGATTCATTAGAACAAAACCTTCGCAAAAGCGTGCAAAGCTTGGGTGATGATGTAGTGTTTGTGCAGAAATGGCCATGGACTTTCGGTCCCAATTACCCCTGGTGGAAGTACATGAATCGCCCTGTTCCTGATTATCCTGAGTTGAGTCAAATCCTTGAAATGTGCGATGGGGCGCAATCTGCGGCGTTTTTAGTAAGTGCTCGAATTACCATTAAGTATAAGAGTAATAGCATAGAAAGAGTCAATATAAATTGTGCTTCTCATCAGTACGACAGAGTGAAAAATTTTGAAATTGCTGATGGACGCTACTTTACAGATATCGAGTCAGCATCGGGCCGACCAGTGGCTGTGATTGGGGATGTTCTTGCGAAAGCCTTATTCCCAAATCAAAATCCGATAGGAGAAATGGTGAAAGTGAATGGTTCTAGAGTAATGGTGATAGGGGTTTTTAAAAAAGAGGGCGAAAGTATTTTGGGTGGTAGCGTTGATACGGAAGTGTTAGTTCCTATTAATTATGCAAGGAGTTTAGTAGATATAAGGAATGAAGATTTGGATCCTCAAATTTTGGTGAGAGCTAAACCTGGAATAAGTAACGATGATTTGATTGATGAGTTAACTGGATTGATGCGGTCCATTCGTAAACTAAAACCTCGCTCCGATGATAATTTTGCTCTTAACCAAACCAGTTTGATTTCTACTCAATTCGATAGTTTGTTTGGAGTAGTAGGTATTGTAGGCTGGGTTATTGGAGGATTTTCCATTTTGGTAGGAGGTTTTGGTATTGCCAATATTATGTTTGTTTCTGTAAAGGAACGCACAAATATTATAGGAATTCAAAAGTCGCTTGGAGCGAAAAATTATTTTATCCTTTCTCAATTTCTATTTGAGGCTATTTTTTTATCGTTGATAGGAGGAACGGTAGGACTCATAATTGTGTTCCTGCTTACCTTAGTTGCAGGAGATTCAATAGGAATGGAGATTGTATTGAGTAAATCGAACGTAATTTTGGGATTCACTATCTCTATATTAATAGGAGTAGTTTCAGGATTTGTGCCTGCATACGGAGCATCGCAGTTGGATCCTGTGGAGGCGATCCGATCTAACTGATGTGCAGATGGAAAAATTGATAAGAATAATTATATAGTAACATAAAACCAAAAATCGGCATATCAGACAATCTGTATATCGGTAAATCAAAAATGCAGTCAACCATTAAACGTCCAATTCTCATCCGAATTATCTGCATCCTTGGATTCATATGGATTGTATTCAGTTTCCCATCTATATTTTCTCCATCAGTCAAAAAAATAGGCGATTGGTATCCTGCTTTATTTGGACTAATTGTGGCTTGTAGCTTCATTTCCTATATTGGAGTCTGGCATATGAAGCGTTGGGGTGTCCAACTCTTTGCTATCACGTTTTTTGTAAAAGAAGCACTGCTTTTTATGCTGGACGATTTTAGCTATGTCGGAATCGCTTTTTCGGTCTTCTTTCTCATCTCTATGTTGTTCTTTTACAAGAGAATGGACCTAAATTTATAGCTGAATAAAGACCTTGGTCGAAAAATTGAATATTTACATTATTTTTTCAGTAAATTTGTACCTAAATTGATATTACGATGAAACAAAAGATTAAATTCATAAATAAGGATAAAACCCAATTTTTCAGTGCCTTAAAAACTCGGGTTGACCAGCATTTTATAGATAAAAATATTTCTCAGCATGCCAATATCAATATGGTTTTTAAGACCATTGTCATGCTTTCCCTTTATTTTGTTCCCTATGCACTTATCATCACTCAAGGTTACGGATCTTTCGGAGTGTGGCTTTGCTATGGTGTTATGGGTTTGGGCCTTGCTGGTATTGGAATGAGCGTAATGCACGATGCCAATCACGATGCCTATTCTGCAAATCCTGCTATTAATAAACTGGTTGCCCAAGCATTAACCATAGTTGGTGGCGATAACCGTAACTGGAGAACACAACATAATGTTCTGCATCATACTTATACCAATATTCATGAACACGATAGAGATATTGATAATAAAGTAATCATGCGCTTTTCGCCGGCTGGAAACTATAAGAAAGTTCAACGTTTTCAAGTATTTTATGTTTTTGTTTTTTATGCGATTATGTCATTATATTGGATAACTGCAAAGGATTTTGTTCAATACATCCAATTCAATAAAGAAGGTCAGCACCGTGATAGTGGCTCCCAAAAGTTCATTACTTTAATGCAACTCATCTTTTGGAAAGGAGTTTACTTTACTTACATGTTTGTGCTTCCAATGTTGTTTTTTAACTTAACATTCATGCAAGTGTTTTTAGGATTTTTGATCATGCACACCATTGCTGGATTAATTTTGAGTATTGTATTCCAACTAGCTCATGTGGTTGAAGAAGCAAAATTCCCTAATCCCGATGAAAAAGGAAATATTCAAAACGAATGGGCGATCCATCAAATGGAAACTACTGCCGATTTTTCAAGAAACAGTTGGCTAATCACCTATTATGTTGGTGGATTAAATTATCAAACAGAACATCATTTGTTCCCTCGTATTTGTCACGTTCATTATCCTGAAATTGCTCCGATTGTAGAAGCAACAGCAAAAGAGTTTGGTGTTCCTTATATATATAATGATACTTTTTGGACAGCATTTAAATCTCACATGAGTATTATTTCCAAACTTGGAAAAAACGATGTAACGTTTAGTGCGATTGCTAATAGTATGGGGTAAGAAGTTAAAAGAGGAAAAATTCAAAAGTCAAAAGGTCGAGTCCTACACATTAGGAACTCGACCTTTTTTATTTCTTCCTTTTTTCTTTTGACTTTTAACTTTTTCCTCTTTTGACTTTTGTCTACTGTCTACTGTCTACTGTCTCCGCCACCTCTTGTCCTTCTGGATATTGTTTTAAGATTGGTTTATTCAACGACAACAAAATTAATGTTGTGACCATACAACCAATAATGATAGAAAGAAATGCTTTTCGCAAATAGCTTGTTTTTGCTTCTGAATCAATTGTTTTATCCGACAGGTACATTAAAAAATATCCGAAGAATAAAAGGAATACACTTAATCCCAGCATAATTGCTGCACCAGGCCAGTGTTGTATTTTAAATAAAATACCTAATGCAAATAAAGTTAATCCAGCTGCGCCTAATGTATTCATTAAAGTTTTGCGTTCTGAGGCTTCTCCTTTGAGTTTTTGTTTTAATAGCATCGGCATAAAAACCAATGCAAAAGTGCTTAGACCTAAAACAATCATCACACCTGCTCCAGGCCAATGCTGAAATTTAAAAGTAATTCCTAAATTAATTACCGATCCTGAAATGGCTCCGACAATTCCTGCAACATTTTTTCCAGTGTTAGATGCTTCATCTGGTTTATACAAAACAAAGAAAGGCAAGTAAATGCTTAACGCTACTCCCGATAAAACCATAAATATACTAGCTCCGGGAAGATGATTTGTTTTCATTACTACAGTTGATAACATCAGCAATGCCGATATGAATCCCACTACATTTAAACTCTTTTTCATAAAATTTAGTTTTAGAGGTGAATACTTTTTCAACTCATAATGCAGGGGTAGTAAAAAAGATACAGAGGGAAAAATTAGCCCGTCATTCTGATAAAATTCATTCCTAAGATCCCAGAAATGGTTTTTACAGTTTTATCAAAGTCGGCTGGCTTAACAAACACTGCATAGGCACCTAATTTTATTGCTTCGGTTTCATCAAAGACGCTGATGTGGGTATTATAAACAATCAAGGGAACATCTTTCAGGTGTTTGATTTTTTTTATGGATTTCAAAAATGCCATGCCATTCATGCGAGGCATATTCAAGTCAAGAAGAATAACATCTGGAACTCTGGTCTTCAATTTTTCAAATGCCAACATGCCATCTGTAGCAGTTATCAAGTCAATTTCTACGTCAAACTCTTCTAGAGCTTTTGAAAAAAAATAAAGGTCATCTTGGTCATCATCAACCAAAATGATGGATTTGATAGTGGAATAACTCATGATTTCTGGGGGTTTAGTTTGATATAAAATTACAGACCAAACAGAAACTAAACTTGAACTTTCGATGAAAGGGAAATATTGATAGTTAGTGGGGGAGGGTTTGTTGACAGCTTACATCAAACCAAGATGGGTTTTAGCACAACAATAGCATCCTCAATGGATTTCATATTTTCAAAAGTTAAACTTAATTTTCCATTGTTCTCTTTCATTTTACAAACTCGGCCATTGTGCTGCACAAATTTCAACACTTTGGTAAATGTTTCGCTTTGATAATAAGGTGATTTTTGGTTCTGAAGAAAATAGCCCACCATTCGGTTGTTCTTCAATAATAATTTTTCAAAACCAATTTCCATTGCCAGCCAGCGCAAACGAATAGTGTGAATTAATTCTAATGCTTGTTCGGGAACGGGGCCAAATCTATCTTTTAGTTGTGCTTCAAATTTTGTTAATCCTTCTTCTGAAAAAGAATCATCTAGTTCACGATATAAATTCAATCGCTCAGTAATGTTGTTTACGTATTCATCTGGAATAAGTATTTCCATATCGGTGTCGATCACACAATCGCTTACAAATTTTTGATTGGCCGCCCTTCGACTCCGCTCAGGGTTACCACTTAAGGTGTCTGCGATATTTAATTCTTCATGTTCCATTCGCAATTCCATGATGGCTTCATCCAGAATTTTCTGATACATCTCAAAACCAATTTCATTGATGAAACCGCTTTGTTCACCACCCAATAAATTTCCTGCTCCACGAATATCCAAATCGCGCATCGCAATACTAAATCCACTTCCTAAGTCGGAAAACTCTTCAATGGCTTTTAATCGTTTGCGTGCTTCGGGAGTTAATAAGGAAACCGGAGTAGTTAACAAATAACAAAAAGCTTTTTTGTTGGAACGGCCAACACGTCCACGCATCTGATGCAAATCACTCAAGCCAAACAGATGTGCTTGGTTGATGATGATCGTATTTGCATTGGAAATATCCAAGCCTGCTTCAATTATTGTTGTGGCAACCAACACATCAAATTCTCCTTCCACAAAATCTAACATCACTTGTTCTAATTTATCACCTTCTAATTGTCCGTGACCAATTGCTACTTTTGCATCCGGACATAATCGTTGAATCATTCCTGCTACTTCCATTATATTTTGCACTCGGTTGTGAACAAAAAATACTTGTCCGCCTCGGGAAATTTCAAAAGTCACTGCATCACGAATAATTTCTTCATTAAAAGTATGCAACTCGGTTTGTACTGGATAACGATTAGGTGGAGGTGTATTGATAACCGATAAATCACGGGCCCCCATCATTGAAAATTGTAAAGTGCGCGGAATAGGAGTTGCAGTCAATGTAAGTGTATCTACATTTGTTTTGATTGTTTTCAATTTATCTTTCACTCCAACACCGAATTTTTGTTCTTCATCAATAATAATTAATCCAAGGTCTTTGAATTTTACTCCTTTGCCAACAATGCCATGCGTACCAATTAAAATATCAACTTTCCCTTCAGCAACTTTTTCTAATGTCTCTTTTTGTTGTTTTGCAGAACGATAACGATTGATGTAATCCACAGTACAAGGCAAATCTTTTAAACGTTCTTTAAATGTTTTAAAATGTTGTAATGCAAGAATGGTTGTTGGAACTAAAATCGCAACTTGTTTACTGTCGCATACAGCCTTGAATGCAGCACGAACTGCTACTTCTGTTTTTCCAAATCCTACGTCTCCGCAAACGAGTCTGTCCATTGGCCATTCGCTTTCCATGTCTTTTTTTACATCAGCTGTGGATTTGATTTGATCAGGAGTATCTTCATAAATAAAAGATGCTTCGAGTTCGTTTTGTAAATAGGTGTCTGGACTATATTGAAAACCTTTTAAAGCTTTCCGTTTTGCGTAGAGTTGAATTAAATCGTAAGCAATTTCTTTTACTTTTTTCTTCGTCTTTTGTTTTAAAGTTGCCCAAGTATTTGTTCCGAGTTTGTTTATTTTTGGTTCAGCACCTTCTTTGCCCGAATATTTTGCAATACGATGTAAAGAATGAATACTAATATTTACGATGTCGTAATCTTTGTAAACCAATCGAATAGTCTCTTGAGTTTTTCCATTCACTTCAATTGTTTCTAATCCACCATATCGACCAACACCATAATCAATATGTGTGATATAATCTCCTGGATTTAATCCTTTGAGTTCTTTTAATGTAAGTGCTTCATTTTTTTTTGAAAAACTACTTTTTAATCTGAAACGGTGAAAGCGGTCGAAAATCTGATGATCGGTATAACAAGCAAGTTTTAATTCGTTATCGATAAATCCTTCGTGAAATGGAGCCCAGCCTTCCACAAATGGCAAACTTGATTCGTTTTTAGAAACTTTTCCAATGTCTTCAAATATGGCATAAAGTCTTTCAATCTGTTTATGATTTTCTGCGAATATGATATTTTCATATCCGTTTTTTGTATTTGCATTTAAATTGTCTAATAAAAAACTAAAATTTTTATTAAAACTAGGTTGAGGAGAAAAATTATAAGTAATAGTTTTTGTTGGAGCCAACGAAAAATGATTTCCGAATTCAACTACTGGAAAGCCCAATACTTGTTTGCTGAAAACATCTTTATGAATGTACAACTCATTAGGAGGTAATTGTTCAATCACCGATTCAAGCTTGTTGAAGCCGGTTTCGGCCAACTCAAATGCTTTTTCAATTCTGTCAAGAGTTAACTGAAAATGTTTGAACCAAATGACAGAAGTTTCGGGAATAAATTCAAAAAATGTTTGTCGGCTTTCCTGCAACAATTTTTTTTGCACATTTGGTATGATATTGCAATAAGTAACTTTGTGGACCGACAGTTGAGATATTGGATCAAAACTTCTTATTGAATCAACATCGTTTCCTAAAAATTCAACACGATAGGGATATTCATTCGAAAAAGAAAATATATCTACAATTCCACCTCGTACCGAAAACTGACCCGGCTCAACAACATAATCTGCGCGCTCAAAATCGTATTCATTTAAAACATCGATAATAAATTCGATAGAAATTTTTTCACCTTGTTTTAGTGCTAAGGTATTTTTGGTAAGATGTGTTTTTGTTACAACTTTTTCGGTGAGTGCTTCTGGATAAGTAACAACACAAATATGTTTTTTGCCAGTATTGATTTTATTTAAAACTTCGGCACGTAATAAAATATTTGCGTTATCAATTTCTTCGTGTTCGTATGGCATTCGATAAGAAGCAGGAAAGAACAAGACATTTTGTTCGCCTAATAAATTTTCCAAATCGTTGAGAAAATAGGCGGCTTCTTCTTTGTCGGCAAGAATAAATAAATTTGTTTTGTGAATGTGCTGATAAGCAGCCGCAGCAATGAAGGAAATTCCAGCACCAATTACACTTTTGAGCTGAACGCGCGTAGCATTCCCAGTCAATTCTTGTATTAGTGAAGAATTGTTAGCAGACTCTCCGTACTTCCGTAATATATCTTCCTTCGTCACTTCATCGGTCAACGACCGTATTATATAGTTTTTTCTCGACTGCGCGCGAAATGACAAAAATTGTGTCGAGATGACATTTGTGTAGTCAGTTCGAGCATTCTGCGTTGAAGCAGACACTATCGAGAACTCTTATTCGTATTTACTAAACCTTTTCAGTAAGCGAATATTTTTTCATATAGTCGCAAGCTAAATCAACCATATCAGCAGAACCTAAAAATAAAGGCGTACGTTGATGTAATTCTTTTAAATCCAATTCCATTATACGCTTAAAACCATCTGTTGCTTTTCCGCCAGCTTGTTCTAAGATAAATGCTAGTGGATTACATTCATATAATAAACGTAGTTTTCCTTTCGGAGATTTTGATGTTGTTGGATAAATATAAACACCACCAGTAATTAAATTTCTATGAATATCTGCAACACCTGAACCAATATAACGAGAAGAGTATGGGCGATTTGTTGCATCGTCTTCTTCTTGACAATATTTAAGATATTTTTTTACTCCTTCAGGAAAGTGAACATAATTTCCTTCGTTGATAGAATAAGTTTTAGCTTGTTTAGGAGTTTGCATGTTTGGATGCGACAAACAAAATTCTCCGATAGAAGGATCTAAGGTAAATCCGTTTACACCTTTTCCAGTTGTATAAACCATCATACAAGAAGAGCCATAAATAACATACCCGGCAGCAATTTGTTCGGTTCCGCGTTGCATAAAATCTTCTAATGTGCCTGGTCCAGTTAATGAAGTTCTTCTGTAAATAGAGAAAATGGTTCCGATAGAAACGTTCACATCAATATTGGAAGAACCATCCAAAGGATCCATTGCCACAACATATTTTGCATTTTTAGAAACTTCGTTATCTATAATAATGATGTCTTCGTTTTCTTCTGAGGCAATAGCACAACATTCTCCACCTACACTTAATGCAGCAATAAATTGCTCATTGGCAAAAACATCCAATTTCTTTACATTTTCACCCTGAATATTTATTTCCCCAGCATCTCCCAATATATCTGCCAATCCAGCCTTAGTCACCTCACGATTTACGATTTTTGATGCAATAGCAATATCTCTTAAAAGCCTTGATAATTCACCCTTTGCGTAGGGAAAATCAGCTTGTTTTTCAATAATAAATTGTCCTAACGTTTTAACTCTGCTCATTGTTTGTTTATTTTGAATTTACACAAATATCGCAATAATTTTGGATGATAAAAACCAAAGAATTAAATAACTTTGTGGCTATGAATATGACCATTAGAACGGGTATAAAATCCGACCTACCGAAAGTATTGGAATTGATACAGGAATTGGCAACTTATGAGAAAGCACCTCATGAAGTAGCTGTTACCATTGCAGAAATGGAGCGTGATGGATTTGGCGATAATCCCATCTTTAAATTTTTTGTGGCGGAAGCGGAAGGTAAGATTGTTGGAATATCTTTGTATTATATCAAATATTCGACCTGGAAAGGAAAATGTGTGTTTTTGGAAGATATCATTGTTACTGAGAGTCATCGTAAATATGGAATTGGAAAAAAATTATTTGATGAAGTGGTGAAAGTGGCGAAAGAGATGAAAGCACGTCGAATGGAATGGCAAGTATTGGAGTGGAATGAACCAGCGATTAAGTTTTATGAAAAAGTAAATTCGCATTTTGATGGCGAATGGGTGAATTGTAAGCTTACTGAGAATGATATTCAATCCTATTTTAACAAGTAGGCAATTTTTCAGCAGGCAGTAAGCAATTTAAGAAAGTAGGCAATTGGAAAAGAGTAGGCAGTATGCAATTAAAGATTAAAAAAAATTAAAGAATAAAATAAAAAAGGGATAAAATTAATTTATGGCCAATAGTAGTTTTAGGGAGTTGACAGTTTATAAAAAAGCTTTTTCTCTTTCAATGGAGTTGTTTCATTTGACAAAAAAATTTCCACCAGATGAAAAATTTGTTCTTTCTTCTCAGGTAAGGAGAAGTTCTCGATCAGTTTGCTCAAATATTGGAGAAGGCTATAGAAAAAGAAAATATCCTGCACACTTTGTAAGTAAAACTTCTGATGCAGATATGGAGAATAGCGAAACTCAAGTGTGGCTTGATTATGCCTTAGCTTGTGAATATATTGAAAAGGAAAAATTTACCGAATTGCTTAGTAGGTCAGAAGAAGTTGGGAAATTATTAAATCACATGATGACATTTCCTGAAAAATATACTCGAAAGGACGAGAAATAAAATTGCAGTAGAATATAATTGCCTATTGCCTATTGTATAATTGCAAAATTGATTTTATGAAGGTATTCAAATTCGGTGGGGCATCGGTGAAGGATGCTAAGGCTGTAAAAAACGTAGCAGACATTCTCAAATTTTTTCCAAAAGAAAATATTTTGGTGGTGGTTTCTGCAATGGGTAAAATGACTAATGCTTTGGAACGATTGACTGATGCTATTTTTTATCCAGCAAAAAATGCTGGAGATAAAAAGGAAGATGCTTCAAAAGTGTTGGCAGAAATAAAAAAGTATCATTTTGATATTATTGAAGAGCTGTTTCCTTCTAAAGATCATCCAATTTATAATGAAATCAGTAACACCTTTGTGGAGTTAGATTGGGCTGTGGATGATACTCCAACTGAAAATTACAATTATGAGTATGATAAGATTGTAAGCTTGGGTGAAATTGTTTCTACAAAAATTGTACATGCTTATTTAAAAGAAGCGGGATTGAACAGTAAGTGGAAAGATGTTCGTGATTTTATTCAGACAGATAATACTTATCGTGAAGGAAAAGTAGATTGGGAGTTGACACAAACATTAGTGAATGAACATTTAATGACCGCTATCAAGTCCCCCTTAGAAGGGGATAAGCGGGATGACGGAGCAATCATCGTTACACAAGGATTTATTGGTGGCACATCTGAAAATTTCACCACAACATTGGGAAGAGAAGGTTCGGATTATACAGCAGCCATATTGGCTTATACAACCAATGCAGAAAGTGTAACAATTTGGAAAGATGTTCCGGGGGTATTGAATGCTGACCCGAAGTGGTTTGATGAAACTAAAAAGTTAGATCAAATTTCTTATCAAGATGCAATTGAGCTGGCTTATTACGGAGCTACAGTCATTCATCCGAAAACAATCAAACCCTTACAGAATAAAAAAATTCCTCTTTTAGTAAAGTCTTTTTTGAATCCTTCAGAAAAAGGAACAATCATTAATGAAATACAATCACCATTACCGATTCCGTGTTTTATTTTTAAAGTGAATCAGGTATTGATTTCTATTTCTCCAAAAGATTTTTCATTTATTGCAGAAGAAAATTTCAGTGATATTTTTAATTTATTTTCCGAAAGACAAGTGAAAGTAAATGTGATGCAAAATTCTGCCATCAGTTTTTCCGTGAGTGTAGATGCAGATGAACGTAAACTTCCTGATTTAATTAAGACACTTCAAAAACAATATCGTGTATTGTACAATGATAATTTAGAGTTAATCACTATTCGTTATTACGACCAAGCGACTATTGATAGAGTAGCCATTGACAAAAAAATATTGTTGGAAGTGAAGAGTAGGTATACCGTGCAGTTGGTCGTGAAGCCTTTATAAGGACAAAATCTTCTCAGCTAATACCTTTGCAATTTTCTCATTGCTTTCATATGTCCAGCCAGCAATGTGAGGAGATAAGACCACTGTATCTGATTGAATCAAATATTGAAAAGCTTCAGGAAGTTGTTTCGTGTCCAATGCTTCAAATGAAACCATTTCGTATTCCAATACATCTAAACAAACTCCCAATACTTTTCCCGATTTTAAATTTTTAACCAAATCGGAAGTGTTCAAACATTTTCCTCTTGCAGTATTGATGACATAAATGTTCTTCGAAAATTTATTGATGAAAGCATCATTGATTAGATAATTTGTTTCATCAGTAAGTGGAATATGCAAACTTAATACATCTGCATTTTTAAAAATTTCTTCAAGTGTAGTTTCTTTGATAAAATCATTTCCAAAGTTTTTCTTATACTTATCGTATGCCAATACATTCACACCAAATCCTTTTAATCGCTCTGCGAAAGCGCTCCCCATATTTCCATACCCAATAATTCCAACTGTCTTTCCCATCAATTCAACACCACGATTTGCTTCACGAATCCATTTCCCTTCACGCACTTCTTTGTTTGCTCTGAATAAATTATTAAACAAACACAATAACATTCCTAATGCTTGTTCGGCAACCGCATCTTTATTTCCTTCGGGTGCATGCAAACATTTTATTCCTTTACTTTCAGCATAAGCCACATCTATGTTTTCCATTCCCGCTCCGGCTCGAGCAATGAATTTTAGCTTTGCTGCTTTGTCGATAATTTCTTTAGTGATTTTTATTTTGCTCCGAATTACAACACCTTCGTACAAATGAATATTGTTTTCAATTTCTTCTTTGGTCCAAGAATAATTTAAGTCACACGTATGTCCTGCCTTTAAAAGCATTTCGTGTAACAAAGAATGATTGGAGTCGATGAAAAGTATTTTCATTTCAATGGATGTTTCTATAAGGTCAAATGTAAATAAAACAGGGACCTAAGCCCCTGTTTCGTAAAAGATAAATTTGAATGTTATTTTTGAATCACGACTTGCTTAGTAATAACTGTAGTTTCAGTTTCTAATTTACAAGAATAAACTCCTGAAGCCAAATTGCTGATGTCAACAGTTGTAGTAAAAAAGCCTGCAGGAGTAATCATGTCAGCTACTATCATTATTTGTTGTCCAAGCGAATTATACAAGGCTAATTTTACTTTTTCAGACGAGTTAAATGTATAATTCATAGTTAAACTATTGTTAGCTGGATTTGGAAAAGTAACAAATGCATCAGCAGCATTATTTTCTGCAATCCCAACACCACCAGCAACGTTAATAGTTCCCGCGTAAGGCATTTTATTAAATGCAGTTGCCACAACATCTATTGTTCCTGGTGTAGCAGAAGGAATAGTTATAGTTGCAGATGTTCCATTTGAAATTCCTGTTCCTAAAATAACTCCACCTTTAGATAAACAAATAAGTGCATTAACAGTGTTGTTACTTACAACAATAGAAGTTGTTCCTACTGCTGTTGCAGGAACGTGAGAAGTAACCATTGGTTGAGGTGCTTCTGTATATACCATTACAGAAGGATCTCCAAATAAATTCCAAGTATCCGTCATTTCATCTCCAGCTGTACCATAAGCATCATTCATTTGCATACAGCCATTCATTGACAAGCCGCCAAAAGTACGTTTGATATTTCCAGCAGAACTTTCGGCTAAAATTGCAACCATTGCATCTTGTCCTTCCATTGGAGGATTCCAACTTTGATTGATTGTTGCCATTAATGTTGCCAAAGCACCTTTTGGAGCAGCAGGTGTTCCTGCACGTAACCATCCTTCAGCAAAACAAGTTGTATTAGGAACAAAATTTCCATTCACACATGCAACAGACCAAATAAAAGGATGAGCAGTTGTATTGTTTAAAGTAGTAATGTTTGTTGTAGAATATCCCGAAGTTGAAAAAGCAAAATCACTTCCATGTCCAGTATAAGTTATAATACCAACACCTGCATCAACTTGTGAACCTATACTAGCCGCTGATGGATTTCCAGCAACATCAATTCCGCCTTGTGAGCCATCAAAGTTTTCGCTGTAATTATTATAAGTGTAAGCCATTAATTGTGTGCGTAAACCACGTTGGTGCTCGTAATCCATCTCAGCATCATCACCCGGACCTTGATCCGAGGCAATCGCAATTCCTTTTTTATACCATGTTGCACCTGCTTGTGGTGTTTGTTCGTAGTTAACAGTACGATTCACCATAATTTGTACATGTGTATTTGTTGTTGCAGAAAAACGACCAACAAATAATTCTGGATAGGAATCTGTTCCGCTTTGGTAACCATAACTATTGTCAGAGTCGCCATAAGCTGTAACTGGTGAAGGAATTTGTGCAGCATCACCAACTAATAAAACATATTTTAAAGTAGGATTTGTAGCTAAGTAATTTGTAATATAAGTTTTGATTGCAGCAGCTGTAGTTCCAGCAACTGATTTAAGAACTAATTCTGTTTTGATTCCTTTTTTATTTTTCCAAGTCACAAATGCTGCCATATCTGGAGCAAATGAATCGAAACAAATAATAAGCATCGAGCCGTTTTCTGAAACAGGAACATACATTCTGCTAGGTGCTTGGTAATTAATAAATTGTTTTTTGTAAATAGCTTCAAATTCAGCATCCACAATTTTTTCAGAAGTAGTTCTTTCGAATACATTTTCGCCACCCATAGAATTTTGTACACTTACAGAAACAACTATGTCAGTGTAAACGCGCAATACTTTTGTAATAGGATTGTATTGAAAAGGACAAACACTTATTGTTTGTGCTCTGTTGTCTCTTAATATATAAGGCTTGTTTAGGTTGGCGATAGTTGAAGGATAAAAATTACTTTGTCCGTACATTGCACCATAAGCATAAGCAATATTTGCAGGGTCGATATTTCTTTTCAAATTTCCTTTTGAAGGAGCGATATCAATTCCAGTCAAATCATAATAATTACTAGATACTACATTAACTTCCATTTTCGCGAAATCAGGAATGATTAACGATGTAGTAAGTTTTTCCATATCGGGAGCACCTTCAACTAAAAGAGTTGTTCCTTTATCGAGTGTCACAATTTGTGAAACACCTCTTGAAGTAGTTACATTTTTAAATATTGGACTACCAGGTGTGAATTGAATTGTTGTAACACCATTAGCCGTGTTTACTAATTTAATTTTGGTAGGTGTTCCTGCTATTGCTAGCGCTGTTGCAATAATAAAAGAAAAGAGGGTAATGATTTTTTTCATTGGACTTTAGATTAATTAGAGAGGAACTAAATTATACTAAAGAAAGTGGAAAAGCAAACAAAAAAGGCTAATTATTTGGGTTTCGGGAAGGTAATTTACATCAAAACGTGCCCCAATAGGAGTGAAGCAACACTAAAATAGATAATTAAACCAGTTATATCTACTAATGTAGCAACAAAAGGTGCAGAGGATACAGCAGGATCAAAACCGAATCGTTTTAAAATCAATGGGAATAAGGAACCTATGATATTTCCCCACAAAACAACTCCAACAAGAGATGTTCCTACAGTAAGAGCAATTTCCATCCAGTGCGGACCATAAATGTTTGTGAATTGAGACCAAACGGCGACTCTTAAAAAACCAATTAATCCAAGCATTAATCCGAGAATAAATCCAACTTTTATTTCACGTTTAATGATTGCCCACCAATTTCGAATGGTGATTTCTCCCAATGCTAATGAACGAATTACTAAAGTAGATGCTTGTGAACCTGTATTTCCTCCGCTAGAAATAATTAAAGGAACAAATAGTGAGAGGATTACCACTTTTGCAATTTCATTTTCGAAAAAACCCATTGCAGTTGCAGTTAAAGTTTCTCCTAAAAATAAAATCACCAACCAACCAGCACGCTTTTTCAAAATTCCCCATATAGAAACATTCATATAAGGTTCATCCAAGGCTTCCATACCCGCCATCTTCTGAAGATCTTCCGTTTCTTCTTCTCTTCTTACATCTACAACATCATCAACAGTAATTCGTCCGACTAATCTTCCCAAAGCATCTATAACAGGTAATACAACCAAATTATATTTGTCCATAATGTTGGCAACTTCTTCAACATCTGTATTTGTTTTTACAGAAATGATTTTAGGATCATAGATGTCAGCAATTTTAGAATTGGCAGGAGAAATAACTAATTTTTTTAATGACAACAAACCGACTAATTTTTCATCATCATCTACAACATATATAGCGTAAATATTTTCTACTGCATCTGCTTGAGCACGAATTTCACGCACACATTCAATGGAATTACTATTTACATGAACACGCACCAACTCAGTAGCCATTAAACCACCAGCAGTATTTTCATCATAATTTAACAGTTCAACAATGTCGCTTGCTTGCTCACTGTCCTCCATATGAGACAATACCTCATCTTGAACCGAATCAGGTAATTCCGCAATAACGTCAGCCGCATCATCCGAATCCATATTGTCGATATGCTCGGCAATTTCTTTTGATGTAAGCGATGCTAAGAAATCTTCACGAACATCATCATCCAATTCAACCAATACATCGGCCGCAATTTGTTCATCTAGTTGTGAATAAACATATTTTGCTTCTTCCTTTTGTAGTTCATTAAAGATAACGGCAATATCAGGCGGATATAGCTCTTTGAATTGCTCCACGACAAATGCTCCGTTACGAGCACTGATGGCTTCACGGAGTTTTTGTAAAAATTCGTCTGTTAATTCAAATTGCACCTATTCAAGTATTATGAGATTTTCGGTGGCAAAGGTAAGATTTATCCTTATTGGAGCGTAGGTTTAACGCAAATTTAAACTTCTACCATATTTGTAAGATTTACAAAATCGGCAACCGATAATTCTTCGGCTCTTTGTGTTAGATATTTATGGTCTAAAAATTCGGGTTTTAATTTGAATGCTTTGATAGAATTTCGCAATGTTTTTCTACGTTGATTAAATCCTGCTTTTACAACTTGCTTGAATAATTTTTCATTGCAATCCAATTGTTGAACGGCATTTCGCGTTAAACGGATAACAGCAGATTGAACTCGTGGTGGCGGATTAAATACACTTGCGTCAACAGTAAATAAATATTCTATATCATAGAATGCTTGAAGCAAAACACTGGTGATTCCATAAGTTTTATTTCTT
>CAMCUO010000007.1 GCA_945879015.1 Chitinophaga pinensis | reverse complement strand
CACAAAGGAGAAATCGTAAAAAAGGAATTTATCACCCTTAACAAAGAACAAAAATTAATTGAGATTCCGATTGAAGAAAAACATCGTGGTAATTTTTCTTTCCATTATGTGTTTGTCAAAAATAACAGAGTGTATTCTCAAAACGGAGTATTTACTGTTCCGTTTACAAACAAAGAATTAGATATAGAGTTTGAAACCTTCCGCAACAAATTGTTGCCTGGACAAAACGAAGAATGGAAAATAAAAATCAAGGATAGAAAAGGAGATAAGGTAGCTGCTGAAATGATGGCTGCTTTGTATGATGCTTCTTTGGATGCATTCAAACCAAACAATTGGTATTTTAATATCTATAATAATTACTATTCGAATTTATATTGGGAAACAAATAGCGGATTCGGAATTGTAAATGCACAATTGTACAGTATGGATTGGAATAAATATCCTTACGGAGCTTACAAGTATTATGATCAATTAAATTGGTTTGGATATAGCAATGGCAATTATGGTTATTACGATGATTATGATGGAAACGAAAGCAATTATAGGGGAAGCAGAAATAGAATGGCTTCAAAATCTGCTCCAGTTGCAGCTTCTGGAGCCGCGATGGCAGATGAAGAAAAATCGCTGGAAAGAGAAGATTCTGGAAAAAATAAAGATAAAAAGGAAAGTGGTGGGAAAGCAAACTTAGGATTGATTGGAGGAAACACAATTTCCGATGTAACAACGGCAACAACCGAATCAATGAATGGGGATTTTGCGAGTTTTATGCCGGGAGATGGTAAAAAGGGTGGAGAAGATATGTCGAAAGTCGCAGCACGAAGTAATTTTGCGGAGACTGCATTTTTCTATCCAACTTTAGAAACCGATAAAGATGGAAATGTGATTGTGAAATTTACTATTCCTGAAGCATTAACAAAATGGAAAATGATGGGCTTTGCTCACACCAAAGATTTAAAATTTGGAAACATCGAAAAAGAATTGGTGACACAAAAAGAATTAATGGTTGTTCCAAATGCTCCACGTTTTTTCCGCGAAAATGATAAAATGGAATTCAGTGCTAAAATTCAAAATTTATCAGAAGGTGATTTGGTTGGTAAGGCAGACATCTTTTTATATGATGCAACAACCATGAAAGAAATTACCACTACTATGGTAGAAGCACTTCATGGAAAATTTGCAACGATAGGTGAAAGAGATTTTACAGCTGCAAAAGGAAAAAGTACAATCGTAACATGGAATATTTCTATTCCAGAAGGTGTTGGCGCCATCACTTATAAAGTAGTTGCAAAAGCAGGAAACTTTACGGATGGTGAAGAAATGGCATTACCCGTTTTAACAAACAGAATGTTGGTAACCGAATCGATGCCGTTGCCAATTCGTGGTAACCAAACAAAAACATTCCGCTTCGAAAAATTGATTAACCAAAGCAATGGTTCAACAACTTTAAGAAATCATAAAGTAACATTAGAGTTTACTGCAAATCCAGCTTGGTATGCAATACAATCACTTCCATACTTAATGGAATATCCATACGAATGTTCAGAACAAACGTTCTCTCGTTTTTATGCAAACAGTATTGCCTCACACATTGCTAATTCATCACCGAAAATTAAAGCAGTATTTGATTCATGGCGAAATATGTCCCACTTAGAAGGGGGCAAGGGGGATGTTTCGAAAGCGCTTTTATCTAATCTGGAGAAAAATCAAGAATTGAAATCGTTGATGTTGGAAGAAACTCCTTGGGTGTTGGAAGCAAAAGATGAATCAGAGCGTAAAAAACGTGTTGCTCTTTTATTCGATTTAAATAAGATGGGTAGCGAGCTGGCAAGAGCGCTTAAGAAATTAGAGAAAATGCAAACACCAAACGGAGGATTCCCATGGTTTGAAGGAATGCGCGATGATCGTTACATTACTCAACACATTGTTACGGGAATGGGACATCTTGATAAACTCGGTGTAAAAAATGTACGAGAGGATGCAAAAGTTTGGAAGATGGTAAAAGACGGAGCGAGATATTTGGATAATCGCATTCGTGAAGATTACGAATGGATTTTGAAACACGATAAAGCAAACATCGAAAAGAATCATTTAAGCTATTCTCAAATCCAATATTTATATGCGAGAAGTTATTTCAAAGATGTACCAATTGACAATCGTAATCAAAAAGCATTCGATTATTATAAAGGTCAGGCAAAAAAATATTGGTTAGATAACGGAAGATACATGCAAGGAATGATTGCATTAGCATTAAACCGCTATGATGATAAAGTGACTCCGAAAGAGATTTTGAAATCTATAAAAGAGAATTCTTTAAATAGTGAAGAGATGGGAATGTATTGGAAAGAAAATTATGGAGGTTATTATTGGTATCAAGCACCAATTGAAGCACAAGCTTTATTGATTGAAGCATTTGACGAAATCAATAACGATAAAAAAGCTGTGGACGATATGAAAGTTTGGTTATTAAAATCAAAACAAACACAAGATTGGAAAACAACCAAAGCAACAACTGAAGCAGTGTATGCATTGTTATTAAGAGGAACAGATTGGTTGGCTACAGAAACAAATGTGGACATTACGATGGGTGATATAAAGGTTGATCCTAAAAAATTGGATGGTGTAAAACAAGAAGCAGGAACAGGATATTTCAAAACATCTTGGAGTGGTTCTGACATTAAAGCAAACATGGGAGAAATTACGGTTGTGAAAAAAGATGCAGGTGTAAGTTGGGGAGCAGTGTATTGGCAATATTTTGAACAGTTGGATAAAATCACTCCATCAAAAACACCATTGGTTTTGAAAAAACAATTGTTCTTGCAAAAAAATACAGATTCAGGTCCAGTGATTGAACCAATCTCTGAAAAAACATTATTGAAAGTTGGAGATAAGATAAAAGTTAGAATTGAGTTGCGTGTGGATAGAGATATGGAATATGTTCAAATGAAAGATATGAGAGCATCCGGTTTTGAACCAACAAATGTCATCTCAACATACAAATGGCAAGATGGATTGGGTTATTATGAAAGTACAAGAGATGCTGCAACCAATTTCTTCTTCGACAGATTACCGAAAGGAACATACGTTTTTGAATATCCGATGGTAGTAACACACAATGGTAATTTCTCAAACGGAATAACTTCTATTCAATGTATGTATGCTCCTGAATTTTCAAGTAACTCGGAGGGGATTAGAGTGAAAGCAGGGAAGTAGTTGTTTGATAAAATAGTTTTAAAAGCGATTTGTCTTATTGATTTAAGACAAGTCGCTTTTTGATTATATTTGTGCATCATCAACTTCAAATGAAAAACCTATTCTTCCTTTTGTTGTTTGCAATTCCTTTATTCGCAGAAGCACAACTCCAATCTTTGGATACCATAAAAGCTCCTCTTAACTATGACGGAATATATAGTAGAATGGTTGCCTCCGATGCATTAAGTAGCAGTTTTGTTATCTTTATCAAAAAGGACGTCAAAAAGCATAAACACGCAACGCATACCGAAAATGTGTACATATTAGAAGGGGAAGGAGAAATGTTATTAGGTGATAAAACCTTTAAAGTGAAAAAGGGTGATATCATTTTTATTCCCATGAATACTGTTCATTCTTTAAAAGTAACTTCGTCTATTCCAGTAAAAGTATTATCGGTGCAGTCGCCATATTTTGATGGTAAGGATAGAATATTTATAGACTAATGATAGCAAAAACTCCAAGTACTACTTATTATGCCGTTATTTTTACATCTATTGGAAAAGAAGTTAGAGAAGGTTATGAAAGTATGGCAGACAGAATGTTAGAACTCGCAAAAGAGCAAGAAGGATTTTTAGGAATAGAATCGGCAAAGGAAGAAATTGGGATTAAGTTTTCTTATTGGAGCAGTTTAGATTCGATTCGTAAATGGAAAATGAATGCGGAACATTTAATAGCTCAGGAAAAAGGAAGAAATGAATGATATCAGAATTGCAAGTCAAGAATTTGTTTGGTGGAGAGAGATTATGAATTTAATAAGTAATACACTTCGACTAAGCTCAGTGTGACAAGGGTGCGTCAGGTTGAGTGGATTCGACTTCGCTCACCATAAACTCTGTCGAAGACTTTGTTATCGATACGATAAATAATATTAATAAAAATGAATAGTTCAGCAGGAATACTTTCTCGATTGACAACAAGCAATGGAATTAATTACATCAATATTGGTTTGATGATTATTAGTCTGGTTGCTGCCTATATTTTACCTTTTGAAGTGTTTTTATTCTCTTACGCTTTTTTGGGACCCCTACACTATCTCACCGAAATTTCCTGGTTGGAAAAGAAAAGCTATTTCATAAAATCGAAAAGCGATATTTGGATTTTTGTATTGCTTGTTCTTGGAATTACCGTTGGGATGTTTAACCAGCAATCGAAGTTTAATTCAGTAGTTGCTAGTTTTCTGTTTTCTGGATTTATATATGCTTTGGTGATTTTATACACGCAAAAAATAGCTGTTAAGCTTTTATTTGTAGTGTTGGCATTTATGGCATCTATGATTTTTAGTTTCAACCAATACCCCAACTTCCCTTATTTGCTTTTCGCAATTTGGTTGCCTACCATAATCCATGTTTATTTTTTTACAGGAGGATTTATCTTGTTTGGAGCTTTAAAAGGCAAAAGCATGTCTGGGATAATTTCGTTTATTGTATTTGTGCTTTGTGCGGTTGTTTGTTTCATTTATATCCCCGATAATTTTGGAATGGCAGTTACCGAATATGGGAAGAAAGCCTATGCCTTTTTCAAATTTTTAAATATCAGCTTATATAGTGCATTTGGATTTGGGACGATGGCCCCAACAGATAGTACAATGTTATATTATGATTTTAATGCTTTAGCAATTATGCGTTTTATTGCTTTTGCATACACTTATCATTATTTGAACTGGTTTTCTAAAACCACAGTTATCAAATGGAATGAAATTTCAAAACAACGTATGACGATTATTTTGGTATTGTGGATTTTATCGGTTGTACTATACGCCTTCAGTTATAAGATAGGATTCTATGCTTTGTTCTTATTAAGTATGCTTCATGTGTTTTTTGAGTTCCCACTCAATCATCAAACATTTATCGGAATCGGTAAAGAGTTTAGGGCAAGGGTAAAAAAGAGCTGATTTCGTCAAATAATTTAAAACTCCTTTATTCTTAATATTCCTATAGATTCGTTATCTGTATCGTATATTTGCATCATGGCTAAAGAATTTTATTTAAAGCACCACTCCTTTCATATTAAGGCAATTTTTACTGCGCTAAAAGACATATTTGAAAAAAACGAATATGCGGACAAGGCAATTGAAAAAGTAATGAAAGCAAATAAGTATTGGGATGTTCGTGAGCGCGGTTTTGTTTCCGATGTTACTTACGACATGGTTCGTAATTGGAGATTATTATATGTATCGGCAGGCTTAGAAGAAACAGCAAAACTATCGGATAGAAACCTTTGGATGATATTTGGAACCTATTTGGTTTTTGATGGATATACTTTACCTGAAAGTAATTACTTTAAAGGATTAAATGAAAAGAAGATTGTATCTCAACTCGAGAAATTTCATAAGATTAGAAAAATAAGAGAATCTATTCCAGATTGGTTGGATGAAATAGGAGCGAAAGAGATTGGTAAAGAGTGGGATAAAGTGATCAGAGCTTTAAATCAAAAACCGACCGTTGTATTAAGAGCAAACTCATTAAAAACAAATCCAAAAGAATTGCAAGCTGCTTTGGAAGCAGAAAATATTATGGAGAGCACATTGATCTCTTGGTCGCCCGATGCAGTTGAATTAAAATTCCAGCGTAATGTTTTTAGAACAGAAGCATTTCATAAAGGATTGTTTGAAGTACAGGATGCATCCTCTCAAATGGTATCTGAATTTTTAAATGTACAACCAGGAATGAGAGTTGTGGATGCTTGTGCCGGAGCGGGAGGAAAAACTTTGCATTTAGCATCTTTAATGAAAAACAAAGGACGCATTATTGCATTGGATGTGAAAGGAAGAAAGTTAGAAGAATTAAAAAAACGAGCTGCAAGAGCAGATGTTCGCATTGTTGAAACAAGAGAGATTGATTCTTCAAAAGTAACCAAACGATTGAAAGATACTGCTGACAGATTGTTATTAGATGTTCCATGTTCTGGTTTAGGAGTATTAAGAAGAAATCCAGATAGCAAATGGAAGTTAACATTAGCTGAGATAGAAAGAGTAAAGACTCTTCAAAAAGAGATATTGACTAATTTTTCGGATATAACTAAAGTTGGTGGCAAGATGGTATATGCTACTTGTAGTATTTTACCTTCAGAAGGTGAAGATCAAGTGAAATGGTTTTTAAATGTGGTTGGAGATAAATGGAATTTACTTGGAGAAAAACGTTATTCACCAGAAGTATATCATGCTGATGGATTTTATATGGCCTTATTAGAACGCGTAAAATAATTTTTTGAGTAAAAAAATTGCAATTAATTTTTCATTTCATCATACATTTTCGCTCTTTGACATTTCATTCATTTTTATTGAAAAACATAAAAAGACACCATTTTCAGAAAATAATTCAATATTCATGAAAAATAATTTATGCTGATTTCGATCTTATTTCGACTCAATATTCAGTCAAAAAAGATGCTGGTTTTGAAAGAAAAAAATTCTAAATAAAAAATAAAAGAAAAAATATTATTTTTTATTTCTCTGTACATATTGTAAAATCAATTACTACAGAGGCACAAAAATAATAGAAAATATTTTTCACGAAAAATATTTTACAAATCCAAGATTTAAAAGTATAAAATCACAAAATCTCAGAAGGAGGATATTAACAATATGAACAATTCAATGTTAATAAAATAAACACGATTTTTTTCGTTTGTGTTAAATATTTTTCTTACTTCGTATCAAATAATTTAATAACCAAAAAAACCATGGCAAAAAAAGCAAAAAAAGCTGCTCCAAAAAAAGCAGCTAAGAAAAAAGCAGCTCCAAAAAAAGCAGCTAAGAAAAAAGCAGCTCCAAAGAAAAAAGCAGCTAAAAAGAAAAAGTAAGAAAGAGCCCTTCGGGGCTTTTTTTTTGCACTTTACTTTCCTCACTATAATCAATTACTCATATATACAAAACACTTCGAATCGAAGTATATAGATAGTGTAAAGTTTAATTATTTTCTTTAGGTACAACCCCAATACCTGGCATATCATTTAAAGTAATCTTTCCCTCAATAAATGTAATTCCATCAAATAAATTATTGTTGATTAATAATGCTCCGTCTAAATCGGCATAATCGGCAAAGGGACTTAATTGAGCAGCGGCAGAAATTGCGCAAGAGGTTTCGCTCATACAACCTATTAATACTTTTAAATTTAACTCACGTGCTCTTTTAATCATTTTAAATGCTTCATGCATTCCAGTACATTTCATTAACTTGATATTAATACCATGAAAACAATCTTTCATTCTATCCATATCATTGTAACGTTGAATGCTTTCATCTGCATATAATGGTAATGGACTTCTTTCAAATAACCAATGAGCATCCTCCAGATTGTGTTTTGCTAAAGCTTGTTCTATAAACAATACATTCTTTTCAGATAACCAATAAATCATTTCTAATACATCTTCTTTGTTTTTCCAACCTTGATTAACATCGATTGCAATAGGTTTATTTGTGATGCTTCTTATATTGTTTATTATCGCTTTATCGTTCTCTCCATTCAACTTTACTTTTAATATCTTAAAGTCCTTCCCGTCTTCAATCTTTTGCTTTATTGCTTCTGGCTCATCCATTCCAAGAGTATAAGTCGTAAATGAAGCGTTGTTTTTGTCTGCATCAAATAATTGCCAACAAGGTTTGTTTTTGAGTTTTCCGATCAAATCATGTAATGCAATATCGATACTTGCTTTTGCAGCCGAATTATTAGGAGCAAACAAATCAATCTCCATTAATATAGATTCGATTTGAAATGGATCTTTATGTTTTTCTAATAGGAAAGATACATTCTTTAAAAAAGCAAGAACCGTTTCATGAGATTCACCTAAATAGGGTGGCATACTCGCCTCGCCATAACCAATTATTCCTTCGTGTTCCAATTCTATAATTACAATTGGAGTGGAAGTACGAACTCCATGAGCAATTTTAAACGGACGCTTAAAGTAAAGTGTATTTGGTTTGAATGAGAGTTTCAAGTGTATATTTTCTACGAATGTAATTAGACTTATGCCACCCACCCAATTATAACAACAAAAATTTTAAACACATAGAACTTGTTTTGTTTGGCTTATTAAAGGAAATGAAAGAAACACATAGAAAAAACTTCGTTTAGCGAAGTTTTCTATGCTTAAATTATGCCTTCTCTTCCTTTTTCTATATTCTATGTATTTAAATTTTGAACGGAGCGAAATCTTGCCTGTTAATTCTTTATTAAAAGATACGTTTGTACAATTATATATATTCCTATATTTGTTTACTAAACAAACAAAATCATTTAAAATGAAAAAGATACTTTTATTACTAGCTAGTCCGGCTATTATATTTTTTGCAAGTTGTGGCGGTTCAAAAACAGATGATACGACAGTTGCAATTCCGGGAATGATGGAAGTTCAATTAAAAATTAATGGTAACGCTCTTTCAATCATGGTTCCTGATTCTACAAAAGGGAAATTAGAAATGGTTGAACAATCATGGGGAGCCACTGAAATTAAAGTGGGAAAGGAATTCCAGATTTCAATTCAGGAAGGCGAAGGAGAGTTGACGGATTTGATCTTTCAGAAAAGTATGATTTCCTCTGAAGAGCCAAAAAAATTAAAACGTTATATTAATGATGATTCTACACTGATTTTTTATGAGCAACAAATTGAAACTATGGATCCTGAATTCCATTTTTATTCAATTGTGAAAATAGGAAATGTTTCTTACGTTGTGAAAGATATTCCTGAGGAAAAATATTCTGAAAAAGCAGTTCAAACAATGGTTGAAGCTGCTAAAACATTAAAAGCAAAAGATGCTCCGAAACCGGAAGCTTAATTTTTAAATAATTATTTAAAATGCCTTGCTTGAATTTCAAGCAAGGCTTTTTTGTTTCCCTTTATGTCGAAATGACAATTATTGTCTCTCTGATAATAACTGTAAATATCCCTCAGCATTAATCTCTTTTCCTCTTTTTGTAATAGCATTTAAAATATAGAAATAGGTTCCATCAGGTGCTGGTTTTCCATTTTTAGCATTTCCATCCCAACCACCAGTTAAACCATTAAAGTTCGACATCTCTAAACCCCAACGATCATATATTGTATATTTTATTTCTTTCATATGTGAACTACTTACCAAAAACAAATCATTTGATAAATCGCCATTAGGTGTAAATACATTCGGGATAAAAACGCTTCCTTCTTCTTCAACTATAATACAATATCTAATTGAGTCATCACAACCGCCTGCATTTATAATATACAAATCCACACAATAGCTTCCTTCGTTTTCATAAAAATGGTTTGGTGAGCTGAGTGCAGAAAAATTATCGATTCCAGAACCAGGATCACCAAAAGTCCATGCAAAATTTACTCCTCCAGTAGAAGTATTGGTAAAATAAACCATCGTATTAGGAGCTACCATTGTAGATGGTGAAAGTGTAAAATTTGCTGTTGGATAATCATACACAGTTATCATGTTAGTAATTGTAGTTGTGCCAACACATCCATTTACATCGGTACATTCAATAGTAACTGAATAAACACTATCCTCAATATAACAATGAAGTGGCGAAGCAGTAGAAGATGAATCACCATCTCCGAAATAATACATCACACTTGCACAGCTTGTTCCAGCTAGTTCATTAAATTGAATACAAACGGGTTTACATCCTCCTGTAATATTCGAATTAAAATTTGGAGTTGGTAAGGCATTTATTGTTACTGTTTGTGTTGCAGTGTCACCACAAGTTCCTGAAAAAATATGTGTGATAGTAAATGTTCCTGATCCAGAAATCGATGGGTCAAATGTTCCGATTGTAGTATTTGTAATTCCTGTTCCACTCCAAACTCCTCCAGCAGTAACTGGATTTAAATTAAATGGAACATCACTAATGCAATGTGATGGTTCAGCATTTATTGTTGCATCAGGTGGCAATGATAATACTTGTATTATAGAAGTATCCATTGCAGGACAAGGAACAATTAAATTATAAGTAATAGTATATGTTCCCGGACCAGCTATTGATGGATCAAAAGTGCCTGTTGTTGGATTAATACATGTTCCGCATGTTGCAGTCCAAGTTCCACCAGAAGATGCTGCTGTAAAATTTACCAATGCTGTGGAATCACAAACTGTAAAACTTGAAAACGGTGAAAGTATAGTTGGGTCGTTTGCAATTGGTGGAGCAGTTGTACTATTTTGTGCAAGAAATCCTGCGAAGCCAGGACCTGAACAAACTTTTAAAATAAGAATATTTAATCCGGGTTGCCATCCACTACATAATGAAAAAGATAAACCACCCGCAGCACTAAAGCCAACATTAATATAAGGAGAAGAAGCAGGAACTCCGGCAAGCAATCCTGCTTGTGGAACTCCATTAATATAAACTTCATCCACCGAATTATCCGTAAAAAAATCCATGTTCAAACAAAATGTTGCAGAATCAGAATAAGGTGCACCACAAGCATTTACACATGGAAGATAAAATTCTATTTTATAATAATAATCGGTATTTACTGAATGTGTTCCTGTTGCAGAATGAGAAATCCAATTACAATCTGGCCATGGACTAGTATAATAACTCCCAGGAACACTACTCATAACTATTGCAGGAAAATATGGACCAGCAATAGAGCCTGTTGCAATTTGCCAATTCGCATCATTACTTCCACCTGGAAAAACTCCTCCAACACCATTTGTTGCAGTATTAAAAAGTGTTCCAGTTGGAACAGCACTACTTGTACAAGTAACTGTATCCAAACAATCAATTAGTCCATCTCCATCATCATCAATTCCGTTTCCACAATCTTCTTGTGCAAATGAGTATGATGTAAATAATAAAAATAGTAATAGTAGTTTTTTCATAAAGAATTTATATTTAAGAGCTATGCTCTTAATAGAGTTCAAAACGAGCAAAAAGGTTGCATAGGTTGGAATTAAATGCATATTACGGAGCATCATTGCGAGCGAAGAGAAGCAATCTCTCACCAAAATAATGAGATTGCCACGTCAAGCGAAAAGCTTGACTCGCAATGACTTGCTAAAAATGCATTCTCCATAAAGTAAAACAAATATCTTTGCTCCGTCATGAATCGCCTCCTCTCTTTATACCTTGGTTCCTTTGCAAACATTCAACGCAATGTTTGGATACTTTCTATTGCCATGTTTATCAATAGAAGCGGATCTATGGTTTTGTTGTTTACTTCCCTTTATTTAACAAAAGACTTAAAATTCACGATTGCAGAAGCAGGTATTGCATTAAGCTTTTATGGAATTGGAAGTGTATTGGGTTCGTATGCGGGTGGTTGGTTAACGGATAGAAAGAACTTTTTCGATATCATGTTTCTTTCACTTATTTCAAGTGGATTGATTCTCTTATTATTACTTGCTGCAACATCACCTTTTGCTATTTCACTTATCATTTTCGCTTATGCCTTTGCCGCAGATATCTTTCGTCCAGCAAATTCAAAAGCGATTGCTGCATACAGTACTCCTGAAAACCGAACCCGCTCCGTTTCATTAGTTCGTTTAGCCATCAACTTAGGATTTTCAATTGGCCCAGCAGCTGGAGGATTTATTGCATTGTATTGCGGATATAAATGGTTGTTTGTGATTGATGCTTGTTCTAGTTTTTTAGCAGCTATAATGCTGTGGATGTATTTACCTCGACTGACTGATGAAAGTAAAAAAATAGAATCTGCGGTATTAAGTGATTATTCCACATCTGCATACCGCGACTGGAAATATTTAATTTTTATCGTTCTGGTAGCATTTTTTGGAATCTGTTTTTTTCAGCTTTTTGCAAGTATGCCTCAGTACTTTTCGGAAGTATGTAAATACGATGAAGATCGAATAGGATTATTAATGGCATTAAATGGATTGCTAGTTGTAATTATAGAAATGCCATTAGTTGCAGCCTTGGAAAAAAATCAAAAAATATTCTCCTTCATTATTGCAGGTGTACTTTGCTTACCTGTCTCTTTTGCAATTTTACATTTTGGAGAAGGAATGATGATTTGGGCTGTTGTATACACATTATTCATTACCATGTCTGAAATCTTGGCTATGCCATTCATGATGAATTACTCTTTATCTCGTCCCTCAAAAGAAAGGCAAGGACAATATTCAGGATTGTATTCTATTTCGTACGGACTAGCAAACATATTTGCACCACTTTTAGGTTTAGGCATTGCCGATAAATACGGATTTGATAAAATGTTTTACTTTTTTATTGGATTGAGTTTATTAACGGCTGTTGGTTTTTGGATGTTGAAGAGTAGGGAAGGGAGAGGTTGATATTTACCCCTTCCAAAAAACATCATACCCGTATCTCAAAATCATAATAGATACGATTACTAAAAAGATAATTCTAACAAATCCATTTCCTTTCTTGAGAGCAATTCTACTTCCGATTAAACTTCCTACGATATTGAATACCGACATCAGAATAGCAATCTCCAAAATATAATCTCCGTTTTTAATAAATACAATTAACGCTGATATATTGGTCATACAGTTTATGATCTTGGAATAGGCAGATGCATTCACAAATTCAAATCCTAAAATGACCACAAATCCCAAGACAAAAAAACTACCTGTGCCCGGACCGAAGAACCCGTCATAAAACCCAACTACAATTCCTATGATTGAGCCGAAAAGAATTTGTTTGTTTCTTGCAAGCTGTTTGGTTTGGACGGAGCCTAAATCCTTTTTAATAAATGTGTAGATGGCTATTAAAATAAGAATGATTAAAATGATTGGTTTTAGTTTTTCTACTTTTATGAAGCTTACAGCTTTCGCACCTAAAAAAGAAGCAACAAAGGAGAAAAAGGAAATGGTAATTAATAATTTGTAATCAAATTTAATTCGTCTGGAATATTGATAAGCCGCAACTGAAGTTCCGGCCAGTGCAGCTATTTTATTCGTTCCAAAAAGTGTAAGTAAAGGTTGGTTGGGCATATTAATTAACAAAGCCGGTAATTGGATGAGTCCACCACCACCAACAATTGCATCAATAAATCCAGCAACGAAGGATAAAAGAATCAGGGAGATGATCACTAAAGAAGAATGCTCAAAAAATATGTCAGAAAAATTCATTTGCTACTATTTATAATTATTCAAATGTAACATAAAATAAAAACGCCCTCACATTTCTGTAAAGGCGCTTCATTTTTATAATTTTCAGATAACTACTGAGAAACCATTTTTTTCTCTTGTCTCTTTCTTTCCGTTTCATCCAAAATAACTTTTCGCATTCGAATAGAACCTGGAGTTACTTCCACATACTCATCAATTTGAATATATTCCATTGCTTCCTCTAAGGAGAAATTAATTTTTGGTGCAATACGCATTTTATCATCTGTACCAGATGCGCGCATGTTGGATAGTTTTTTCTCTTTGGTGATGTTTACTACAATATCATCCTGGCGATTATTTTCTCCAATGATTTGTCCTGTGTAAATTGCTTCACCTGGTTCAACAAAGAATTTACCTCTGTCTTGTAATTTATCAATTGAATAAGCAATTGCAGTTCCTAATTCACCTGAAATTAAAACTCCGTTGTTACGACTAGGGATAATTCCTTTCCAAGGTTCAAACGCTTTAAAACGATGAGCCATAATTGCTTCACCTGCTGTAGCCGTTAATAAATTATTACGCAATCCAATAATTCCACGTGATGGAATTTCAAATTCTAAATGTTGTAAATCACCTTTTGGTTCCATTAATAACATGTCGCCTTTACGCTGACTAACGTATTCAATAACTTTTCCCGCAGATTCTTCAGGAACATCAACCGTTAAATATTCAATTGGTTCACATTTTACTCCATCAATTTCTTTGATGATAACTTGTGGTTGTCCAACTTGTATTTCATATCCTTCGCGTCTCATTGTTTCAATTAAAACCGATAAGTGAAGAATTCCTCTTCCGAAAACTAAATAAGAGTCAGCAGAGTTTGTTTCTTCAACACGCAATGCAAGATTTTTTTCTAATTCTTTAAATAAACGATCACGCAAGTGGCGAGATGTTACAAATTTTCCTTCTTTACCAAAAAACGGGGAGTTGTTAATACAAAACAACATGTTCATTGTTGGTTCATCAATTGCAATTGGAGTTAATCCTTCTGGATTTTCAAAATCAGCGATAGTATCACCAATTTCGAATCCGTCAATTCCTGTTATCGCAACAATTTCTCCTGATTGAATTGTATCAGCTGTTTTTGCTTTTCCTAATCCTTCAAATATGAATAATTCTTTGATACGTGTTTTCATAATTGAACCATCACGTTTTACCAAAGACACTGGCATATTTTCTTTGATCGAACCACGTTGAACTCGTCCAACAGCAATTCGTCCAACAAAAGAAGAATAATCCAATGAAGTGATTTGCATTTGCAAAGTTCCTTCTTGACGAGGAGCTTCAGGGAAAAACTCAATAATTGTATCTAATAAATAAGTAATATCATCAGTAGGATTTTTCCAATCTGGACCCATCCAACCTTGTTTTGATGAACCATAAACCGTTTTGAAATCCAATTGTGTTTCGGTAGCATCTAAGTTAAAGAACAAATCAAATACTTGATCATGTACTTCGTCAGGGCGACAGTTTGGTTTATCAACTTTATTGATTACCAAAACTACGCGCTTGCCTTGAGCCAATGCTTTTTGTGTTACGAAACGTGTTTGAGGCATTGCACCTTCAAATGCATCCACTAATAATACAACACCATCCGCCATATTTAATACACGTTCAACTTCTCCTCCAAAATCCGCGTGACCTGGAGTATCAATGATATTGATTTTTGTTCCTTTATATCTTACAGAAACGTTTTTTGCCAAAATGGTAATACCACGTTCGCGCTCCAAGTCATTGTTGTCAAGGATTAATTCTCCTGATTCTTGATTGTCGCGGAACAATTTTCCCGTATGTAAAATTTTATCTACCAAGGTTGTTTTTCCGTGATCGACATGGGCAATGATGGCAATGTTTCTAATATTTTTCATTTTCTAATCTTTAATAGCCATTGAAATACAATCCCAAATAGCTTTTTGTTAATTATAAGGGTGCAAAAGTAGTCAATTTTATTCGTATTTGTGCAATAGCCGACCTGATATAATGGTTGTTGGTCGAAAATACGGGGGTTTGGGATGGAAATTCTAATGAATCAGAGCATTTCACGGAACGTAACCGCGAGCGAAGAGAAGTAATCTCTCACGAGGATAAGATTAATTACGATTAGGAGTTTTACTAAGAATGATTTCTCTCTACCGAATTTATTATCATTTCGTAAGTTTATTCCTCGTCTTACTAAATAACAATTCTTTAGAAGAGTGATTTCATCTCCGTCTGTTTGCTTCGTTCTTTCTTTTGATTCTCCAAAAGAAAGAACCAAAGAAAAAGCGACCACGAAAACCAACCCCAAGCTTTCGTTTTACCCGCAAATGGCCAGCCCTTGGGTGCCACGAAACTTGTGGTTCGCACTTTTCGTGGACGTCTCCCCGCTGCTCCGAAAAAACAATATCAAAGACGAATATAATTTACGGAGCTGCGCGTGAGGAATGGCAGGGCGCGATGCCGCCAAGGGGTGAACGCCATTTTCTGAGAAAATCTTATCAAAACCTTTAGTGTTTTGGTTAGATTTTCCAGAAAATGGTGAGAGGAGGGGAGCAATCGCCCTGTCTTGATTCTTTTGTTTCTTTTCTGATCAAGCAGAAAAGAAAAGAGCAAACTCGAAACACTAGAATCTAATAATGAGTAACAAATCATCCTTAGTAGTACTAAACAAAAATGCTCCTTACGAAGAGATGTTCTCCTTTTATACTAGAGCTGAGTGTCTGCTTCAACGCAGAATGTTCTTATGGCAAACTCCTACTTCTTAAAAAACGCTTCTGCGGAAATTACTTTCGCGTTTTGTTTGTTATCCGGACCAATTTTAATCTCATAGGTAGAATAGGAATCCAAACTCCCTCTTTTCTCTTTTTTCATAACAAGCGCATCCGGTCCGTCATTTAATTTTAAAAAACTATTTTCTCTATCGAATCCACCTTTTACGGTTTCGTTCAAAAATGTTTTTTTTGCACTCCAATCTGCTCCATAATATATTTTCAGAAAATATTTTCCATCAGGAATCTGGTTCATTTTTATTTCTGTTTCACTATTCATATAAATATTTCGGATTGTTTTATTTGGCGCATTTTTTTCTACTAAACAAACTACTGCTTCTGATTTACTTCCATTTAAAAATGCAATACTGTTTTTACTTTGTTCATCATAAATTTCTTGTCCGAAATAAGCGGTATAGGGCGAATCGTAATTATTCATTGTGGGTTCTGAAATTAGGACTTCGGCTTCTGTTGTATTTTCAATTGCAGCTACTGAACCAGTATTTGATGCGGTAGTTTTTTCGGTAGAATAAGAAATAATAAAATACAGAAGGACTAAAGCGATTCCAACACTCACTAAAATTTGCCAGTTTGCTCCCTCCGTTTTTTTCTCAGGCTGAGTAGAAGATTTTTTTTGTGTCTGCGCATAAGCTTGTTGCTGTTTGTATTGAGCTTGTTGCTGTGCAAATTGGTAGGCGTTCCCAGTGTATTGTGGTCCGCCCGAATTTGTTTTTTGTTGTGTTTGATTTCGTGTGCCGTATGAAAATTTCAGATCGTACTTTCTTCTTTTTTCGGGATTTGAAAGTACTGTATAAGCTTGTTGAATTTCTTTAAAATATTCTTCAGCAGCTTTATTTCCGATGTTTTTATCAGGATGATATTTTTTCGCTAAAATACGATACGAACTTTTTATTTCTTCAAAAGTAGCACTGCTTTTTACCTCTAAAATGATATAATAATTCTTTTCAGCCATCGAGATTTTTATTCATACAAATCAAAAATGCACAAAAGAAATAATGCAATAATTTGCTAGAAGATACAACTGTTTTTATTTTTCCCCTGAAGGATTTGTTTTAAAAAACAAAACCCTGACATTGAAAAACAACTCGTCAGGGTTTTATTAAATGAAATTAAAATATTATTTTTTCTCTTCGCCTTTAGGAGCTGTTGGAACAACTTTTTCAAAATATACTTGAGAATAATCTCTGTAACGCATAGGGTTTGAAAATAAATTACGAACGTTTGATTTTACCAAACGATAATTTTCATCATACCATAACATCATAACTGGAGCATCATTCATCATAATTTGCTCTGCTTTTAGTAAATCAGCATATCCTTCTTCTTGAGTTTTTGCAGACTTACCAGCATCAAATAATTTGTCAAATTCTTCACTCTTGTAACGTGGAGTATTTGGGTATGATGGTTGACTTAAATCAGCAGGAACAGTTGCTCCGTAAAGAATCCACAAGAAATTTTCTGGGCTAGGAAAATCAGCAATCCAGGCAGCTCGGAAAATTTCAGCACGTGCATATTTTGAATCTTCCATTTTTTGTTTTTGCGGAACAACTTCAAAATCAACATTCACATTTAATACTTCCATCAATTGTTTTTGGATTTCCAAAACAACATTCGTGTTTTTTGCTCCACCGCTATTTAATTCAATTTTCACTTTCGGAAAACCTTTCCCGTTTGGATATCCAGCTTCAGCTAATAATTTTTTTGCTTTTTCTGCATCAAAATCATAACCAGTAATTTTAGTGATATCGTATCCTTTAAATGAAGGAGGAGAAATACCGTTAATCGCTGGACCGTAAGCTTCACCTTTTAATACATCTTCCACAATTTTATTTCTATCGATAGCAAAAGAAAATGCTTGACGAACTTTAATGTTGTTGAATGGTTCTTTAGTCATATTAAATTCGTAATACTGACTAGCCATTTCAGGTGAACGCTCCAAAAAATATTTCGGTGGGTCATTTTGAAAGTCTGCAATTTGCCTTTCTACCATTTCTTTAATAGATTCAGATGGCAAACCAATTACCATATCCAAATTATCATTTTGGAAATTATCCAATTCTTGTTTTTTAGTTGGCAAGAAGCTAATAACAACTGAATCAAGGAAAGGTATTTGATTTCCTAAAGAATCTTTTCCGTGATAATTATCATTACGTTTTAATAATGCTTTATCATTAGAACCATTTTCTACAAAAATAAATGGACCAGTTCCAACTTTAATATCTGTTCCGTATTTTTCATAAGCTTCTTTCGCAAAAACACTTGTAACAGGTGATGCCAAAGCAAATAAGAATGAAGCACTTGGAGAAGTTAAAGTAATTGATATTGTATAGTCATCTGGAGTTTTTATTCCATCAATTGATCCAGTTGGTTTTCCTTTGCTAGCAGCGAAGAACTTGTTTGCGCCAACTAAACGATCTTGAAAAGTAGCAGCAAAGTTTGAGTTGTCTTTGCTATCAGTGCATAATAGTTCGAACGCATATTTAAAGTCAGAAGATTTTACTTCTCTGCCTTTTCCATCAGGGAAACACTCATTATCCTGAAACATTACACCTTTTTTAAGATGAAAAGTATAAGTTGTTCCAGTGGCATCTATTTCCCATTTTTCAGCTAAACTAGGGATAACCGATAGGTCTTTTGGATTAAATTTTACTAGTCCTTCATATATTTGGTTAGCAATATGTGCAGATCCAATATCAGTAATGCTTGCAGGGTTTAGGGTTAGAAATTGTTCAGTTTCATTTACACGCAGCGTTCCACCATAAACTTTGTCGCCTTTTGCAACTCTTTCGGTTCCGCCATCGCTGGTAGAATTAGAGCAAGAGCTCAATAGAATTGCCACAGAGAGAATAAAGAAGAAGGATTTTTTCATAAGATTGTATAGATATTATTGATAAAAAAGCTTGGTGTTGTTGTTAAAACCAAGTACAAGATTAATGCATCTTTCACGAACTAGCAAGTAAATATACAAAAAATCTCGATTTTTGAGCATTCTTTGAAAATATTTGATTTTGTTTAGGAAAGATGCATTGTGTATGACAAATTTATTTAAATTTGCAATGAATTCGAAAAATAATGATTTTTTATTTTGAAATTGTTAAAAAGATTATAATATTGCGTTCGAAAATAATGACCCCAACTATTTAAGGTCTTATTTTTTACATAAAAAAGTACAATGAAAAAAATACTGTTTACTGCTTTTAGTTTAATTGTTTCATCTTCGGTTTTAGCTGTAGGAGTGCTGGTGCTGGAAGGAAACTACCAAGGAAAAAATCTATATATCCAAAATCCATTTGCAGGATCTGGAGTTGGTTTTTGTGTGCAAGAAGTTAGAGTTAATGGAGCCGTTACTACTGACGAAATTGCATCAAGTGCCTTCGAAATCGATTTTAGAAACTTACAATTAAAGGTGGGAGATAAAGTTGAAGTAAAAATTACTCATAAAGACGATTGTAAACCAAAAGTATTAAACCCAGAGGTTTTAAAGCCAAAAAGCACATTTGAAATCTTATCTATGGCTGTTGGAGGTGATTTGACATTCAAATGGTCAACAAAAGGAGAAACTGGAAAACTTGCTTATATAATAGAGCAATTCCGTTGGAACAAATGGGTGAAAGTAGGGGATGTTGAAGGAAACGGAACACCTAATCAAAATAATTACTCTTTCTTAGTAGCCCCTCACTCAGGTAAAAACCAATACCGCGTTAAGCAAATAGATTATACTGGTCAACCTAAATTATCAAAAACAGTTGATTATAACTCAACATCCCCAGAAATTACATTCAGTCCAGCTAAAGTTTCTAAAGAAATTGGATTCTTTGCAGGAAGTGCACCAACTGAAACAATGTTTGAAATATATGACCAATTCGGTAATATCGTAAAACGAGGCTTTGCTTCATCAGTTGATGCTTCTAACTTACCAAAAGGTGCATATTATCTGAACTACGACAATAAAATGAGCGAGTTCATCAAAAAATAGTCCTGAATACAAAAGGTATTCAAATAATCCCGGTATTTATATCGGGATTATTTTTTTTCAATAAACATATAAATAGCTGATAATGTTTAAGATAGAGCATATTGGAATAGCCGTAAAGAACATTAAGCAATCCAACGATTTGTTTACCAAATTGTTCGGAAAAGCTCCATACAAGCTCGAAAAAGTGGAAAGTGAGGCTGTTTCTACTTCCTTTTTCATGGTGGGAGATAATAAAATAGAATTACTGGAAGCAACCGATTCTAATAGCCCAATTGCAAAGTTTATTGAGAAAAAAGGAGAAGGAATTCATCATATCGCGTTTGAAGTAGCAGATATAAAGGCGGAAATGAAACGCTTACAAGGAGAAGGCTTTACATTATTATCAGAAGTGCCAAAGAAAGGTGCTGATAACAAGCTGATTTGCTTTTTACATCCAAAAGGTACAAATGGTGTTCTGATTGAATTGTGTCAGGAGATGAAGTAAAATTATAATCCTTGTAATTTTAAAATCATTTCTGGTTGTGTCGTTCCACTATAAAAACGATCCAGCTTTTCACTATATAAAATATAACATCCTATCATATGATTATAATAAAAAAAGCATCGCATTTGCGATGCTTTTGACTTGGTGGGCCCACTTGGAATCGAACCAAGCACCCACAGATTATGAGTCTGTTGCTCTAACCGAATGAGCTATAGGCCCAAGTCAATATTATTATTTACCTTTATCTCCGCACCCACAGCCCCGATAGCTATCGGGGGAGTCTGTTGCTCTAACCGAATGAGCTATAGGCCCTTTTTGCTCTAAAGCAAAAATAGGATTGCGAAATTATATATTTAGAACGAATTAACAAAACTCTACCTCCTTTAAATTGTGGTTATTAACCCAAACAAAATAAAAAACATCATTTTTGATTTAGGTGGTGTAATCATTAATATCGACTATGCTCTATTGATAGAAGCCTTTTCAAAAATAGGGTTGCCTCATTTCGAAGCTTATTTTTCGCAAAAAGAGCAGAAAAAATTATTTGATCTTTATGAAAAAGGAATGATTTCCTCTCAGGATTTCAGAGAAGAACTGAAAAAGCAATGTAAGCCTGGAACCACTGATTCAGATATCGATTCTGCATGGAACGCAATGGTGTTGGATTTACCTAAAGAGCGATTAGATTTTTTGATTCGCATCAAAAACAGTTATCGTACTTTTCTTTTAAGCAATACCAATGAAATTCATATGATTTTTATAAATAATTATTTGCGTAAACAATTTGAAATAGATAGTCTTAATGAGCACTTTGAAAAAGTTTACCTTTCTTTTGAAGTAAAAATGCGAAAGCCTGATGCGGAAATTTTTGAATTGATTTTAAATCAAAATACTCTTTCAAAAGAAGAAACACTTTTTATCGACGACTCTTTACAACATGTCGATAGTGCTTGTAGCTTAGGTATTTCAACAATATTGTTGGACGTGAAAAAAGAAAGTGTGATTGATTTGTTTTAAATTCGCTATCAATTTTAAAATGATTAT
The DNA here is from genome assembly GCA_945879015.1 of Chitinophaga pinensis. Classification (GTDB taxonomy): domain Bacteria; phylum Bacteroidota; class Bacteroidia; order 2-12-FULL-35-15; family 2-12-FULL-35-15; genus 2-12-FULL-35-15. The sequence goes on along the minus strand of CAMCUO010000007.1, from coordinate 58,815 downwards.
TTTTGTATAAATAAAAACAAATGAAATTGTCATTTCAAAAAATAAATTTTCAAACTGTGTTTTTTATTCTTCTCTTATTTTTAGGAAGCAACTCTTTTGCGCAAACAAAAGATTCGATAGTAGAAAAACCGCCTAAAAAAATTGCTGAGCCAAAAGACCATATTGTAGTAGACTTTAGTTTTGATTCCTACCGTAATTGGCCAGATGGAATTACACAAAAACCCTATTCATTGGGAGGAAATGCTTATTTAATGTGGGATTATCCTTTTGGATATGGTCCGTTTAGCATTGCAATTGGAGCAGGAATTAGTACGCATGATGTACATACAAACGGACAAATCACCTATACCATTGATGGGAAATATACAACGTTTGAGCCTTTAACTGTAAAGTATAGTACCAATAAGTTTTCTATGAATTATATGGAAATTCCAGTCGAACTAAGATTAAGAACAAGAGGAGATAAAAGTTTTAAAATGACAGTTGGAGGAAAAATAGGTTATGCTTATAATGTGCATACAAAATATGCGGATGAAGATGGGAAAGTAAAAGTATACCGAATAAAAAATATTGATCCTTTGCGTTATGGTGTAACATTAAGAATTGGCTACAATAAATTTAACCTACAAGGGTTTTATGCTTTATCCGAAATATTCAAAAAGGGTAGAGGTGAACCAGGAATGATTCCTTTCTCATTTGGAGTTGGGATGTTGTTGTATTAATAGAGATTCTTTCGAAGAAAGGATAGTCCTTAATTTCGATTCATTTTTACTAAAACATTCTACTTTCAATTTTGCTTTGTTCTTTTCTGCTTGATCAGAAAAGAACCAAAAGAATCAAGACCGGGCGATTGCTTCCCGCCTCTAACCATTTTCCGGAAAATCTAAAGCAAAAGAGCTAAAGCTTTTGCTAAGATTTTCTCACAAAATGCTGTTCACCCCTTGGCTGCATCGCGCCCGGCCCTAGCTCACGCGCGACTTCGAAATGAATATTTATCTTTGGAATTAAACTTTGTAGAAAATGCATTTGGGTGGGGATAATCAAATCCAATTGACGAAGTGAATAAATCATAAAACACATAACAAATAAAAAATTCTTTTAAATCATAACAATCATGAAAATCTGCGTTCCATTCCACACAGAGATGCTTTGTTGAATTAGTAAAATAACATCAATCCCAATTCAATAAAAAATCCCAAGACAAATCCAGAATAAACTTGAGAAGGTGTGTGAGCATTTAATTTCAGTCGTGCATAAGCAACAATTCCTGATAAAAGTATAATTGCGATTAGGGCAACACTCATATCCATTTGTATCCGATAAATCATTCCAAGTGCTGCTCCAGCAATTCCACCAATTCCAACGGTATGTGCGCTTATTTTCCACCTGAAATTAATAAGAAACGTGAGTAAAATTGAAATGGCTGCACCAAGAATTAGTATTTTAAATATGTCGGGAAATCCTGCATCATAAAATAAATAAAACAAAGCGAAAAAATATAATGCGGTGCTGCTATAAGGAATAATTCGTTCTTGATTTGTTTCCATTTCTAAACTTTGAATGCGCTTCATTTTTAATAATATCAAAGCGTTGATCGATGGAAGTAAAAATGTAAATAAAAATGTAACTCCAAGAATTATAAATTTTAAACTAGCAGGAATAAATGTAGAGACATAATTTTCGGTAAAAAATATAAATGCAAACCCGTAAGTTGGCATTAATAAAGGGTGAAGTGTGTAAGAAATGATTTTAGCGAAGCGAGCTTCCATTACGGATAACGAATTAAAACGAATTTTACGAATTTATGCTTTTTATTATTTCTTTTTAATTCTTTTCTTTGCGTACTGCCTACTGTAAAATTGTCTACTGCCTTAAAGTTCTTTCCTCAACCTCGCAACCGGAATCTCCAATTGTTCACGATACTTAGCAATAGTTCTTCTGGCAATGTTATATCCTTTTTCTTTTAAAATTTTTGTAAGCTTATCATCTGTCAACGGTTTTTTTTTGCTTTCGGCAGCAATACAATCTTCCAAAATCTTTTTTACTTCACGTGTAGAAACTTCTTCACCGCTATCAGTAGAAAGAGATTCACTGAAAAACGATTTTAATAAAAATGTTCCAAAAGCTGTTTGTACATATTTACTATTTGCAACACGAGAAATTGTTGAAATATCTAAATTTACTCTTTCGGCAATATCCTTTAAAATCATTGGTTTCAAAAGCGTTTCATCACCAGTCAAAAAATATTCTTTTTGATATTCCATGATTGCATTCATGGTATACAATAAAGTATAACTACGTTGTTGAATTGCATCAATAAACCATTTTGCGCCTTCTAGTTTTTGTTTTACAAACATAGAAGCTTCCTTGCTACTCTTATCTTTTGATTTGGAATATTCTTCTAGCATTTGAGAATATTCTTTGCTTACTTTTAAATCAGGAGAGTTACGAGAATTTAAAGTTAATATCAATTGCCCATCTTCATTTATCATCATGAAATCGGCAATTACTTGTTGGTGACTCTTTTGTCCGTCAGCCATGGAGTTACCTGGACGAGGATTTAACTTTAAAATTTCTTGAATGACTTCTTTTAATAGTTCATCATCAATCTCTAGTTTTTTCGAAATCTTATCATAATGTTTTTTCGAAAATTCATCCATTTGTTTTTCTACCACTTCTGTAGCCAATTCCACAATCATGGTTTGAACTTCAATTTTTCTTAATTGAATCAATAAACATTCTTGTAAATCGCGAGCGCCAATTCCTGCAGGTTCAAAATCCTGAATGATTTTAAGTAACTCGTTGAGTTCTGCTTCAGTAGTAGTAATGTTTTGAGAAAATGCAATGTCGTCAACAATGGAAGATAATTCTCTTCGTAAATAACCATCGTCATCTAAATTCCCGATGAGGTGCAATGCTATTTGATATTCCCGATCGTCCAAATCTTTCATTCCAAGCTGACTATCCAACATATCTTGAAATGTTACTCCAACAGAAAAGGGAATGTCTTTGCGTTCTTCGTCTGGACTCGTATTGTTTGCTTTTAGTTTGTAGGAAGCCCCTTCATCATCATCCATATAATCGCTAAGTGCAAAGTCTTCTCTTTGATTTTCATCTGCTTTGGTGGTTTCATCAAACTCTTCATCATTGTCAAATTCGTCTTTTGGTTCATCATCGGTATCCACACCTTCTTCCAGTGCAGGATTGATTTCCATTTCTTCTTTGATACGTTGTTCTAATGCGATAGTAGGCAACTGCAACAATTTCATTAATTGAATTTGTTGCGGGGATAGTTTTTGTAATAATTTCTGCGACTGTATCTGCCTTAACATAATCGTTCTGCGCTTTTCCTTGTTTATACAAAAGTAACAAAAATTTAGCCAAAAAATAAGCCCGAAATGATCTTCATTTCGAGCTTATTAGAGAGATTTGACTTGTTTTCTTACTTCTGTACAATCACTCGCTGCTTAGCAAGTATGTTGTTAGAATTAGCAATTATGATGGTATAAAGTCCAGCTGCATAATCAGCAGTTGAAATTTTTTCCATTGATGAGTTGTTCAATTGTTTTTCGAAAACTTTTTTGCCAGTCATGTCATAAACAACAAGTACAGCATTTTGTAAATCAATGTTTTTCAAATTACCCAATTCAATTGTTACAAAATCGGTAGCAGGATTTGGGTAGATGTTTAAGTCAACTGAAGTTGTTTCGTTAACAGAAGCAATAAATGAGCAGAAATCATTAGACTCGTAATATTCAGTTGAATTTGATGCAAATCCAGTATTAGTAATAGTAACAATAAGTGGATTTATATTACAAGTAGAATCAATTTCAGCAGCTAAAATTTGAGCGTCATCTGCAGTATTGTCAATTCCAAAATTAAAAGAGTTACAAAGTTCAGAAGGCTCTCCTGAGAATTTAAAAACTACATATGAAGTATCCATCATGGATAAAAAACTAACATTTGTACTAGCTGATTGTGAAAAAAGAGTTCCAAAAGAATATGCATCTCCTCCAGTAATTGCACCAATTCCTTTATTCCAAACTATATTTCCAGATGGACCGAATTTTGTAAGTTTTAAAGAAGGTGATTTAGAAAGTAAGATCAATTCATTAGAATTAGTAACAAAAGCATCGTCATAGGAAGTTCCTCCAGAAATATCTTTAGCATAAATAAAATTGCCGTTAGCATCCATTTTTTGAACAAATGTTTGCCCTATGCCTCCATAGCTACCCATGATATAAAAATTACCTAGGTTGTCTGCTTTAATTGATTTTGTCCAACGATACATAAAATCTCCAAAAGATCTAGACCAAACCAATGACCCATCTGGCGCCAGGTTAATGATAGTTTCAAAACTTTCATCTTTTAAAGTTGAAATACACCCACCGCTTAATGTAACTTCAGAACAGAACCCCGGACATTTTCCATCATCTCTTGGTCCGGCTAATTTCTTATTCCATAATAAATTTCCGTTTGAATCTATTTTAATGATACCCATAAAACTATAAGAAGAAATACTAATATAATATTCTCCAGTTGGTGTTTCATTCATAGTATGAGTATAATATAGAGAAGTCACTTCTGGGACATTGATGCTTTTTTGCCAGTCAATCATTCCTGAAGCATTAAATTTTACAAGGTATAAGTCGTTATACTCTCCAAACATACATGTAAATACTCCAGAACTTGAACAAGACAATCCTTTTAAATTAGAATAAGCAACAGTACTCGGAATTACTAAATTCTTCAAAGTAGCAACACTTCCGTTAGAAAAAATCTTTTTGATATTTATAACGCTTTCACCAGAAGATAGAACAATGTGCGAAGCCACAATGTTTTCACCAGAAGGCAAAGTAGCAATGAAACTTCCGTCAGAAGCTGAAGTTACAGTACCAGTCATTGCACCGCTAAGACTTAGCATTAGACTTTCATCGGTTTGAGAATTAACGGTAGAAACAAATAATACCGTAGAAAAAAGGAGTAGAAATTTTTTCATGAGAGATTTTTTTTTGAGTATTTTAGCATAGGGTTTCATGGGACTATGTTATTAAGTAACTAATATAGAAAGGATTATGTAAAAAAGCAAATAAACGGATGTTTAATTTAAAGTCCTATTTATAGCCCTTTAGGGAATGGGTTTGGGCGAGAGTTTGCCCTTCGATGTGTCTGCTACAGCGCAGAATGCTCAGGGTGACGTTCTAGATAAGCCTTTTTCTTGCATTCGTTTAAAATTGTCATTTCGACCGAAGCGGAGAAATCAAATTTTAAACCCAATGACCAATACATCATCCACTTGTTCCAGCTCGCCTTTCCAATCAAGGAAGTTTTTGAGTAATAATTGCTTTTGTTCTTTGATAGGGTTTTGGTAAATATCGGAAGCTAACTTTTGCATATTACCTAACATGAATTTTTTTCCTTTCGGTCCGCCAAATTGATCCGCATATCCATCGGAGAAAATATAGATGGTATCACCTTTTTCAACTTTAATGCTGTGATTTGTAAATGTACGTTTAACTTCATTTTCCATTTCCAAGCCTCCAATAGGAAATTTATTTGCCTTAATCATTTCAAACGATTCTTGTCCCGATTTGTTTGTTCTGAAAATCCAAAGCGGACGATTTGCACCGGCATATTCTAAAATAGTTGCGTCTTCATTTAATGAACACAATGCGATGTCCATTCCATCTCGTCTTTCGTTTTCTGAATTACCACTTTGTTTCAAAGATGTTTTTACACCCATGTGTAATTCATTTAAAATTTCGGCAGGAGAAGTAATGTTTTTTTCTGTAACAATCTCATTCAATAAAGTATTTCCGATAATACTCATGAATGCTCCAGGAACACCATGGCCAGTGCAATCTACAGAAGCGATAAATCTTTTATTTTTTCGTTTTGCAAACCAATAAAAATCTCCACTCACAATATCTTTTGGTAAATAAAGAACAAATGCATCTTTTAATTCTTTGTGCAAATTTTGTAAGCGTGGCAATAATGCCTCCTGAATATTTTTCGCATATTTTATACTATCTGTTATGTCGTGATTTTTTGCTTCAATGATTGCTTTTTGTTCAGTTACTTCTTTATTTACAAGTTCTACTTTTTCTTTTTCCTGACGCAACTGATTAGTACGTAATTGAACTTCTTGCTCCAATTCAATTTTTGCTTTTTGTAAATTTCTAGTTCTAACTACTATGAATAAATAAATTAATCCAAAGGCAACAATTGCAGACATGGCATAGAACCACCAGGTTTGGTACCAAGGAGGTAGAATGGTAAATTTATAAGTAACATCCTTTTCGTTCCATAATCCATCATTGTTCATTGCTTTTAAATGAAAAATATAATCACCAGAGGGTAAGGATGAATAAGTTGCTTCTGTTTTAGAAGTGGGAGGGAACCAATCTTTATCTGCGCCTTCTAATTTAAATTGGTATTTTACTTTACTTGGATTGGTTATACAAACACCAATAAAATCAAATGTGATGTGATTTTTATCATAAGGCAAAACAAGAGCTTTGGGTAAATTGTTAAGACTGTCAACCCCTTCAGAATATTTTATTAATTCGTTTTCTGAATTTTGAAAAAATAAACGCAATCCTGTAATTCGAGTTAAAGCTTCCTTGCTATTAATTTTGTCAAAATTTGGATTAAAAACAGTTGCTCCTTTAATTGTTCCAAACCACAAGTTGCCCTGATTGTCTTGCATTTGTGAGTTAAAATTACATTCTACACCTTTTAAGCCTTCTTCTTTTCCGAAGTGTTTTATTTTTATCGTGTTGCTTGAATGTAATGCAAGTAAATCAATTTTGTCTATTCCATTGTTAGTCCCTACCCATAAAAAATCATTATTCAGTAACATTAAATAAACTTTGTTAGCCGCTAAGCCATCATTTACAGTAATGTTTAAAAACGATGTATCATTGTAATAAAAAACACCTTCATCGGTTCCAAACCATAAGTATCCCGATTTATCCTGAAGAATAGAAATAACTCTTTTGCTTGTGAAGCCATTAGTTTTATTAAATTTTTGAAAAGTGTTGCCCGAAACTTTTACAACACCATTTTCAGACGCCAACCAAAATGTATTATTTCTATCAACAAAAATATTGTAAACAGGAAAGACTTTTCCAGCACTATAAACATTTGTAGGAAATCGAACTATTTCAAATTTATTGTTTTTGAAACTGCATAGTCCATCAGCCGTTCCGATCCACATAATATTTTCTTTATCAATGTATGTTGATAAAATATTGTTTTCAGGTAATCCGTCTTCCTTAGTATAATTGTGAAAATGTTTCCCATCAAAAACACTTAATCCTGCTTTTGTTCCAAAATAAATATTACCTTTTTTATCTTCTATAATGGTTTGTACATCGTTGTCAGCCAGCGAGTTTACAGGATCTTTAGCATTAAATTTGTAATTTATAATTTTGCCTTTTGCCAAACATACTACTCCAAAATCTTTCACGCCCATCCATACATTTTTTTGGGAATCCTGAAAAATACATTTGATATAATCGCCAGGTAAACTATCTTTTGAGCTATAAGAAACAAAGGCTTCACCAGTATATTTTGAAACACCAAATCCATCCGTTCCAAACCAAAAATTGCCTTCACGATCTTGCATACCACACATTAAAATATTGCTGGCCAATCCATTTTTACTTGTGTATTTTCTATAAGTAGATCCATTGTATTTATAAATTCCTTCACTTGTTGCAAGCCACAAATCATTTTTATTATCAGGAATGATAGAAGTGAATGCAACATTTGCTTGTCCAGGAATTTTAACTTGAGCAAGCGCTCCTTCTGGAGTAATTTTATTTATTCCGGAATTGGTGCCAATATATAAATTGCCTTCCAAGTCCTCATTTATAGAACGAACAAAGTTGTCTTGTAATCCTAATGAGGAAGAGTAATTGCTGAATTTTTTAGTAGTTGTATTGTATTTTATCACGCCATTTAAAATGGTTCCGAAATAAATATTATTTGCCTTGTCGGCATAGATAGTAAAAACGCGTGCTTGATTTAAAAGGGAATCGGAATTGAAAGGAATAATTTTATTGTTTTTTAATTGGTAAACTCCTTTTCCAGTGCCAATCCAAACAACCCCATTGTTATCTTCTAATACCTTGTAAACCCTGTTGTGAATCAGACCGTTTTTTTCAGTAAAATTCAACCATTTCTTACCATTTAAAACGCTTAGTCCGCCATTAGTTCCAAAGAGGATGTTTCCGTTTTTGATTTCTGTTATAGAAAAAACCACGTTGTTTGCAAGGCTGTCATTCTCGGAATATGTAACAAATTTATTTCCATCATATTTACTTACACCTCCATTGTTTGTTCCAAACCAAATGTTTCCATATTTATCCTGACAGATAGATAATACTTGTGATTGTGCTAAACCGTCTTCCACATTAAAATTATGGAAATCGTAGGTTTGTGCAAGCATCGAAAATTTTGCAAAAAGCAAAACAATTAGGACTGGAAATATTTTAGAGGTTATTTTCAAAGCTTTAATTAATGAGAATAAAGATAGGAAAAAATAAAAGCCACTACATTTTTTGTAGAGGCTTTTTTACAGAGGCTTGACTCCGCTCAGTGTGACACTTGAGTTTTCAGTCTGAGCATTCTGCGTTGAAGCAGACACTATCGAAGACTTTATGATATTAGAATTCAGCTGTTTTCGGAGCTCTAGGAAATGCAATTACATCACGAATATTGGTCATTCCAGTAACAAATAAAACCAATCGCTCAAAACCTAAACCAAATCCAGCATGTGGAGCCGTTCCAAATCTTCTTGTATCCAAATACCAGTATAATTCATCTGCAGGAATGTGCATTTCTGCCATTCGCTTTTCCAACATATCCAATCGCTCTTCACGTTGTGAGCCTCCCACAATTTCTCCTATTCCTGGGAATAAAATATCCATAGCAGCAACTGTTTTTCCATCTTCATTCTGACGCATATAAAACGATTTAATGTCTTTTGGATAATCCGTTAAAATTACCGGTTTTTTAAAATGTTTCTCCACCAAAAAACGCTCGTGCTCACTTTGTAAATCCACTCCCCAGTTTTCGACTAAGTATTTGAATTTTTTCTTTTTATTCGGAGTTGAATTTTTTAAAATTTCTATAGCTTCAGTATAAGTTAAGCGCTCAAAATTATTGTCTAAACAAAAATTTAATTTAGAAGTTAAATCTAATTCGGAACGTTCGTCTTGTGGTTTTTGTTTTTCTTCATCCAACAAACGGTTTTTCAAAAATTCAATTTCATCTGCACAAGTTGTTAAAGCGTGTTTGATAACATACTTTAATAAATCTTCAGCCAATTGCATATTGTCTTTCAATTCATAAAAAGCCATTTCTGGTTCTATCATCCAAAATTCTGCAAGGTGACGAGTGGTGTTTGAATTTTCAGCACGGAATGTTGGTCCGAATGTATAAATATCGCCAAAAGCCATTGCCGCTAGCTCCCCTTCTAATTGTCCGCTTACAGTTAAGTTGGTTGATTTTCCAAAAAAATCTTGTTTGAAATCCACTTTTCCATCTTCTGTGCGAGGAGGATTATCAAATTCCAAAGTGGTAACTCTAAACATTTCTCCAGCACCTTCTGCATCCGAAGCAGTAATTATTGGAGTGTGCATGTAAACAAATCCGCGGTCGTTAAAAAACTGATGAATAGCAAATGCTAATGCGTGACGAACTTTAAATACTGCATTGAATGTATTAGTTCTAAAACGTAAATGGGCAATTTCTCTTAAAAATTCCAAACTATGTTTTTTAGGTTGCAATGGAAATTTTTCTGCATCACTATCTCCTAATATTTCCAATTCTTTTACTTGTATTTCTACTTTTTGTCCAGCACCTTGCGATTCAATTAATTCGCCAGTAACACGAATAGCTGCGCCTGTAGTTAATCGTTTTAATAATGCTCCATCAAATGTTTCGTTTACAACTGCTTGAATATTATTTATAGTAGAGCCATCGTTGATTGCGATAAATTTGTCGTTGCGAAAAGTACGCACCCAACCTTTAACAGTTACTTCTGTTCCGTATGCTGTTGAATCCAACAGCGCTTTCACTTTTATTCTTTCCATGATTTATATATTTACTAAAACAGGTTTGCAAATGTACTAAAATAAAAAAGCCATCTGAATGTTCGAGATGGCTTTTAGATTGCTTCTTGTTTAATTAATCTGTTACCACCAAACGAGTTGTATTGGTTTGATTATTTATATTCAGTTTTATAAAATAAATTCCAGCATTTATCTTAGCCAGATTTACTTTATAGTTACCTGCTACTTGACTAGTATTTACAAGCGATTGTAAAGATTTTCCTAATATGTCAACTACTTCTAATTTCACAAATGAAGAATTAGTTAAAGCATATTCAATGGTCGTATTTGAATTAGTTGGATTTGGAAAAATCGTAAGCTGATTCTCCATATCTGCACTTACAATACTTGTAGCCAAAGGGAAAGTAGGATAAACCGAATTGCTATCCGCTTTATAATCTAATTGAGTATAAATATAATCAGTTGCAGTAACTGTAATATTATATGTCGAATCCCTTTCCAATCCAGGAATATCAACATACACAGTATAAAATTCTCCAGGTAAGTTGATTGGAATATTTATAAAAGCATAATTTCCAGTTGGATTTGTTTGAGTATTTGTAACCATTGCACCACTTGGATTTTTTCCAAGTTTCACATCTATTCCTGGAATTGGTTCCCCTGGTAATCTAACAAAACCATCTCCTTCAGTAATTTGTCCGCTTAGCATTCCTGGACCAGCAAGAACAATTCCTTCAATCATATATACATTTGCAGTATCTGACAAACAACCATGAGTTTTTACTAATGCTGTATCCCACAAATATTCGCTATCGTAATACGTGGGAATTAATAAAGGACAAACAAGAGTATCTGCAAAAACTTTTATAAGGTAATCTCCACTTGGAATGGAAGTGAATTGATAATATCCCAAGCCATCTATACTACTAACTTGAACAGAATCAAACGAAGCAAAAGTGCCAGAATAATCAAATAAAACAGCTGTATTTGCTCCGATATTTAAATCTCCACCACTGTAAGTTACTTTTCCATACATATCAGCAGCAACTACTGAAATAACAGTTGTATCTGTATAGGCAAAGAAGCATGGACCAGAAGATTGATGAGTAATGGTAAATATTCCTGGGCCAGCTAGAGTCGGATCAAAAGTTCCAAGAGCGGTATTTGTAATTCCAGTACCAGACCATGTTCCGCCAGCAGAGGCAGAAACAAAATTGAATGCAGCATCTCCATAACAAACAGGTAAAACATCCGTAATGGTTGGGTCAACAAAAGGACTGATTGCAAAACTTGTATAAGTAGAGTTGATTGCTGGACAACCTCCTGATGCAGCAATAGTATTTGTAATGTCATAAGTTCCGGGTGTACTGGTTGTTAAATCAATTTCTCCAGTAAGTGAATCTACAAAAACTAAACCAGCAGGAAGAGATGTAAAAACGCCAGCAGTTCCTCCTAAGGAAGGAAATATATTGCTAGTAAATTGACATGCAGGATAAGGTAAAGCGAAATTGGCATATGGCATTGGATTCACAGTTACAATTGGATTCACAGCCGCTCCTGTACAACCTGCAGCGACAGGAGTAAATAAATATGCTACTGTCCCAGCAGAACTTGTTGCTGCTGATACGGTATCAAATACAAAAGTTCCTGTTCCTGAAATAGGACTTACTCCCGAAACAATTGAAATGCTTGTTGTCCAAGAAAAAGTTGTTCCAGCCACATTACTTGAAACAGAAAAAGAAACAGTATCGCCCGAACATCTTGCTAATGGAGAGGTAGTGGCAGTTGCCACTGGAATAGGATTGACAGTTAATACTGGATTGATTATTGCGCCTACACATCCAGCTGCTAGTGGTGTTACGTAATAGTTTGCTGTTCCTGGAGATGAAGTAGTTGCAGTTACACCCTGAGAAATAACAGTTCCGCTACCAGGAGTATTGCCTGAAACACCTGTTCCTGTTGTTGTCCAAGAATAAGTAGTTCCAGCTACGGTGCTGTTCAATGAAAAATTACAATTTATCCCAGAACAGCGTGCTTGCGAAATTGGTGACGAAGATGCAATTGGTGTTGGCTTGACACTGATAGTATAATTTGTAGGAGGGCCAGTACAACCGGCTAAAGTAGCCGTTACAGAAATGGTTCCACCAATTAATGTTGATCCGGAATTCGTGGCTGTAAAAGCAGGTACATTTCCAGCACCACTTGCAGGAATTCCAATAGATGTATTTGAGTTTGTCCAGTTAAATGTTGCCCCGCCTGGCGCACTAGTGAACGATGTGCCAGCAACAGTTGCACCATTACAAACTAAAGGACTAAACAATCCAGTGACAGTTGGTAAAGGATTGACAACTACAGAAGTTGTTCCGACCAAACTTGTACATCCACCTGCAGTTACAGTTAATGAATAAATGCCAGCAGCCGATACAGATGCTGCAACTATTGTTGGGTTTTGTAATGATGATGCAAAACTATTTGGACCGGTCCACGAATAGGATGCACCTCCAACAGGCGCTGCTGTAAGATTCAAATTTGTTCCATCACAAATTGGCGAATTGCTACTGGGGGCAGGTGTTATAGGTAAAGGTGTTACAGTTACAGTTACACTATCTGTTAGTACAGTTAATTCGACATCCGTTACTGTAACCGTATAAGTTGTTGTAACAGTTGGATTAGCTGCTGGATTAGAAACAGTTGTTGCAGTTAATCCATCTGTTGGTGCCCATGAGTAGCTATATCCTGGAGTACCAAAACTTGCAGTTGGTGATCCACCAATAGTTGTACTTCCTCCATCACAAATAGTTTGGTCTGGTCCAGCATTAACAGTTAGAGTTTGTGCTATTAGTTTTACTGTTGTAAAAAAAAGAACGAATGATAAACTAAAAATAATTTTTAAACTAAACTTCTTTTTAGAGTAGTGCATATTATTATTTTATTTTGTTATTATTAATCGTTGAGTGATTGTTTTTTCATCAGTGGTAAAAGTAATAAAATATATTCCTGATGTTAAATTTAAATCTCGCGTAGAATATTCATACATTCCTGCCGTTTGATTTTTATTTACAAGCGTAGAAGTTTTTAGTCCAAGTACATTGTAAATAGTAAGTGATACATTTGCATCATTTAATAAACTATACTCAATACTAGAATTTCCATTTGATGGATTTGGATAAACACCAAATTTATTTTCTTCAGCAACATTCGGATTACTAATTCCAACACCAGAAGTCGGCCCTATATAAATTGTTGTTGAATCAACATAATAATCTAAAAAATAAAATTGATTTGTTGTTGCTGTAACTGTAACTGAATAAGATGAGTCTCTTCCTAATCCTGGAATATCAACATACACAGTATAGTATTCTCCAGGTACGTTTACATCAACCCCAGCAAAAGTATAAACTCCTGCAGTGTTTGTAGTCCCACTTGTAACCATAGCACCACCTGGATTTTTTCCAAGCTTTACATCTACTCCGGGAATAGGTTCTCCTGGCAATCTCATAAATCCATTGTTTACCATTAATGCCGAACCAAATCCAACACCTTCTATTATAGTTCCTGTTAACATTCCTGCTCCAGTTCCTATTCCAATTTCTTCAATCATTACAATGTTAGCAGTATCAATCAAACTACAACCATGAACATAAACGGTTGCTGAATCCCAAGCCCATTCGTTTCCATAATATGTTGGATTTAGTGTGGGATAAGTAAGTGTATCAGCAAAAACTTTAATTAAATAATCATTGCCATTCAAACTCGTAAAAATATAATCACCGCTTGCATTGAGAGTAGTAACTGCAACTGTATCAAAATAAGTATATGCTGGAATGTATTTATACGCAACTACACTTCCATTTGTTACATTTCCGCCTGAATAACTTACATGACCAACTAAATCTGTACTAGCAACAACAGTATATCCACTCGAAACATTTCCTGAAGAGCAACCATTCGCGTCAGTAACATTTGCATAAACATCAAAATTTGTTAAAGCTTCCAATACGATTGAGGCTCCAACTGCTGAAAACGACACTTCATTGAACCAATTAACTGTATATGGTGCAGTTCCTCCAGAAATAGTATCATATAATGTTACCATCGTTCCATAGCAATAAGCTTGAATAGAAGTTGGGCTAGAAGTTGGATTTGGATAAACCGTAATAGTTGTTGAAATACTGTCGACACAAGTTCCATTTCTTCCAATTAATTTTATAACATGTGTTCCTAAATAAGTTGGAGTATAATAAAATCCTCCCACGCCTGAATACAATAAAGTATCGTTAACATACCATTCATTTAAGTTTGCTGCATACAAGGTATCATTAAACCATGTGGGATTTCCTAAACACCCATTTGCAGATAGTGGAGAAATTGATATCGATGGCGCTTGACACAAACGCCATAATTCACCATTTCCCCAACCTGTATTGTCAGAACCCTGATAAACAAAATTTTGAAAATAGCCTAAATTTCCTGAACGATTAACGCCTCCAAAGCCATCATTATTTAAGTTTGTAAAAGTACTTCCATCAGAGGAGGAATATATATAGGTATAATAGAAGCCGCCTCTGTTTTCTAAATCGATTGGCATTAAGGCGCCTCCTGAAGTCCATGAATAGGCGCTTAGCCACAATTTTCCATTGGCTACCATCATATCGGTAATTTCATTCATGTTGCTGCCATTTGTAAATCCATCAATATTCACTGGACTCCAAGTAAGTCCATCAATAGTGTTCCAAATTTGTGTTCCAGTTGTAGAGTTTATTGCTGCAACATAAAGTCTGTTTTGAAAAACGGCCATTGCTGTAAATCCATAAATTCCTGAATCGTTAAATCCAGTATCAGCAGGGACATTCATAGTCCAGTTATTTCCATCAACAGATTCATAAATTAAGGCTGTGTTTGTACATGCATATAATTTATTGTTAAATTCTACAATGTCGTTAATTCTTCCGGTTGTATAAGAAGGAAAATCAAATACCTGTGTCCATGAACCACCTGAAGCATAATTTTTCCAAATTTCTGCTCCGTCCACTGCATTTTGTACAGCAACAAAAAGTGTATCATCTTCTGGTCCTGAAGGATTGAAAAAGGCCATTGAAGAAATTTCATAATAATTTCCTAATGCGTTGGGATATGGAATAGGACCCATGTCAGACCAAGTTGATCCATCAAATGAATTATATACTCCTGGGCCGCTAACAAAATTTTTTGTCCCTGCACTAATCCATCCTCCTGCAGCCGTTGTTGTAGCCAATTCCTTTGCTCCATAAGCGTTTAGGTCAACAATCGCAGTAAATGATACTTGTTCCACCCATGTACCCGTGTCACCTGTTGCTGACGCATAGATATACGATCCCACATTATTTCCACTTCCAGTTCCTGCGACAAAATTTCCTTTAAATTCTTCTAAAGCAAATGTTTGGTTGAATGGACTTCCATAACCATTATTGTCAATGAGATTCCATGTTTGTGCAGTAGAAATTTGTGCAGAAATTACTAAACAAATAAGGATAATTTTTTTAAGAAGAGTGCTTTTTTTCATGTAAATAAGGTTTGAAAATTTCGTCAACAAAAATAAGCTATTTTTTTGAGAAAAGTAGTAAGCAATTACCTGTATTTTCAATCAAAAGTATTGAATTGGAAACAATTTTTAGTATCAAAGTTTCCATTTTTATATCTGATAATCAATATATTAAGAGATATTGTAGAAAATAGTTGCCTGGAAACTTTGGGAATAAAAAATGTTTCCATAGTTTTGCACGAATTTAACAAAAAGATAAAATGGAAACAAAAGACAGAATATTGCATGGTGCCGAAGAGCTGTTCTTTAAGTACGGAATTAAAAGTGTGACCATGGATGATATTGCAAAGCATTTAGCAATATCTAAAAAAACAATTTACACTTTTTTTAATGATAAGAATGAATTGGTTGAAACACTCATGACCGTTAAATTAAAAGAAGATGAATGTGAATTCAAACAAATTCAAGAACAATCGGAAAATGTAATTGTTGAGGTGTTCAATATGATGAAACATATGGGCGTTATGTTTTCAAAAATAAATCCAACCATTTTTTACGACTTACAAAAATATCATCCAAATGCTTGGAAACAATTTAAAGTTTTCAAACATGATTGTATGGCTAAAATGGTAGAAAGTTCTATTGAAAGAGGTGTGAAAGAAGGATTAGTCCGTTCTGATTTAAATGCAAAAATATTAGCACGATTAAGAATTGAAGAAGTGGAAATGGGATTGAACTCAGATGTTTTTCCTCCTGATAAATTTAAAATGGTAGATGTACAAATTACAATGATTGATCATTTTCTTCATGGCATTTGTACGCTCAAAGGACATAAAATGATTAATAAATACAAACAAGTTACTGAAGAAGAATAGTCCCCTCCCAGCCTCCCCAAATGGGGAGGAGCGGATAAGGAATAAAATTAAAATTATGAAAAAAGTAATTATTATTATCGGACTCGCATTGTTTTCTCTAAATGTATTTTCTCAGATTAAAGACAGCACCAATTTTTCTTTTTCATTGCAGCAAGCAATAAATTATTCTTTGGATAATCAGAAGGATGTTAAAAATGCCATCATTGATGAACAACTTGCACAAAAAAGAGTAAACGAAATTATGGGGATGGGCCTTCCTCAAATTAATGCGAGTTTTGATTTAAGAGAATTTATTGAAATTCCAACATCACTAATTCCCGCTGATTTTTTTGGAGGGATGCCTGGAACATTTGCTGCAGTTAAGTTTGGAACAAAGTATAATGCAACTGCTGGAGTAGATGCATCGCAATTAATTTTTAGTGGAGATTATTTTTTGGGAGTAAAAGCATCAAAAGTATTTGTAGAAATTTCTAGAAAATCAACACAACGAACAAGAATTGAAACTTCATCAACTGTTGCAAAAGCATATTACACCGTTTTGGTAAACGATGAAAGAACAAAGTTGATGAATGCCACGGTTGATAGAATTAAAAAAACCTTGGACGGAACAAAAGCTTTGCTCGACAATGGTTTTGTTGAGAAAATTGATTTTGATATGCTAACTGTAACTTACAATAATTTATTGGTGGAGCAGGAAAAAGTACAACGATTAGTTACGCTTAGTGCATATTTATTAAAATATCAAATGGGAATGGATATTAATTCAAATTTAATATTAACAGATAAATTGGCGGATGTAAAATTGGATATCACGAATTCTGCATCAGCACAAAAATTTGATTACGAAAAACGTGTGGAATACGGCCTTTTTGAAACGCAATTCAAATTGGCAAAATTAGATTTTAAACGCCAACGACTCTCCTATTTACCTACCGCATTTGCTTATGCGAGCTTAAGTGAGTCAGCACAACGCAACGAATTTGATATTTTTGATGTCGATAAAAAATGGTATCCAACAAGTGTAATTGGAGCAAAAGTGACCATGCCTATCTTTACAGGATTTCAACGTCATTCAAAAAATCAGCAAGCAAAATTATCGGTATTGAAAGCTGAAAACAACATGGATTTTATTAAAAAGTCTATTGATTTAGAAATTGCTTCTTCAACAACTATTTTACAAAATGCATCCTCTTCTCTTGAAAATCAAAAAAAGAATATTGCACTTGCTGAAGATGTGGTTCGTGTAGCTCGATTAAAATTTGAGCAAGGTGTAGGAACAAATATTGAAATGATTGCAGCCGAAACAACTTTAAAAGAATCGCAAACAAATTATTTCAATGCATTGTTTGAAGCGCTTGTAGCTAAAATAGATTTTGATAAGGCAACAGGAAATTTGAAATAATTAAAAAGACAAGAAAACAATTTAACAAATCATAGTATGAAAAAATTAGTATTAATTCAAATTCTCACTTTTATATTATTCGCTTGTGGTTCAGACGAAAACAAAAAACAACAATTAGAAAGATTAAAAAAAGAGGAAAGCGAACTGCGTGCAGAAATATCAGGATTACAAGTTAAAATAGATACTTTGCAGGCTCAACAAAAGCTACTGATTGGAGATTCAGTTGAAACAGGAATTGCTGTAGCTGTTTTGACTTTAAAATCTGAAGTATTTAAAAACTACATTGATGTTCAGGGCCGAGTTGATGCCGACCAAAATGTTTCTTTAAGTTCAGAAATGCCGGGAACAGTTACTAAGATAAATGTAAAGACAGGTGATGAAGTTCTTGTTGGACAAGTACTTGCTGAAACAGATGTACGCGCCATCAATCAACAAATTTCTGATTTACAAACCAATGCTGATTTAGTTAATCAGATTTATGTAAAACAAAAAAATCTATGGGAGCAAAAAATTGGAACGGAAGTGCAATTTCTTCAAGCAAAAACAAGTAAAGAAAGCATGGAGAAAAAATTAGGTGCGATGCAAGAACAAATTCGTATGAGTAAAATAATTTCTCCAATAAACGGAACAGTTGATGCTGTTGATGTTAAAATCGGACAAGCAGTTGCTCCTGGAGTTCCTGCAATACGTGTGATTAATTTTTCTAATCTAAAGGTGAAATCAGATGTAGCTGAAAGCTACGCCTCTAAAATAAAAAAGGGAAGCGAAGTGGTTATTCATTTTCCTGACACGCAAGATTCGATTGTTTCAAAGGTCGATTTCGTTTCTCGTGCAATCAATAATTCAAGCCGAACCTTTTCTGTAGAGGTATTGTTAGATAGCAAAAAAGAATATCATCCAAACATGGTTGCGCGATTGAGCATCAACGACTATCAATCAACAGAACCCTCTATAATAGTGCCTGTTCGTTCCATACAAAAAGACGAAAACAATTTGGAGTTTGTTTTTATAGCTAATGGAAATACTGCAAAAAAACAACTGATAAAAATTGGAAAAACATATAATGGTAAAGCAGAAATTATTTCTGGTTTGAAAGATGGAGATGTTTTGATTACACTTGGGTATGATATTATTAATGATGGAGATGCTATCGCGTATAAAAAATAAGGCACCTCTCCAGCTCTCTCCAAATGGGGAGAGGGCAGAATTAGATTTACAAAGAGTGAATGCAAGTATAAAAAAATGAGTTATGAAATTTAAAGAATTTAAACCATCTAGTTGGGCAATTGACAATAAAATAAGTGTGTATGTACTCACTTTAATTATTACAATTATTGGCGTAATGTCATATAATAGTTTGCCAAAAGAAAGCTTTCCCGACATTGTTGTTCCTACTATTTATATCAATACTGTATATGCTGGTAATACCCCAACAAACATCGAAAATTTGGTTACAAAGCCAATTGAGAAACAATTAAAATCAATATCGGGGGTTAAAAAAATCAACTCTACCTCTTTACAGGATGTTTCGGTAATTATGGTGGAGTTTAATACCAATGTTGAAGTTGCAGTTGCCAAACAAAAAGTAAAAGATGCAGCAGATAAAGCTCAAACAGATCTTCCAAAGGATCTTACTATGCAGCCAAATGTAATGGAGGTTTCGTTTTCGGATCGTCCGATTATGTATATCAACTTAGCCGGTAAAATGGATTTGAATAAGTTGAAAAAATATGGCGATCAATTGAAAGATAAAATTGAAGGGATGAAAGAAATTTCAAAAGTTCAAATGGTTGGTGACTTGGAAAGAGAAGTGCAAATCAATATAGATATGTATAAAATGCAAGCGGCTAATTTTTCGTTGTATGATATTTATAAAACGGTGCATGAAGAAAACATGAACATGTCTGGTGGGTTAGTTCCAATGGATGGAATGAAAAGAAATATTTCTATCAAAGGAGAATTTACAGATGTGGATCAAATACGAAATTTAATTGTTACTTCTGGGTCTGGTGTAAAAGTCTATTTAAAAGATATTGCTGATGTTGTTGATGGAACAAAAGAGCAAGAAAGTTTTGCTCGTTTAGAGGGAAAGAATGTAATTACGTTAAACATAGTGAAGCGAACGGGTGAAAATTTAATTCAGGCCTCTGACAAAATCAATGCGTTGATTAAAACGATGCAGGAGGAAAATTTCCCAAAAGAATTAAAAATCACCGTTACTGGTGATCAATCGGATCAAACGCGTTTAACTTTGCACGACTTGATAAACACAATCATTATTGGATTTATTCTGGTAACATTTATTTTGATGTTTTTTATGGGTGTTACTAACGCAATTTTTGTTGCGGCATCTGTGCCTCTTTCCATGTTTATCGCATTTATGTTTATGCCAACAATTGGATTTACTTTAAACATGATTGTATTGTTTGCATTTTTATTGGCGCTTGGAATTGTTGTAGATGACGCGATCGTGGTTATAGAAAACACCCATCGAATATTTGACAATGGAAAAAAGAATATAAAGGAGGCGGCTAAAATGGCTGCTGGCGAAGTGTTTTTGCCTGTTCTGAGCGGAACGCTAACTACGTTAGCCCCATTTGTTCCGTTAGCTTTTTGGCCAGGTATTATTGGAAAATTCATGTACTTTCTACCTGTTACATTAATTATAACATTGTTGGCTTCTTTAGCTGTTGCCTATATTATTAATCCAGTTTTTGCGGTCGACTTTATGAAAACGCATGATGAAGAAAAAGCAAAATATGGTAAGCTTAATAAGTTGGCAATTATCCGAATTGTTATTTCTATAATAGTTGCTTTAGCTTGTTATGCTTCAGGACATGTTGCAATCGGAAATCTTTCAATTTTCTTTACATTTTTTATGCTTCTCCACCGTTTTTGGTTGTATAAAGTAATTGAGAAATTTCAAACTAAAGTTTGGCCATCTTTTCAAAGAGGGTATACCAATTTGTTGCTTAAGTTTTTGAAACGACCATGGATGGCTATATTAGGAACTATTTTGCTTTTCGTGTTTTCTATTGCTTTCTTTATTATGCGAAGCCCGAAAGTTGTTTTCTTTCCTTCCGGTGATCCCAATTTTGTTTATGTGTATGTTAAACTACCCGTTGGAACAGATCCTGTTAAAACGAATGAAGTAATGATTCAAGTTGAAGAAAAAGTAAAAACCGTTTTAGGTGATTCAAATCAAGTTGTAAGTTCAATCATTACAAACGTAACAAAAGGAACTAGTGATCCTCAAGATCAAGATCAAAGTGATTATCCAAACAAAGGTAAAATTGCTATTTCATTTGTAAAGTTCGCTTCTCGTAATGGTCAATCAACATCAAAATATTTATCTGATCTTCAAAATTTTAAATGGAACATACCTGGCGCTGATATCACCGTCTCGAAAGAGCAATCTGGCCCGCCTGTTCCGAAGCCAATTAATATTGAAGTGAAAGGGGATGATTTTGATGAGTTAGTTAAAAATGCGACTCGCCTTAAAAAGTACTTAGATGGTCAAAAGATCGAAGGTGTTGAAAACTTAAAATCTGATTTCGAAAGTAGTAAGCCTGAAATTGTTTTTAATATTGACAGAGAAAGAGCAAGCAGAGAAGGTGTGAGTACACAATCTATTGCTCTAGAAATTCGTAATGCGGTTTTTGGTTGGGAAGTAAGTAAGTTTAGAGATGAAAATGATCAGTATCCAATTCAATTGCGTTATAAATATGATCAACGTAACAACATTGAAGCATTAAGAAACTTGAAAATTACTTTCCGTGATATGAACATGGGTGGTATTTTAAGAAGTGTCCCTTTGTCTTCGTTCGCTGATGTTAAGTATAGCAATACCTATGGAGGAATTAAGCGTAAAATGCAGAAACGTGTCATTACACTTTCTTCAAATGTTTCTGAAGGATTTAATCCAAATGAAGTAGTAGCAAAAGTTCAAGCGGCAGCAAAAGGGTTCAAAGCTGAAGGGAAAGTTATTCTTGATTTTACTGGCGAACAAGCAGAACAGGAAGAAACTGCTGGTTTCTTAAGTAACGCTATGTTGATCTCTCTAGGATTAATTTTATTGATTTTGGTTACCCAATTTAACTCTGTTGGAAAACCCTTTATTATTCTAACTGAAATTTTCTTTAGTATTATTGGAGTTCTTTTAGGAACAGCTATTTTTAAAATGGACATGAGTATTGTTATGACAGGAATTGGAATAGTTGCGCTGGCCGGTATTGTTGTTCGGAATGGTATTCTATTGGTTGAGTTTGCTGAAATGACAAGAGTAAATGGTGCAAACCTGTGGGATGCAACAGTGGAAGCAGGACGTACACGTATGACGCCTGTTGTTTTAACTTCTGTTGCTGCAATTTTAGGATTGATTCCATTGGCAGTTGGGTTGAACATCGATTTCGAAACATTATTCGCAAGTGGTAATCCTCATTTATATTTTGGTGGCGACAGTGTTGTGTTTTGGGGACCATTATCCTGGACAATGATTTTTGGTTTAGGATTCGCAACATTCTTAACCTTGCTTTTAGTTCCAGCAATGTATTTGATCTCAGAAAGATTAAAGCGCAAATCAATTATTGTTTTGAAACACATGGATTTGCCAAATGCTCTTATGTATATTCCATTCTTTATTTTAATTACAAGATTTGTTTTTTATATAAGAGGGACAAAATTGGAGTACGGTAATTTAGATTATTAGAAAATAAAAAGTAGCCAGTTGGCAGTAGACAATTAAAAAATCAAATTAAAGTTTTACCTACAAACAATTGCCTCCTTTTTTATTTTTTTGTCTATTGTCTATTGTCCAAACCAAACCTACTAAAAAAAAAGAAGGAAGATGAAAGTCTTCCTTCTTTTAAAGTTTTATCGGACAACATTAAAAAAGATTCTTAAATTTTTGAACGTAATTCGTGTCAATTTCTCTTGCCTTTGCTGAAAAACAAATAAGTATTAATGAAAAGAAGAGGACAACTTTTTTCTTCATTTGTTTTACAAAAGTAAAATAATGTGTTAAATAATCTAAAAATATCCAAGGGATTAAAACAAATCATGTAAAATCTCGTTTTTCGTCAGTTTTTAATAGGAGTTTGGCTACTGTAACCCTTCCGTAGCGGCAGATTTGCAGCTTTTTTCTGTGTGTTTTAATTTTGGCTGATTCTATTCCTTTTTTTTCAACACCAGAATCTGCCACAATGATTGTTTTTTTAATCTGCGAATCTGCGGATAAAACAATAGATATGTTTCTGCATTAAACGCTACTATTGTAATTTATTTTATATTTGTATGAATATATTGTACTCCAAAACAGGAATGGAATTTAAAGCAGGCAAACTGCTGGATAAAATTGAGTATCCGGCCGATTTAAGAAAGTTAAAAGAAGAAGAACTCCCCGAACTTAGTAAAGAGCTTCGTCAGTTTATCATTGATGTTGTTTCGCAAAAAGGTGGTCACTTTGGCGCTAGTCTTGGTGTTGTGGAACTTACCGTTGCGTTGCATTATGTTTTCAATACTCCTTACGATCAATTGGTTTGGGATGTCGGACATCAGGCATACGGCCATAAAATTCTTACTGGAAGAAGAAGAAATTTCCATACAAATAGAGTTTACAAAGGAATAAGCGGTTTTCCAAAGCGTTCGGAAAGTGAATACGATACTTTTGGTGTTGGACATTCATCTACTTCTATCGGTGGAGCATTGGGAATGGCGGTTGCATCTAACTATAAAGGGGAAAAAGATCGCCAGCATATTGCTGTGATTGGAGATGGCGCAATGACGGCCGGACAAGCATTTGAAGCACTTAATCATGGTGGTATTTCCAACTCAAATTTACTAGTAGTATTAAATGATAATTGTATGAGCATCGACCCAAATGTGGGTGCTTTAAAAGAATATTTAACAGACATAACTACTTCGCATACTTATAATAGAGTGAAAGATGAAGTTTGGAATTTGCTTGGTAAAATCAGCAAGTTCGGTCCAAATGCTCAGGAAATTGCTTCTAAAATTGAGAACGGAATAAAATCTTCTTTACTGAAACAAAGTAATATGTTTGAGTCATTGAAGTTCCGTTATTTCGGTCCGGTTGACGGACATGATGTGGAACGCTTGACAAAAGTATTGCAAGATTTAAAAGATATTCCTGGACCAAAAATCCTTCACATCTTAACTCAAAAAGGAAAAGGCTATAAATTTTCGGAAGAAGGAAACCAAACAGTTTGGCACTCTCCAGGTCTTTTCAATAAAGACACAGGAGAAATTATAAAGATTGTGCCGAAAGAACCACAACCTCCAAAATACCAGGATGTATTTGGATATACGATTGTAGAATTGGCAGAAAAAAATTCAAAAATAATGGGAATAACACCTGCTATGCCTAGCGGATGTTCTTTAAACATTATGATGAAAGCTATGCCAGATAGAGCTTTTGACGTTGGAATTGCAGAACAACATGCAGTTACTTTTTCAGCAGGATTAGCAACACAAGGATTAATTCCTTTCTGTAATATTTATTCATCATTCATGCAACGCGCCTACGATCAAGTGATACACGATGTTGCTTTGCAAAAGTTGCATGTAGTATTTTGTTTGGATAGAGGAGGATTAGCTGGTGCAGATGGTCCAACACATCATGGCGCTTTCGATTTAGCTTATTTCCGTTGCATCCCAAACATGATTGTATCTGCTCCAATGAATGAAGAAGAGCTTCGTAATTTGATGTATACAGCTCAACTTCCGGAAACAAATGCTCCTTTTTCTATTCGTTATCCTCGCGGTAATGGAGTGATGATTGATTGGAAAACACCTTTTCAAAAAGTAAAAATTGGTGAAGGAAGAAGAGTTCAAACAGGTGAAGACATTGCTATTTTAACTATTGGACATATTGGAAACAATGCTGTTGCTGCTTGTAAAACATTGGAAGGACAAAGAATAAAAGCAGCGCATTACGATATGCGATTTGTAAAACCTATTGATGAACAATTATTGCACGAAGTATTTTCAAAATACAATAAAGTAATTACTGTTGAAGATGGCTGTATCATGGGTGGAATGGGAAGTGCAGTATTAGAATTTATGGCTGATAACAACTACAATGCTCAAGTAAAACGCTTGGGAATACCTGATAAATTTATTGAACACGGAGAGCAAAAAGAGCTTTATGTTGAATGCAATTATGATGCTGATAGTATTGTAAAAGCTGCCATTGAAATGGTAGGCATCAAGACCAATACGATGGTTGGGTAAAGAGAATAAGCAATAAATAATAACGTCTTAGACTGAGTTTATGGTGAGCGTAGTCGAATCCACTCAGCCAGACAGGACATTAAGAGAAGCCTACACACAGACGTTTCACTGAGCTTAGTCGAAGTATAAGGGTGCTGTCTCTTTTTTTCACAAGTTTTAAAGAGGATTACCATACATAATGATATTGTATTATATTTGGAGGAAATTTCAAAAACCCTAAGACATGAACATTCAAAAAACAACACTTTTCGCCTCATTTATTGCTATTTCAATGGTATTTGTAGCCTGTGGCTCATCAGATGATTCAAATGGTATTGAAGCAGTTGATACTGCTGGTGCTGAAACAAAAGTGAGAGATGTGAAAGCACAAAATGTGTTTTATTCGATCCCGTCTCCTGTTGAAACAACCACTCTTTTAAAGGCAGCAGGTGCTAAATACAATGCAAAAATCCTGAACCCAATTGAAAACGTATCAAAATACGAAACAGTTGCTGCTAAGGCTTTGAACTTAGGGGTTTATGGTTCTGATTTGAGTTTTACAAGTGTATTCGATCAAACTCAAGAATCTATGCTTTATTTACGTTGTGCCAATAAATTGGCTAGCGGATTAGGCATAAGCGGAGCTTTTGATGAATCAACAACTTCTCGTATTGAGTCAAATATGCAAAACAGAGATTCTTTATTGGCAATTATTTCTGATTCTTATTGGAATGCTGACTCTTACTTAAAAGAGAACGGACAGCCAGGTGTTTCTGCTCTTATTGTTACTGGTGGCTGGATGGAAGGTTTATACATTGCAACTCAAATTGCTGCTGCTACTAAAAATGAAGGAATTGTTACCCGAATTGGAGAGCAAAAACTTTCATTAGATAACCTAATTGCATTGTTAGAAAGCTATAAAGCAGAAAATGAAACCATTCCTTCTTTATTAACTCAATTTGGGGAATTAAAAAAGATTTTTGCCGCAATTCCTTTTACAGCAACTGAAACAACAACAACAACGGATACTGCAAAAGGCCAATCTACGCTTTCGAATAACAGCAGTTTTAAACTAACAGCTGATCAATTGAAGCAGATTTCTGATAAATGTGCTGAAATTAGAAACAAAATCATCCAATAAGGCGTAAAAAGCCTTGATGAAACAAACTTACTCCTTGAAAGCCATCGTTGCCATTGCTACTTTGGTATTATCCACTTCGGCCGTAAATGCTCAATGCACCACCTTTCAAAAGAAAAAGTGCATGCCAAAAATTCAACCATTTACGTTGAATGGACAGGTTAGTACATCTGTTCTTAGCTCCGGACAAAAAACATCTTTAAATATTACTTTTTACTCCGGACAAGACTATAGAATTGTTGTTTGCGGACAGGAAGAATTAGGTGATTTGACCTTTAAAGTGATGGACACGAACAAAAAAGTTGTTTTCGAGAGCCAAAAAAATGATTATCCCGATTTCTGGGATTTCAAAGTAAAAAATACACAACAATTTATTGTAGAAGTTCAAGTTCCTGAATCTGAATCAACCAGCTCAGTTCTTCCAAGTGGATGCGTTTCTATTATGGTGGGATTTAAAAAAGGGTAGAAAAAATATTTTTATGAAATAAAATTCCTATCAGAAATGATGGGAATTTTTTTGTTTACATACTCTATTCGGTTTCTGCTTTCCCCGTTATTTAACTTTGTCAAAGTTAATTTTTTATGTGTTCGTTTTTTGTAGAAATGCTAAGATTTGCAATGTCGCCTTTGCAGCGAAATTTATGCCTATTATACTTCTCTCTCTCGAGAGGTGACTTAATAAATTTTATGTCATTAAATATTTGCATATTTCTGTCATTTCGCTAGTGGTTGCTGGTTATCATAGTATGAGACATAACCCTGTTATACCCGCTAATCTATAACGCCAATCGCTACCCCGCTGGATAGATAACCGCTATAACGTAGCGTATATATTTTTTCTAAAGATTAAAAATCCCTAAACATATTCATGAAGAGGGATTTTTAATTTTTTAATAAATGTTTATTTCACAATCAACTTCTTAGTGAAGCTTTCTCCATCCAAAGTTAATTTAATGAAATAAATTCCCGAAGATAATTTTGTTTTATCTGCAATTGAATATTGATGTTCTCCTGCATTTAAATCTCCATTATATACGTTTACAATTTCTTTTCCTAAAACATCATAAACAGTAATTGCTGTTTCTTTGTTTTCTGATAAGTTGAAAGAGATAATAGTATTTCCTTCTGTTGGATTAGGATACATATTAAAATTAATGTTGTTTGGTAATTCATCAATGCCAACATTGCCCATAATATTAATATCATCCAAATAAATATTGTTTCCTGCATCACTTGTAAATTTAAACATCACAAATAAACTTGTTTCAGTTGCTAAGGATGCAAAGCTCAATGTTTTTGTAACCCATTGTGAAGCTGTTGGAACAAAAGAAGCGGTGATAACACCCGCAGTTGAAAGTGAAGCGCCTGTTAATGTTTGGCGCAACGACCATGATTGTCCGCAAGTTGTAGAAACATAGACCTGCAATTTATCAGCTGATGTAGATGTTTTTTGTGCGTGTGCAACTTTGTAGGTTAATGAAGGTGTTCCTGCAATAGCAGTCATATCAATTGACGGAGAAATTAATTCATCAATGTTTCCATCATAAGTACTTGCATTTACAATACGAACAGATTTTGTTCCGGTTGCAGCAGCGGTAGAAGTTTGTGTCCATGTATTTGTTCCTGTAGTTGCATTGCGCACATTCCAATCAACATTTGGTACTGCGCTTCCTTCAAATCCTTCTGAATAAATAGGAACAGCATAAGTTGCAGTGTTTGGATAAACTGTAACATAAGAAGTTTTAGTTGCATTTACAGAACCAGAACCATTTGAAACTGTTAATGAAACATTATATACACCTGGAGTATTATAAGTAATTACAGGCATCGAATCAGTTGATGTTCCCGGAGTTCCGCCAGCAAATGTCCACGCCCAGCCAGTTGGATCTCCGTTCCAAGATAAATCTGTAAAAGTTAAACTATCGCCTTGACAAACGGCATTAACTGCATCATTAGATTGAAAATCTGCCAAACATAATACAGCAGGAGTACTAACTCCAGTAGCAGTTAAGTTTGCTGTGGTCCATAAGTTATTTCTGGAAGCAGTTCCACTTGTAAGTGCTGAACGCATTCTGGTTTTTTGTCCGGCAGTAAACATATTGCTGCAATATGCATACTCCATATAATTTTGTACGTTTTCAATTACTGGAGGATTGCAAACCGAAGAAGGAAGTGTGCATGTTGTGTGACCTTCTGTTGTAGGAGTATCAGAAACTGCATCGCTTCCTGAACAATCTACTCCTGGGTCGTTTGTTCCACCCCAAGTGTGATTTAAATTTAAGTAGTGACCAATTTCATGAGTTAAAGCACGAGAGCGATTAACAGAACCAGATCCGATGCTTCCGATATAAGTTGATAAAATAACTATACCATCAATTCCCGGTGATGTAATTGTAGAAAAAGGTAAATAGGCATATCCCGCTGCTCCGCTGGTAATGGTTTTTACAACCCAAATATTTAAATATTTGTTGCGTGCCCATTGATTTAATTTAGAACCATCGTCTCCCACATTTGTTTCAGAAGTATAAATACGATCAATTCCGTTTGTACAATTTCCCAATGGATCTTTTTTAGCTAAAGCGAATTGGATTTCACAATCAGCAGCTATAGAAGTAAAGGAAGGAACCACAGCAGAAATATCTGTATTTAATTTACGGTAGTCTTCATTTAAAATACGTATTTGATCAAAAATTTGTGCATCAGAAATGTTTTCCAGTCCGCCTTCGTGAAGGATGTGAAAAACAACAGGAATAGTATAAACAGGAGGCATAGCTCTTCCATCTCCTTCTTTGTATCCTTTAGCAAATGCTGCTTGGTCGGCAAGCACAGCTGCTTGTTCTTGTTCCAGATAAGATTGTTTTAATGAAGGATGTTCATTAAAATATTTATTCATCATTTCGGTAGTGCTACAAAGTTTTACTTCTTGTGCTGTAGCGAAATTGAAAGTAAGTGCAGTTAAAAAAAGTGCACTTAATAGTTTGGTAATTTTGTTCATTTTTAATAGCATTTAATTATTGATAGTTTAGAGAGGGGATGATTTCTTTTTTTTAGTCGTAATCTTTTATGGATGAAAGCACATCCTTAATATTGTTAATATTAGCTAAGATATTAGTATATTTTTTAGAAACAAATTCCGGCTCCGATAACTGGTTATTAACCTTATAACCAATAAAGTCTTCTAATCTACTGAAGTCTTCTTTCTGAGCAGCTCTTATTTCGTCTTGCATGCCAGTATTCACTACTCCCGGAGCAATGGAGAAAATATGAAAGCCTTTATGAATACTTTCCTGTGGCTTTGTAGTTCTTATTTTTTGTTCCGCATCCACCACACGACTTAGCATATCTATTCCTGCTTTAGAAGCACAATATACAGCCCAGCCATCAATCGGATTTTTCCCTGCTCCTGAGCTTACGTTTACAATTACTTTTTCGGCATCAGTCGAATCGTAACATTCAATAAAGGCATTTGTAAGAACAGTTGGTGCAATTAAGTTTACTGTATAGTTTTTAATAATTGTTGCAGCATCTAATTTCCCTACAGGTTTAATAAAGCCCAAAACACCGGCATTATTTATTAGATAAACCTTTTTAGCGTTGGCATGCAATTCGAACTTAAATCCTGAAATAGCATTTACGTCTGTCAAATCCAAATAAGAATGACTGTAATTCGGATGCTCAATACTTCTACTACGGGAAATCCCAATCACTCTATTTGTAGCATTTTCCAGCAAATGTTCAGCAAATGCTTTCCCAATTCCTCTGCTCGTTCCGGTTATATAATAATAGTTCAAAATTTCTATGTTTTTTGTCTTTATAAAGATAGCCATATAAAACCGAAAAAGCAAGAGGTTTTTACGCTCTTGCTTTGTGCGAAATTAGGTGGTTTCTCTTCGCAATCGTCATCCCGTGCCACGACACGGGATCTGCTACTTACAGGGAGATGCCGCCCTTCGACTCCGCTCAGGGTGACATCACGAGATGACTTTGCGAGGATATATTAACTTTTGACTTTTTTCTCTTTTAACTTTTTTACCCTAATGCCTGCTTCAAGTCCGCAATCAAATCATCAATATCTTCAATCCCAACACTCAATCTTAAAAGGGACTCTACGACCCCTGCTTTATCTCTTTCTTCTTTTGGAATAGAAGCATGTGTCATAGTTGCCGGATGATTAATTAATGATTCAACTCCTCCTAAAGATTCTGCCAATGAAAACACTTTCATGCTGGAAGCAATCTTAAATGCATCTTCTTGCTTATTTCCTTTTAGGGAGAAAGAAATCATACCACCGAAATCTTTCATTTGCTTTTTTGCTATGTCGTGGTTTTGACTGTCAGGGAAACCTGGCCAATACAATTTATCAATCTTAGGATGTGTTTTTAAAAATTCAGCAATTTTTCTTCCGTTGAAACAATGACGCTCCATGCGGATGTGCAAAGTTTTTAGTCCGCGTAAAACCAAGAAACTATCCATCGGTCCGGGAGTTGCGCCACAGCTATTATGAATAAATGCTAATTGCGTATATAAATTATCATCGCTCAAACAAAGCGCGCCCATAATCACATCACTATGTCCGCCTAAATATTTTGTTGCTGAATGCATTACGATATCAGCGCCCAATGCTAATGGATTTTGTAAATACGGAGAAGCAAAGGTGTTATCAACTGCACAAATTAATTTATTTTCTTTCGCAATTTTAGAACAAGCTTCAATGTCGATAATCTGCATTGTTGGATTGGTAGGTGTTTCCAGCCAAATCATTTTTGTATTTGCATTGATGTGTTTTTTAATCACATTCACATCTTTCATATCAATGAAATGGAATTTTATTCCGAATGGTGCAAATACTTTGGTGAACATTCTATAGCTGCCACCATATAAATCATCACCAGTAATTACTTCATCGCCCGGACGAAGCAATTTCATCAATGCATCAATAGCACCCATTCCGCTTGAAAAACACAATGCATGTTTTGCTCCTTCTAATTCAGCTAAACATTTTTCCAAAGCAGTACGTGTTGGATTTTTCCCACGCGCATAAGCATAGCCTTTGTGCTTGCCCGGACTTTCCTGCCAGTAAGTTGATGTTTGGTAAATAGGAGTCATGATAGCTCCTGTAGTTGGATCAGGCTCTTGCCCTGCGTGTATTGCTTTGGTTCCAAAGCCTAATTTTGTGGTATCTGACATATGCTTTTTATTTGAGGCATAAAGGTAGATTTTTTTAGATAAAAAAGAGGGTAAAATGATTTAACATTTTTTAATTTTTAAAACAATTAGATTGTTGTATCTTCGTTACATCAAAATGAAAGTATTACAAAAAATAACGTCTGTTTTTTTAGCAACAGTTTTTCTTTTCTCGAGTTTAGGTTTTACCATTAGTTCAATGGTTTGCTTAAAAAGCGGGAAACAAAAAATATCGTTGGCTAAATTGGAGGATTGTTGCGCTAAAAAAGTTGAGACTTCAGCTACAGAAAAAAGAGCAATATTACCTTTGTCAGAAGGTGTTATGTCTTTCGAAAAAGGAAATTGCTGCGACATTAACAGCTATACTTTTAATTTAACTGATTTTCAAAATTCACAAAAACTTTCATTAGAAAAAGGAACAGTTCTTCAGTCGTTTTTTATTTCATCTAAGACTATAGTAACCAATCAAGTTGAAAACAAATTAGCATTTCAATATTCCGATCTTCCTCCGCCATTATATGGGCGAACACTCTTAAATTTTATTTCCACACTAACCATTTGATTTAAAAGTTTCTTTAAGAATTTAATGATTGCAATTTTTTCTGCGGAAATCAGCGCAATCTGCGAGCAACTTTAATCCAAAATCAAATGAAACGATTATTTTATATTATAATCCTTCTATTGTTTGCAAACTCAATTTCCGCCCAGCATATTATGGGAAAAATTATTGGGGCAGATGATAAAGGAAAAAAAGAAGCCTTGCCTGGAGCAAATGTTTATTGGCTGAAAACAGGAATTGGAGCAACCACCGATTTGGATGGAAAATTTCAGTTAGCAAATCCAGATACAATTCCTGCACAGTTAATCATTAGCATGATGGGATTTTTGAGTGATACCATTTCTGTTTCCGAAATTAACAAAATGGATTTTAACATTGTTTTGAAAAACTCTGTCACTTTAAGGGCTGTTGAGGTGTCAGAAAAACAAAGCACTACTTTAAATAAACTTTTCACTCCAATTAATACAGAAGTAATTTCTAGTAAAGAATTACTGAAAGCAGCTTGTTGTAATCTTTCCGAAAGTTTCAGTACCAACGCTTCAGTAGATGTTGCATTTACGGATGCAGTTTCCGGAGCGAAAAAAATTCAGATGCTCGGACTCGATGGTGTTTACACTCAAATTCTTTCTGAGAATATGCCCATGTTGCGTGGGCTTTCTGCTGCTTATGGAATAAATTATATTCCTGGAACTTGGATTGAAAATATCTTGGTAACAAAAGGAACAGGTTCAGTTGTGAATGGTTATGAAAGTATTTCCGGACAAATTAATTTGGAATTTTTAAAACCACAAGAACAGAAACACCGTTTTTTCATAAATGTTTATGGGAATCAAAAAGGAAGAGCAGAAGCAAATATTCATGCTACCAAAAAGATAAATGAGAAGTTGAGCACCTTGTTGTTTACGCATGCAAGTTCCAATACCATGAAACAAGACATGAACAAAGATGGTTTTTTGGACATGCCTTTAACTCAGCAATATAATGTATTTAACAGATGGGATTTTCATAATCAGAAAAATTTTGAAGCTCAATTTGGAATAAAAGGTTTGTATGAAACTCGTCAGGGTGGACAAAAAAATTTCGTTTATGCTCCAGAAAGAGATTCTTCCAATCATTATGGAATAGGAATAAATACAAAGTCGTTAGAATACTTTTCTAAAACAGGATTTATGTTTCCTTCAAAACCATACAAGAGTGTTGGAATTCAAACTTCAGGAAAATGGCAGGAGCAGGATATGTATTTTGGATTGAGAGATTACAAAGGAGTTCAAAAGAATTTTTATGCAAATGTGATTTATGCTAATATTATTAATAATACCAATCATAAATATAAATTAGGTGCAAGTTATTTATTAGATGATTACGATGAAAAATTTAATGATACAGCTTTTGCCAGAACAGAAAGTGTTCCAGGAGTGTTTGCTGAATACACGTATTCTTATCCAGAAAAATTTTCCTTAGTGGCGGGTCTTCGTGCTGACTATCACAACATTCACGGTGTATTTTATACTCCCCGTTTGCATTTGAGATGGAATGCTACAAAGAAAACTACTTTCCGTTTATCGGGAGGAAGAGGATTTAGAACAAGCAATGTGTTTGTAGAAAACCAATCGGTGTTTGCAAGTTCACGGCAAATTGTAATGAATGAAAAGTTGAAGCCAGAAATTGCTTGGAATTATGGAGTATCTGCAAATCAACAATTCAAATTATTTGATAATGAAGCATTCATAAATGTAGATTTCTTCAGAACTGATTTTGAAAACCAAGTGATAGTGGATTTGGATCAACATGTAAACAAAGTTGTATTTTATAATTTGAAAGGAGCATCCTATTCTCATAGCCTACAAGTGGATATGGGATTTGAGCCAGCGAAAGATTTTGCAGTAAAAATGGCATATAAATGGTATGATGTAAAATCGACATACAATTATGAGCTAATGGATAAGCCTTATGTTCCGAAACATCGTGTTATGTTAAATTTAGCTTATGCAACCTATATGGAAAAATGGAAATTTGATTTTACAACTAACTGGTTAGGGAAAAGCAGAATTCCGAGCACGGTTTTAAGTCCAGTTGAATATCAATTACCTAAACACTCAAAAGAATATTTTTTACTGAATGCACAGATAACAAAAAAATTCAGGAAATTTGAAACATATTTAGGTTGTGAAAACATTTTAAATTACACACAAAAAAATCCGATTGTAGCTTCTGAAAATCCTTTTGGACCAAATTTTGATGCATCTATGATATATGCACCAGTGGAAGGAAGAATAATTTATGTTGGATTGAGAATGGAGATAAAATAAGTCAAAAATTTTTAAGTCAAAAGTCAAAAGAAAAATTAAAAAAAGAATTAAAAAATAAAAATCATGAAAAAAGTAAAATCAATTTTATTGTCAGGCATTATAGTAATGTTTGCAATTATTACAAATTCAGTAAAAGCACAAGATGCAACAACTGCGGAATTAAAAATTAAAACATCAGCAGTTTGTGATATGTGTAAAGAAACTATAGAAAAGTATGTCGCATTCGAAAAAGGAGTAAAAAAATCCAATTTAGATGTCGAATCAAAGATGTTAACGGTTACTTATAATTCAACAAAAACAACACCGGAGAAAATTCGTTTGGCAGTTTCTAAAAGTGGATACGATGCAGATGAAGTACCTGCTGATGCAAAAGCATACAAAAAATTGGCAGCTTGTTGCAAAAAAGGGGCTGTTTGTAACGATAAAAAGTAGTTACTATTTATCTCAGGGATTAATATAAGTGCTTTTAAATACAATTCGACTCCACTCAGCCTGACAACTCAATTGTCAGGCTGAGTGGAGTCGACTACGCTCACCATAAACTCAGTCGAAAACTTTTGTAAGCGTTGGGTTTAAATAAATCGAATTACTTGTATTTATTTTTTTACATTTACGGAACTAAAACCTGAAATTTGAAAAATAGATTAGTACTCCTTCTAATTATTTGTACGCCATTTTTTATTTGTGCAGAAACAGACACAACTGCAATTGAAATGGATTCTGCTGCACTAGCATTGACAAGGTTGCTGAGTATGGAATTGGTGGTTTGATTGTTGGTGGTATTCTAGCAAAAACAGGAATGCTGGCAAAAATCGGAATCTTTTTAGTGAAAGGTTGGAAAATTATTGCAATTGCTGTTGTTGGATTAATTGCAGCATTTAAAAATAAAATTTTCAGAAAGAAAGTCGAATAACAGTATTAATTTGTGAATTAATTATGGCTTTAATAAAACCAGTAAAAGGCGTTCATCCAAAATTTGGTGACGATTGTTATTTAGCAGAAAACGCTACAGTTGTAGGAGATGTTGTAATGGGAAATCAATGTAGCATTTGGTTTAATGCGGTTGTGCGTGGTGATGTGAATTCTATTCGCATGGGCAACAAAGTAAACGTACAAGATGGAGCAGTACTTCATTGTACTTATGAGAAAACCAAGGTTATTATAGGAAATAATGTTTCAATCGGACACAATGCTTTAGTTCATGGTTGTATTATTCATGATGATGTGTTGATTGGAATGGGAGCCATAGTGATGGATAATTGCGAAATAGGAAGTAATACAATAATTGCAGCAGGAGCTGTTGTGCTGGAAAATACAAAAGTAGAATCGGGTGTAATTTATGCAGGTGTTCCAGCAAAAAAAGTAAAAGATATTAAGCAGGAATTAATCAAAGGAGAGATCAATCGCATTGCAAATAATTATATTATGTATAGTGGTTGGTTTAAAGAAGAGAAGTAATTTGAAAATGGGTTAATTTGAAAATTTGAAAATGCAAGTTGTTTATAGTTTACCAATTAATGTTTGATAAATTATTAAAACACCCATACCTATAAGTGCAAAACGAACAAACCAAAATTTAAGATCAAGATCAACGTGTTTTTTATTTATAGAAGGATGCTTCAGCTTATATATAACCCAATACACTCCAATAATTATTAGAAGAAAACCCCCTATAAAATTTAATATCGTGTTTGTCATTACATTAAATTTTACAACTCCAAATGTTTCGATTTCACTTCCTTCCCATAAAACATACTAGCTGCTTTATCAAAATTTGTTGTAGAGTCGGTGGTATAAAATTCAATCGAGTTTCCTTTGGTACATTTTTGTCCCATTTCGGGATGACGTTTCAAATAATCTACTAAGCCATCAGCAACAATTTCACCTTGTGATAATAAAGTAATATTTGCTGGCAAGTGCTTTTTGATTTTATTTATCAGTAATGGATAATGTGTGCAGCCAAGAATAATGGTGTCAATGTTTTTGTCTTTATTAAGTAAGTTATCTAAATGTTGTTTAATAAATACATCAGTAGATTCATTTTCAATTTCGTTGTTTTCTACAATCGGAACCCACATAGGACAAGCTTCCTGATGTACTGTTATCTCAGGATAAAACTTTGCTATTTCAATAGGGTAGGAGTTGGATGTTACTGTTCCAATTGTTCCCAAAACTCCAACATGCCCTGTTTTACTTAATTTTCCAACGACTTCTGTTGTTGGGCGAATTACTCCTAATACGCGTTTGTTTGGTGCAAGAGATGGTAAATCTTTTTGTTGAATGTTTCTTAATGCTTTTGCAGAGGCAGTATTACATGCTAAAATCACCAATTCGCAATCCATCGCAAATAGTTTTTTTACACATTCTAAAGTGTATTCGTAAACAGTTTCGAAAGAGCGTGGACCGTATGGAGCGCGTGCGTTATCTCCTAAATACAAATAATCGTATTCGGGTAATTGTTTTACAATTCCTTTTAAAATTGTTAACCCTCCGAAACCGGAATCAAATACGCCTATAGGTTTTTTTGTGCTCAAGGTGTTTGTGTTGTTTTCTGTTTTCAAATATACAAATAAAAAAAAGCCAATCCCGTACATGCGGGATTGGCTTTTTTAAAAATCAATGTTTAATTATTTTATAGGAGTTTTTACAGGAGCAGTAATTCCTAATTTTTTCATAACAGCGTTAAAGATATCTTCAGTTGGTTCGCTGTATAAAACCAAACCAGTGCTTGTGTCTAATACGAATTTGTAACCACCTTCTTTTGCAACTTGATCAATAGCTTTCTTTGCTTTTTCGTAAACTGGTTTAGAAAGGTCAGCACTTTTCTTTTGGTAATCAGCTTGTGCTTGTTGTTGGAAATCAGTAATACGTTGGTTCAAGTCGTTTAATTCTTTTTCTTTCGACTGCTTTACAATTGGTGCCATGTTTGGACCATCTGTTTGAAACGCTTCATACTTTGTTTGCAATTCGGTTTGCATTGCAGTTATTTGTTGTTCCAATTGTTTTGCATAATCTTGAACAGCTTGCTGTGCCACTTTTGATTCAGGCATTAATGTAATTAATGAATCTAAATTGATGTGAGCAACTTTTTGTGCCGAAGCTGTAAATGAGCTAACTACTAATGCAACTCCTACAACAGCTATTTTGAAAATATTCTTCATAGTATTTATTTTTTGGTTTTTGATTGATTTTTAATTTATAGATTATTATTATTTTTTATTTGTTCCACCAGTTCCAGTTTTGCTTCCTGCTCCACCTTTGTATCCTAATTGAGTTAAAACGGCATCGCTTTTATCCAACTTTGAACTTGAATACAACATTGTTAAATCACTTGCTTTGTCAAAAATGATAGAGTAAGCACCTTTTTCTGCAACAGCCTTAACTGCATTGTAAACTTTGTCCTGAATTGGTTTAACTAATTCCTGACGTTTTTTAAATAATTCTCCATCCACACCAAAGCGTAGTTTTTGTAAATCTTTTGCATCTTTTTCTTTTGCAATGATATCTGCTTCACGCTTCTTTTTCATATCATCGGTAAGCAAAATTTGTTCTGCTTGATATGCTTTGTACATTTTATCTATTTCAGCATATTTCGCTTCAATTTCTTTTTGCCATTGAATAGAAATTTTATCTAATTCAGCTTGAGCTGATTTATATTCAGGAATTTGTCCTAAAATATATTCTGTGTCAACGTAAGCAAATTTTTGTGCAAATGTTGCTACACTTGTTGCAATCAAAATGCTGAATACTAAGATTAATTTCTTCATTGTCATTTTATTATCTTTTTAATCTCTTTTTACTCCTTTTCTTCCTTTTCTCCTTCTCCATTTTGAGAAGGTGTTCTTCAAAGAAGAAAGGATTAGGTCCAGAATGACGGTGCGAATTTAGTGATTTATTATAATTCTCCAATAGATGCTCCAATTGTAAAGTGGAATTGACCTTTTTGCATACCTAAATTAGATGGTACATCATCCAGTCTCCATCCATAATCAAAGCCTAACAATCCAAACATTGGCAAAAACACTCTAACGCCAACTCCTGCCGAACGATATACATTAAAAGGGTTAAATTGCTGTGCTTTCGTCCATGAATTTCCTGCTTCTGCAAACCCAAGTACATATATTGTAGCTTGTGGATTAAGTGTTACAGGGAAACGTAATTCAGCAGAATATTTTGCAATAAATGCTGCTCCTGTTCGTGCAGATAAAGATTGATCATCATATCCTCTCAAAGCAATAATTTCTCGTCCATCTAAAGCAAATCCGGTTAAACCGCTACCTCCTAAATAAAAACGTTCAAAAGGCGAAATTCCTACTTTATTATTATAAGAAGCAAGGAATCCAAACCCTGCTGATGTCTTCAGAACCAAATTACGTGCCTCTTTTCCATCTGCCCCACGTTTATTGGTTATAGGCGTATAGAAGGTGGTCGTGAATTTATACTTTTGGTACTCTACAAATTTATAACGTTGTTGATCTGTCAACTGTGGGTCAGCATAATCTATGTTGTTGAACATGGAATATGGTGGAGTAAATTGTCCAGTTAAAGCAATTAAAGAGCCTCTTGTTTCAAAAATTGGCTTATCGATATTGTTCCGTTGAATAGATGCTTTGTAATAAATGTTGTTTGAATAACCTTTACTAAATGAAAAAATAGAATTAAAATTGTTCAAAGTATAATATTGATAATTTATTTCCTGATACAAAGTAAAATAATCATCTGGTTTTTTTAATCGTTTTCCTAAACCAACTGAAACACCAAAAATATCCAGTGACTGACGTAAAGGATTTGCAATTTTTTCTCCAGTAGCATCAGTAGCTGTTTTCTTTTGTCCGTTTGTTTGAACCGAATAATAAGCAGTTATACTTAAAGAGTTTGGTTTTTTTCCACCAAGCCAAGGTTCAGTAAATGAAATATTATAAGATTGAAAGTATAAACCATTTGATTGTGCACGAATGCTCAAACGTTGTCCGTCACCAGAAGGCAATGGTCGCCAAGCATCTTTTTTGAAAAAATTTCTTCCTGAAAAATTATTAAAAGAAACGCCCAATGTTCCAACTACTCGTCCACCCCCATATCCACCTGATAATTCAATTTGATCGGAAGGTTTTTCTTCTACTATATATTCAATGTCAACTGTTCCTGTTGCTTGATTTGGTGTAGGAATAACATTCATTTTTTCAGGATCAAAAAATCCTAATTGAGAAAGTTCTCGTTGTGAACGGATAATATCTGATCTTCTAAATAGTTGTCCTGGCTTGGTTCTAATCTCTCGTAAGATAACTCGGTCGTTGGTTTTTGAATTTCCTACAATCGTAACTTTGTTGATGGTTGCTTGTTTTCCTTCGAAAATACGCATTTCCAAATCGATAGAATCGCCCAATACCATTGTTTCAACCGGGTTCACATTAAAAAACAAATATCCTTCATCCATATACAATGAACTAATGTCATTCCCATTTGGATTCATAAATAATTTTTGTTCTAACTCTGCTTGATCATAAACGTCTCCTTTTTTAATTCCAAATACTTCAGCCAATGTTTTAGCCGTGTATTTGCTATTCCCAACCCAATTAACATTGCGGAAATAATATTTACTTCCTTCACTTATATGAATATCAATCGCAATAAACTGTTTATGTTTTATAGAATCTCTAACAAAGTGAACTGTTTTTATGCTTTGTTCCCAGTTGATTTTTGTTGCTCTTCTTTTTTTGTAACGATAATATGTTTGTGGAACCATTGGCTCGCCATGTACTATTCGGTTATAGCTTGCTATCATGTGCTTCTTCACGCGCAATCGTTTTTTATAAGTCACACGATAAATGGTGTCCTTTGTAATTTTTGCATCACGGAAACCTTTTTCATTGTATTTTGCAATGAGGGATTTTTTATCTTTTTCGTAATTATCTTCATCAAACTTGGCTGAATTGAAAGGGTTCCACCAGAATCTGCGTTTTGTTTCATCAAATGTTCTTCGAAGTTTCCACATTTTGATGCTGCTGGTTCCAATAAGGTTAATGTCTTTAATTCGAACCATTTTACCTTTATCGATAGTGATAGAAAGAACAACAATGTTTTCTGCTTTCTGTACTTTTTCTTGTTTGATAGTCACCATAACATCTATGTTGCCTTTCACAACAAAAAATTCTTTTATTTTAGAAGCTGTTGAGGCAACTAATCTATCGGTAACAACAACGCCTTTGTACAATTTTATTTTTTCACGAATATCATCTGCTTCACTTTTTGTAATTCCTTTCAAGGAAAACTTTAAAAGTCGAGGACGTTCAACTACAGTTATTGTAACAAAAACTTTATTGTCTTGAACTCTTCCTGTAATTTTTACATCTTCAAACAATCCCTGTTTCCAAAGATTAGAAATAGCAGTAGAAAATTTTTCTCCAGGAACAGTCACTTTTTCATCAAGGGCTAATCCGGAAAGTAAAACAAGTACTCCTTGATCTAAATGTTCGGCACCTTCAACACGGACTCCACCAATTAAATATTCCTTTGGAATAGAAAAATCAATATCGGAACCACCGCTTAAATCGATTACTTCTTGAGCATTAATTTTTAAAGCAACGAGTAAAAAAAGAAAAAGTATTTTTATTTTATGGTACATATTATGAAATTAATTGTTCGCTCGTTTTCCCAAATCTGCGCTCACGGTTTTGATAATCTACTATTGCTTCGTATAAATCGTTTTTTCTAAAATCTGGCCAAAGTTTTTCTGTAAAATATAATTCAGAATAAGCCAATTGCCATAATAAAAAGTTACTAATGCGGTGTTCTCCACTTGTGCGAATCATTAGCTCCGGTTCTGGAATAGCTGCAGTAAATAAATTTGCATTGATCGTTTCTTCTGTAATTTCTGACACTGCTAATTTGTTGTTTTTTACTTGTTCTGCAATTTGTTTTACTGCATTGGTAATTTCCCAGCGAGAACTATAACTCAAAGCAAGAACTAAAGTGGTACGCGTATTGTTTTTTGTATTTTCAATCGCCTCTTGTAATTCGAAAAGACAATCATCAGGCAAACTTTTTAAATCACCAATTGCTTGTAATCGAATTTTATTTTCGTTCAAAGTTTTTGTCTCTGCACTAATTGTATGAACCAATAATTGCATCAGTGCAATTACTTCTTCTTGCGGACGATTCCAATTTTCAGTAGAAAAAGCATAAAGAGTCAAATATTTTACTCCTAATTCAGCGCAAGCTTCAACAGCTTCACGAACAGATTTTACACCATTCTCATGTCCAAAGATGCGCTGTTCACCTTGTTTTTTAGCCCAACGCCCATTGCCATCCATAATGATAGCAATATGCTGAGGTAATTTATCAAGATTTATTTTTTCTTTGAACTCCATCTTCTCAAAATAAAATCGTTCTGCGGAGGCAGAACGATTTAACATACTGTTTTGTTACTTTTTTAGTTAACACCCGGACAAGTTTCTGGGCGGTCTTTTAATTTTATAGTTAATGCAATTCCTATAAAAGAATACCAATCTTTGTTAGTTGGATTTCCTCTTTGTCGACTAGTATTGCTAACTCCTGGATCAGTCCCGATACTTGGGTCCGACATTTCAGCTGCTGTTGTTCCTCTTGCTGCAGCCAATGCTGCTGGGTCGTAATATTTTGTGCTTACATCATCTAAATAATCAGTAAATGTTTTTCGTAATCCCCATTCAAATGATACTCCAATGTTTGTAGAAAGATTTGCTTTTGCTCCAACACCAAATGGAATAGACATTTGAGTCAATTTGTATTTCTTTTTTGATGCACCACCTTCTAATCCTTGTCCTTCTGTTCCCAATGGCTGCAAAGCCACCCAGTTGTTCCCAAGTTGTCCTTGTGGATTAAATTTAAATCCAGCTATTCCAAAAAAGATATAAGGCGAAAACCTATGTTTTTCCATACCAATTTGGTAATCCATAAAGTTAAATTCTAGTTGACCAGAGAATTCGGTGATACGAGATTTAAAACTTAAGTTACGTTGTTGAGCAGCTTCGGAATTTGAGAAAGAATCATACCCTTCAATATTTCCGAACAAAAGATTGGCTCTTGCAGAAAGGCGTTTATTCATATTATAACGAAAAACAAATCCTCCAGCAGGTTTAGTGAACTGATTAATGTGTCGAAGTGGATTCAACTCTCCAATATAATATGAGCCACCCAAAAAGCCACCAATTTCAGCGGTTCTTTTTTTGCGCTGAGCGATGCTTGTCAAGCAAGTTAAAAATGCAATGAATAGGATGAAATACTGTTTTTTCACGAATTAATTTTACCCCTTGAATAACTCAAAAATCGACATTTTATTGCCTTTTTCATAAGGGATAGCAAATATAGTAGATTTTTGCTAATTCAGACTTGTTAAAATTGGTTAATTCCTCTTGTCTAATCCCCAAAGCAGCTTGTTTCTCATAGTAGTAAAAAAGCTTTGGTTTTCGAGTTTAATGAGGTTGGCGTAAAAATCAGCTTTTTTGATGGTTAAGCGGATGTTGGATTCAATTATTTCACTTCTGGAATCGAGTGTTACTAGGTAGTTTGGGCTTCTGCCTTCCACTTCTAAAGTAATTATATTGTTATCGGAAATTACTAGCGGACGAACATTCAAATTGTGAGGAGCAATAGGAGTAAGTACAAAATTTTCGGAGCCAGGCATCACCAATGGTCCTCCACAGCTTAATGAATATGCTGTTGAACCTGTTGGCGTTGCTATAATCAACCCATCTGCAAAATAAGAATTCAGATAATCACCATTGATATAGGTGTGAATCGTCATCATGGAAGAGCTGTCTTTTTTGTGCACGGTAAGCTCGTTCAAACCATAATTTATAACTCCGAAAAGAGCCTCTGGCCCGGAAACACTTAGTAAAGAACGTTTTTCTGTAGTAAATTTTTTAGCTATCAATGCTTCAATAGCTGCATTTATTTCTGTTTTTGCCACATTTGCCAAAAATCCCAGCCGCCCGGTATTTATTCCTAAAACTGGAATTCCGGAATCACGCACAAAGGCCAATGTTTCAAGGAATGTTCCATCACCACCCAGACTTAACATAACGTCAACTTTCCCATGTAAATGTGTGTATGCAGCAAATGTTTTGATGTTGCCAACAAGGTTTAGTTTTTGTTTCAGAAAATTATGGAAAGGCTCATAAATCAGAATTTCGGTTTTGTACTCGTTGAGTTTATGAAATAGCTGTTGGATATACTCGGAAGTATTATCATTTGTGGAGCGACCGTAAATTGCTATTTGCATAATGCCTTGATTTAGCGATATTGAAGGAATCCCCCTAGCCCCCTTTTACAAAGGGGGAATAGATTCTGCTTTCAATTTTGGTAATATTCTTAATGTTAGATTATTCTTAAAAAATACATTTGCCAAATCCCCCTAGCCCCCTTTTCCAAAGGGGGAATAGGAATTAAATATTTATATAATTCATAAATGAATCGAAGCGATTTTTCATATCGTCAGAAAATTCACTTTGATGAAATGATGCTTTAACAGTGTAGTTGTATCGATAAAATGTTTGCAGAATTGCAGAAAGATCCTCTTTGTTTAATTTAAGTGTGACCTCTATTTTAGTAGAATCAGTAAGTGAGTTTACATATGAACTCAATATTTTCCCATCATTTCCTTCTACAATCTGAGCAATCTGAGTCAATGAATAATCATGTAAATTCATTTCCAAAACAATAATTCCACCTGGTTCACGAGTTGCTGCAAGCGTTGCAAATTGATGTATTAGCGATGCTGTAGGGATTAATCCAACATAATGCTGATGCTGATTTAATACAGGCAATACAGACAGTTTCATACTAGAAACCATTTTTATTACTTCGTAAATATGTTGACTTTCAAAAACAAATGGACGAAGTAAAGAAAGTTTATTTTTCCCTAATTGTTCA
The DNA here is from genome assembly GCA_945879015.1 of Chitinophaga pinensis. GTDB lineage: Bacteria > Bacteroidota > Bacteroidia > 2-12-FULL-35-15 > 2-12-FULL-35-15 > 2-12-FULL-35-15. Next base: position 14,606 of record CAMCUO010000007.1, on the reverse strand, counting down.
TCTGTAATATTCATATCCAAAATATCGGTATCAGAAATAAGTCCCAGGTATTCGTGTTTTTTTACAATAGGAAGTTGTGTCACTTTAAACTCGTCCATCCAGTTAATTGCCATTAATCCGGTATCCGAAGTTTTCAGTGGAGGTATTTCGTCTGTTATTAAATCTTTTGCTAACATTTTTTCTTTCTCATTTTTATTAATTGTTTCGTACCTTTAAAACAATTAATTATCAATCTTATTTCACAAACTTAGTAATTTTTTAGCTTTACACTTTATTATACCAAATATGTCTGCAAAGTTAAGTGTAAATATCAATAAAATTGCGACAATTCGCAATTCCAGAGGTGGAAATACACCAAATCTAATAAAGGTAGCATTGGATTGCGAACGTTTTGGTGCACAGGGAATTACTGTTCATCCTCGGCCAGACGAACGCCATATTCGTTATAAAGATGTTCAGGAATTAAAACCAATTCTTTCTACCGAATTCAATATTGAAGGAAATCCGAAAGAACAAAAATTCTTAGATCTTGTTTTAGAAAATAAACCAGCTCAAGTTACTTTGGTTCCTGATGGCTTAGGACAATTAACTTCTGATCATGGTTGGGATACTATTTCACACAAAGATTATTTAAAAGAAATAATTTCTGTTTTTAAAAAAGCAGGAATACGCACTTCTATTTTTGTGGATGCAGAAGTGAAAATGATAGAGGGCGCTTTGGCAACAGGAACCGACAGAATCGAATTGTATACTGAGTCGTATGCAAAAAACTTTTTTGTAAATAAAGAAAAAGCAATTGCACCATTTATTATTGCAGCAAAAAAAGCAAATGAATTGGGTTTAGGAATAAATGCGGGACATGATTTGAGTTTGCAGAATTTAAATTATTTCGCAAAAAATGTGGAAGGACTTTTAGAGGTATCTATTGGTCATGCATTGATTTCGGATAGTTTATATTTTGGATTGGAGAATACGATACAGTTGTATTTAAGAGAATTAAAGCCTCATCCGTCCGCCTAGGCGGACACCTTCTCCAGTGTGGAGAAGGAAGGGAAGCGGAATAAAAATTTATAAATGAAATTATTTTACAGAAAATGTGGAGAAGGACAACCGCTGATTATTTTGCACGGATTATTCGGGCAGAGTGATAATTGGAATACACTTGCCAAGCAATTTTCGGAACAGGGCTTTGAAGTATATACGGTAGATCAGCGTAATCATGGACTTTCTCCGCACAGCGATGATTGGAATTTCAAAATAATGAGCGAGGATATTCTCGAGTTGATAAAGGAACACGAATTAAAAAATGTGATTTTGCTCGGACATTCTATGGGTGCAAAAACAGCCATGCAATTTGCAATTGATCATCCCGAATATTTGGATAAACTAGTTGTTGCTGATATTGCTCCGAAATATTATCCAATGCATCATCAGGGAGTTTTGGAAGGACTTCAAGCAGTAGATTTTAATATTGTAAAAACACGAAAAGAAGTAGATGAGGTGTTGTCGAAATACATTTCTGATTTTGGCACTAAACAATTTTTATTAAAAAATATTTTTTGGGTAGATGAAACGGAAATGGCTTGGCGATTTAACTTAAAAGTAATTATTCAGCAAATAGAAAATGTTGGACAAAATGTGGAGCATGTGGGAGATGCTACACCAGCAGATGTTGCTTGTAATGTGCGAACCTTATTTATAAGAGGTGAACATTCAAATTATATATTGGATGAAGACGTAGATTTGATTCATGAAATATTTCCCAATAGTACGCTTGAAACTATAATAGGAGCAGGCCATTGGTTACATGCGGAAAAACCAAAAGAGTTTTTTGAGTGTGTGATGAAATTCATAAAATAAAATATTTTAAACACATAGAGACATAGTTTGTTTTAGGTGTTAAAGGCTTACATAAAAACACATAGGCAAAAATCGTTAAAACGATTTTTGCCTATGTGTAACTATTATTGAGTTATGCTAGTCCATTTTTATTTTTCTATGTCTCTATGTGTTTAAATTTTTTTGTGAATGTCAAATAAAAAAACGTCACACATTTCTGCATGACGTTTCCCTCTCAATTTTAACCTAAACAGATCCCGATTTTCATCGGGATAAATCAAACTAAACTTTCATTTTATGAAAGCCAAGTTTGATTAAAATTTACTAATCAATCACCAACTTCACATTTTGGTTACCTGCTTGGGTGGTAAACTCAAAAAGATAAATGCCTTTATTTAAATTTTGTAATTGCATTTCAATCGGATTGTTTCCAATATTTACTTTGATGATATCAGAAAAAACAACTCTTCCTGTTACATCAAATAATCTTACAGTTACTTTTTGTTCTTGAGAAGAAGAATAGTATGCTGTAAAATTTCCATTGTTAGGATTTGGAGCCAATGTTATGATATCGTTATTCATATCATGGTCTGCAATACTTGCTGTATTGCATGGTGCAGGCATTCCACTTATTTTTGTCATAGTTGTAAAATCGATGTAGCAAACATATTGCATACTATCAATAAACGGATTACGGTTTCCTTGCAATGAATCAACATAATCGTTGCGCGCAATTTCAAAATTAGAAGGAGGATCTTGATAGTGCCATCTTTTCAAAACATCCTGATCCTGTCCATAAGGAATAGCACTACTTATGGTTTTAGGTAATGACCAAGTTGCTGCTCCAGGAGCATATGTAACGTTTGTATTGGTAGGGCCTGTATAAGGAACACCCGTGTAGCAAATACATTGATATAACATACAACGTGCAGCATCTCCTTTATCAGAATCGCGTGGTTCAAATACTTTGTATCCATTTATGTCGTTACCTATTTTATCTCCTAAATAAGAGGACGCTAATGGTGTTCCTACAACTTCCCCTAAAGGATAATTGCTTCTTACAGCATTTACCAATGTTTGATTTGTTGGTGTAATCATATGGTAATCGTTGTATTCAGGTAAGCTTTGGAAAGTAGGCGAGTTAACTGTAACCTGCCAACTTTGACAATAGGTATGTTCACGGCTAAAGTCATCTGTTGTCCAATCAAAAGGATCATTGTAAACTTTATTTAACCCACTGTAAACACAAGTTACTACTCTTTGTCCCGCAGTGGTATCACGATTATAAATTCGTTCTACCATTAATGGTCCATAACTACTATAAAATTGTATTGTGTGAGGATTAATTTTATTATGTAAGTTGGTAACAAATGTTGGACTTGCAGTTGAAACTGCGCTATAATAGGAAGCGGGTTGCATCGAACCCAAAGTTGTTGCACTTCCTGTTAAAGGAGTAGGTGTTAAATAATTACGATAAACACCAGGGCCGTTATATGAGAAAACAGCAAAATAATATGTTGTACTGGCAACTAGTTCATTTGGATAAAAACCAGTTGCTGTCGAGCTGTAAACAACTTTTGAATTTCCAATAACATCACCTCTCAAATAATCAACTCCATCAACAGGAACATCAGTAACCGGTGCTCCAGTTCTTCTTAAAACAAGATATCCACCATCTGGGGCAGGTGATGCCGCTGTAAAATTAGCAGTGAATTGATATGATTTAATTGTAGAAAATACAAAGCTGCTAGGTTGGGCTGCTGGCTCAGAAGCAAGCGTTCCACCAACACCGTACATATTAATAACATAAGTAGGAGCTGTAGGATCGTTATTTGCAATATTTATTGCAGCAATGCGGGAACCTGCAGCAGAAGGAGTAAAGTTAATAACCATATTTCCACTTCCTAATGGTGCAACTGTGGATGGGAAAGATGCTACTGAATAATCGGCAGCAGCAGGTCCTGTAATTGTAACCCCAGACACATTCAATGTTCCCACAGTTCCTGTGTTTTGCACAGCAAATGTTGTAGGGAGCATTGTACTTACCGGAGAACTCAAAGTATACGTTCCACCATTCACAATTGTTGTGGCGCTTTGTTGCACATTTATTTGTTGTGTAGTAGAAACACCAACACCAATATTCACATTGTCTAATCCAACATTTCCTGCAGTTTTGATAACATAATTAAAACGTACATAACGGCTAGTACTTAATAATGCAGAGGAGTATGTCGTATAAGCAGAGGGTAGTGTTGTGTATGTCGCAACAGTTATCCAGGCGGTTCCATTCACAGATTCTTCTACTTTGTATGTTCCAGCCCAAGGCCCCGTTGTTGGTGGATTTCCTACTACGTCATAAGACAAAGTTCCAGGCGTTCCAGCAAAAGCCACTGTTAATGTAGTTCCAGTTGTTGAAAATTTAGCAGCGGGAGCAGGAGCACCCGAACCTGAATAATAGGCAAACCCTGTTCCTGCGGATGTCCATCCTGTTGGAAGTATTGTTGTAGGAAAGCCCCAAGATATAGGCAAAGTAGCCTGAGCGAAACTCAGTAATGTAACGCAACCTGTTGCAATGGATGTAAGTAGTAGTTTTTTCATGTTTGATTTGCTATAAATTTTAAAATGTAATTTTTAATCCTAGGTTAAAGCGAGTTCCCATGCCAATAAATCCGGTTGCAGAAGTTGCATCAAAACTATAATTGTTTAATGCATCACTGATATACATCGTGTTTAATAAATTTGTTACACCTGCTGATACATTAAAGCGAAGTTTCCAATATTTGAAATTGTATCCCGCAAATAAATCCAACAACCCATAGGATGGCATTTTCCAGGATTCACGATCACGATTGTCTGTTACTGCTCCGTTTGATAAATATGTTACCTGTAAATCTAACAAATTGTATTTCGAATAATTTTTTGTGAAATACGTGTAACGGGCTTTAATATATAGGTTCTTAATGATTTCGTAGCGAACACTCCCACCCAACTGTATTTGTGCGGCATCGCCAACATGAACACCTTGTGCGCTGAATTGGATGGTGTCGGACGGCAAATCCGTATTCATGTCAAATAAATAAATTTCATCCGATGTGTTGAGTGTCCAATCACCAAAAGAGGCTAAGCCTTCAATTTCTATATTTCTAAAATATCTAGAAACAAAATCTAATTCAATTCCTTTGTGATTTTGGTTTAATCCGTTTGTATTGTAATAATATTCGTTTGAAGAAATACGAATTGTTGGAAAATCAGAAAGTGGTTTGTTTTTCCAGTCGGTATAGTATACGTTAACATTTGCAGCAAATAATTTGCTTTTATATCCATATCCTAATTCAAGAGAAATAACTTCTTGCCTTTTAGCTTTTGGATTTTCAATATTTCCAGTTGTAAAAACTAAATCAAATTTAGGAGCCAGTTTTAAAAACCCTGTATTCAAATATACATTGTGATGTGCATTGATATTATAGTTTGCTCCTGCCTTTATAGTATACCCTAAAAACCATTTACGATCGGTCATTGATGTTTTAGCTTCGGGAGAATATGATGTGTATTGTGTTCCATTGTATGTTACTGTATCTTCAAAACCAACAGCTTGTATTAAAGTTGTATCAGACAATACAATGTCTTTCTTTTTAAAATAATCTTTTCGTTGATATCCGGTTTCCGAAACACTACCTGTAGCAAATGCACTCCATTTCTTTTTTTTATATTCAACTTGTGCAAATGCACCCCCCCACATTACGCTTCCTTCATAGTTTCGCAAAATTTTATCTCCTTTGCGTTTCATCTGATACTGAAAATTAGGATCGCCTAAAAATGTTCCGCCTGGCTGATTGGGGTCTGTATGATTTTCGTAATAATCGCCACCTAATAAATCATACACCTCTGTATAATGAATTCCCTTATAATAACGTGCGTCAATTCCTATCAATGCCGACCAAGCAGTATCAATTTGATAACTTAATGAAGATAAAGCACCATACCAGTAATGATTGTTGATAGAACTCTGAATAATGTTGGTTGATTTGTGTTCGGTGGAACTATATAATCCATCCACATTGTAAGCGTTGTTATTGTAAATTTCATCGAAATCAATTTGTCCGGTATTTTTATCTGGTGTTACTGTGTTTACTAATCTAGTTCCGCCTCCTTTACCGATGGAAACATAAGCTATAGACGACAAGTATAATTTTTTATTAATGTTCCAGAAATGTGATAAGTTAAATTGTGGTTTATGGAAATAATTGATGCGTTCATTAAATGGTTTACCATCTAATTCACCCCAATTAGGGTTGTACTTTCTTCCCATTTCTCCGTTTAGGTTGTTGGTGTATTGATTGTTATCAATAACACTATCTGCATTAATACCTAAACTACTGGCAAAATCACGGTTGTAAATCGGAAATAAAATTCCGGTAGCTCTTTGCCCATGTCTTTGAGGAGCTCCATTGCCACTTAAGCTGATCAAATGTTTTCCTACACGTTTTTGTATTTTTAAAAAATAGGAGTATGCCTCCACCCATGTTTGATCGATATAGCCATCACCTGCTTTTCGAGTTGCCGCACCTGTAATTCCCCACCCACCTTTTAATTGTCCGGTATTGAATCCAATTCCAGTTTTATAAGTAAGATCGCTCATTACTTCTTGTTTAATACTAATCTCTTTTCTTGAATCAATACCTTTTGTAATAATATTCATTGTGCCACCTACAGAAGCAATAGCAAGTTTTGAAGCGCCTAGTCCTCGTTGAACTTGCATTGTTCGAGTAATATCTCCCAATCCATCCCAATTGCTCCAATATACTTGACCATTTTCCATATCATTTACAGGAACACCATCAACCATTACAGCAATGTTTCTTTGGTCGAATCCTCGAATGTTTACACGTGAATCTCCACTTCCTCCTCCCGATTCAGTTGCATATGCCCCTGGAGTGGAATTTAAAAGCATTGGTAAATCACGAGAGCCAAGTTCTTCTTGAATTTGTTTTGTTGAGATGGTAGAAAAAGCAATCGGAGTATCTCTTGTTCTTGCAACATCGGCAACTACTTCTACTTCATTAAGTGTTTTTGTTTCTAATGCAAAATTTAAAACAACAGATTTTCTACCGACTTTTATTTTTTGTTTTTGTGGTTCAAAACCAACATAAGTAATAGAAACGGTATAGGAGCCGGAATCTACTTTAATGGAATAATTCCCATTGATATCTGTGATGGCTACTTTCCCTTCAGCCACCATAACGCTAGCGCCAACAACGGTTTCTCCGCTTACAACATCTTTAACGATTCCTCTTATTTCTCCGCCAGTTTGAGCGTAATTTGAAAAAGCAATACAGATGAATAGTAAAAGGAGGCTAACTTTTTTCATGGAAATGAGCAATAAAAAAACTGCTGAGGTATGATCGACCTCAGCAGTTTTAATTTTAAATTACTTTATGGAGAGTTTAACAACCGTAGATTTTCCTTTTTCAAATGAAACCTTTACAAAATAAACTCCTTTTGAAAGTTCAGTTGTATCCAATAACATTGTTTTATCATTTTTATTTCCTGTTTTGTTGATCACCACTTGCCCAACCATATTAACGATTTCTGCGGTTACAATTCCTTCAGTTGATGAAATTGATACAGATCCACCATTAGATGGATTAGGGAAAATTAAAACAGAAATAGTATTATCAACTTCGCTGATTCCAGCTGTAGGGCACGTACAAGTATGAGAATTTAAACCTGTCCATGTGTTTTTTGGTAATGAATCCCATTGCACACTAGGGTCAAATGTTGTAGGGTTAGAAGTAACACCACCGGTAATACTTGCTTTTCTTTGTAATGTATGATCTTTTGTCCAATACGCACCAGCACCATCATTGAAAGGAAATACATCCGTCCAGCTAGCTCCTGGGTCTTCACCAATTTTACCAAGGATGTCCAATTTTTGTCCGGCTTTTTCTAATGTGATTGCATCATCACCATTCATATAGGTAGGAGCAGGATATACACCATCTAATAAATCAGCTATTGCTTGCAATGCGGGGCTACATGCAGGAGATGTACCACTTGTAGTCGTTTGTCCGTTTGCAATTACAAATGCTTGACCCGAAGCAATTGTTCCACTTAAACTTAATGTTCCACCTGCAGTAAATGTTGTCGCTCCGTTAGAGTAGCGATTTAAGGAGTAGCCGCTCAAGTTAATAGGGTTAGGTGTCGGATTAAAAATTTCCAATGCTTTATCGTTTCCTGTTCCGTCAACGTACTCCGAAATAAATAATTCATTGCATTGCGCATTAGCAGCCGAATAGATAGCTAACGCGAAAACTGAAAGTAATAGTTTTTTCATGTGATTTAGTTTATATAATAGTTTTTTACCTGATTGAGCGGTTTCGTCCTGAAGAGAATCAGGATTGTAGGGTATTCGCTTCTTTTTAAATTTACAATGCAAATGTACTTTTTTTTTAAATTGTACACACTCAGTTTTCAATAATAATTAACAGATAATGAACAGGTAACAAAAAATTAACCATTTGCTTATTGTGATAACTCGCTTTATTTTACTAATTGTATAAATCCTTTTGTGCTATAATCTTTTTTATCGAGTCCAGTTGCTTTAATAATATAATAATAGGTGCCATCCGTTGCCAAAACCCCTGCGGCTGTGCGTCCATCCCATCTATCGGTAATGGAAGAAAGATTCACCATTTTTAAGCCCCAGCGATCATAGATTGCACATTGAAAGTCTTGGATATATGTTCCTGTTACAAAGAAGAGATCGTTTTGTCCATCATTGTTAGGAGAAAAAACATTTGGAACAACCAACACTGATGGGTTTTCGAGAACAACAATTGTAATTGAATACGTATCGGTACAGCCGGAGCTATTGGTTACAGATAGGGTAACAACATACGTTCCGGGTTCTTGAAATGTATTGGCGGGAAAGGTTCCTGATGCTGTTGTGCCATCACCAAAATCCCAGAAAAAGCCGGATGCATTGGAAGAACTGCCATTTGTAAAATTGACTGTTAATGGATAAGTTCCCGTATAAATATCGTTTGTAAAAAAGGCCATCACAGAATCAACATTGATGTTTACGAATGCTGTATCGCTTCCGCACATGTTACTTGTCAACACCCAATAGCTACCTTCAATAGTAGCTGTTATTGAATTTGTAGTTTCACCTGTAGACCAAAGGTAAGTTCCTCCTCCGCTGGCATTCAACGCTGAACTATCTCCCAAACAAATTGTTGGGCTGCCCGTCGTGATATTCGCAGTTGGAGGATTAGCAGTGGAAACGGTAATCGTGGCAGTATCGTTACCGCAACTGTTTGAAGCCGTTAGTGTATAAGTGCCGGATGTAGTTGCTGAAATGAAACTTGTGGATGCTGCAGATGGCTGCCATAAATAACTAGTACCTCCTGCTCCTGTCAATATAATAGAATCTCCAATACAAAATGTTGTTCCCACGACAGAAATAGTAGCGACAGGTAATGGAAGTTCGTTAATAGTTATATTATCGGTGGCTGATCCACAGCTGTTAGATGCAGAAACAGAATAGGTTCCTCCTGAAGAAACAAAAATTGAATCATTAGTGGAACCACCTGTCCAACTATAAGTTCCTGTCCCGCTTGCCCACAAAAGCAAGGAGTTTCCTGTACAAAAACTTGTGTCGCTGCTGTTAAGAGTAACTGTTGGAATAGCCCCGAGGGATATTACTTGCGTAGTTTGTTGAGAACCGCAACCATTCGTAGCTGTGAGTGTATAGGTTCCCGCAGTTGAAACAAAAATAGTAGAGTTGGTGGAGCCGCTACTCCACAAATATGTTCCACCACCGCTTGCCGTTAGTGAAACGGAATCGCCTGGGCAAATAAAAGTACTTCCTCCTGGAGTGATGGCAGGAGTTGGGGGAGCAATAGAAGTGATGGTTAAAGTATCGTTTGCCGTACCGCAACTATTGGTGGATGCGACAGAATAAACGCCACCAGATGTTACAACAATCGAATCGTTGGTGGAGCCTCCCGACCAAACATAATTTCCTATTCCTGTTGACCATAATACAATTGTGTCGCCAACGCATAAGCTGTCGGATATGCTATTATTGATTGTCACTGAAGGCAAAGGCGTAACAAAAACGCTCATAGTATCTTGTTCTGAACCGCAGGTATTGCTTGCAGTTACTGTATAAGTTCCAGAAGTGGATACCGAAATAGAGCTTGCAGAAGAACCTGTACTCCATGAATAAGTGGTTCCTCCTGTGGCACTAAGCGTTACAGTATTCCCGGCACAAATACTTGTGCTTCCGCTTGTGCTAATTGTGGCTGTAGGAAGGGGGTTGATGCTTACATTCAATGAACTAAAAACGGTGTCGCTGCAAAATCCAATCACTCCCATTGTAAGAGTTATCGTTCCGGAATCTCCTGAAGCAGCTGTATAGTATGTCGTTAACGAATCGGAATTTGAAAAAGTTCCTGTTCCGCCTTGCCAGATAATGCCTGAATAATTTCCTTCAGCTGTCCCTGAAAGCGAAATGGAATCACCTATACAAATTGTTCCTCCGATTCCTGCATCAGCAGTAGTGGTTTCGAACGGAGCCATACATCCTTGGTTTATATAATTGGCAACACCAGGCCATGAAAACTCAACGGTGGAGCCATCATTTATTAATGAACTTCCACCATAACCACCAAGCTGATTTATTAATAACGATTTATCATAAGTAACCGTATCTGCACAAGCGGATGAAATTTGAGTAAAAATAGTAGTGCGCAATCCCGGAATAGAACTATAATTTACAAAATGTCCTTGAAAATTTCCAGCGTTCTGAAAAATAACATAGATGGTATCTGATAAATTGGCGAATGAATTAGCAGTGGTACACATTTCGGTGGAGGTGATGATTAAAATGGTTCTACCTGCAGGAAGCACGCCACCGATAGGTTCTATCAAATATCCGCAACTTAAAATAGTTGAATTTAATGCAGAAACAAGACTTGCGGTAGTCGCATTTGGAGCCGAAATTCCAAGAAAGGAATTGTTGGGCCAGTCAATGATTAGATCAGGAACATTAATGTTGGTTGGACCGATTTTGAACCGCACCATTTCATTTTTCCCTTCGCAGCTACAGGATGGACTAATGGAAGTGGTACATCCAGTACCTGGAACACAGGCATCTACTAAAATGCTTTCTATTTCTAAACATTTTGCGGGAGTTTGAGCAGACATCTTATGGAAGCATAAAATACTTGCAAACACTAATAAATAAGAAATTTTGATGGAGATCGGGGTAGCTTTATCCATTTTAATTCGTTTTTTAAAACTTAAATGAGATAAAGCGGGTTTAGAGTACTTTTTTCTGAAAAGAAAAACTCCTATAGGGTGTTCACTTTAATTTAAAATATGTTTCTATTTCAATACAAAGATATAGTAAAAAAGGCAATTGGGTTTTAATTGTTTATTAAATAATTGCAAACATTTAATGAACAAAATAAGAGTCAAGAGGCTTCTTTCGGGGCGACTGAAATATAATTTTTAATAATTCCACTTATAATGTACTTTTGCATCCCTAACAGAAATATTAAAAATAAATAATCATGAGCAAAGGACCTATTTCAAACTTTATTGAAAAACATTATAAACACTTTAATGCAGCAGCTTTGGTAGATGCAGCAAAAGGATACGAAACACATTTGACTGAAGGAGGAAAGATGATGGTTACTCTTGCCGGAGCAATGAGTACAGCTGAACTTGGCAAATCCTTGGCAGAGATGATTCGTCAAGGAAAAATTGACATTATTTCTTGCACAGGTGCAAATTTGGAAGAAGATATCATGAACCTTGTTGCTCATTCTCATTATAAACGTGTGCCTAATTATAGAGATTTATCACCTCAAGATGAATGGGATCTTTTGGAAAATCATTACAACCGTGTTACGGATACTTGTATTCCGGAGGAAGAAGCTTTCCGCAGGTTACAAAAACACATTCATAAAATATGGAAAGATGCGGATGATAATGGAGAAAGATTTTTTCCGCATGAATACATGTATAAGATTTTATTGAGCGGTGAACTAAAACAATATTATGAAATAGATCCAAAAGATTCTTGGATGCTTGCTGCTGCTGAACGTAATTTGCCAATGGTAGTGCCAGGTTGGGAGGATTCAACAATGGGAAATATTTTTGCATCGTATGTAATTAAAAAAGAAATTAAAGCATCAACCATGAAATCAGGAATTGAATACATGGCTTGGTTGGCTGAATGGTATCCTGCAAATTCAGGTGGAAAAGGTGTTGGATTCTTTCAGATTGGTGGAGGTATTGCTGGAGATTTTCCAATATGTGTTGTGCCGATGTTGTATCAAGATATGGAAATGACAGACGTTCCTTTTTGGAGTTATTTCTGTCAGATTTCAGATTCTACAACTAGCTATGGTTCTTATTCCGGAGCAGTTCCAAACGAAAAAATTACTTGGGGGAAATTAGATATCCATACGCCTAAATTTATTGTAGAAAGTGATGCGACCATTGTTGCACCATTAATGTTTGCATGGATACTTGGATGGTAGTTGCTGTTGAAGCAAATAGATTCATAAAAAACAGTTATCCGAAATTTAATGGAAGAAAAAATACTGAACATAAAAAAAGTAATTGAACCGCTGCGTCAGGAGATAATTAATCACAAAGTTTATTCTGTGATAAATAATATTGATGATCTGAAAATATTTATGGAATACCATGTATTTGCAGTTTGGGATTTTATGTCGCTTTTAAAAAGTTTACAAAATAATCTTACTTGTACAAGCATTCCTTGGTTCCCTGTTGGGTCAGCAGAAACACGTTATCTGATTAATGAAATTGTTGCCGGTGAAGAATCTGATATTGATAGTTTTGGAAACAGAAAAAGTCATTTTGAATTATATCTTGATGCAATGATTCAAACTGGAGCTGACACTTCTCAAATAGAAAAATTTATAACAGAATTAAAAGCGGGAAATGACTTGAAAAAATCTTTGGTAAATGCTAAGGTTGCAAATGAAGCGCAAGAGTTTGTTGATTTTACTTTTAAAATTATTAATAGCAAAAAAGAATATTTGCAATCTGCTATTTTTACTTTTGGAAGAGAAGATTTGGTTCCAGGAATGTTTCATTCTATTGTAAAAGAGTTGAAAGAAAAGTCTCCCGAGAATATTTCAATTTTTAATTATTATTTAGAACGACATATAGAAGTTGATGGCGGCCATCATAGCCATTTAGCGTTGCAAATGACTTCAAATCTTTGTGGTTCAAATGATAAATTTTGGATGGAAGCAGAACAAGGAGCGATTGAATCATTGCAAAAAAGGATTCATCTTTGGGATGGGGTATACAAAAAGATTTTAGAAAATAAAAAAGTGTTAGCTTGAAATTAGAACTCCAAATACATCCATTAAAAGATTGGTTTCCGAATTATTCCAAACCTGGATTAATCGCGGGACCATGCAGTGCCGAAAGCGAAGAACAAATGTTGGAGACAGCAAAAAGCATTGCAACATTTTATCCCAATGCAATTTTTCGTGCAGGAATTTGGAAACCTCGTACTCGTCCGAATACCTTCGAAGGCATTGGCGATATTGGTTTAGAGTGGATGAAGTTGGTGAAACAACAAACAGGACTATTAACGGCAACAGAAGTTGCAACGGCTGATCACGTTGAAAAATGTTTGAAAGCAGGAATCGATATTTTATGGATTGGTGCACGTACAACAGTAAATCCTTTTTCAGTTCAAGCTATTGCAGATGCATTAAAAGGAATTGATATTCCAGTCTTCGTTAAAAATCCTATTTATCCTGATTTCCAATTGTGGGCAGGAGCTTTGGAGCGTGTAAATAATGCAGGAATAAAAAAAATTGCTGCTATTCACAGAGGTTTTCATTCTTATGACAACGGACCATTCCGCAATTCTCCGAAATGGGAATTAGCAATTGAACTAAAAGCATCTTGTCCTGAACTGCCCGTTTTTTGTGATCCTTCGCACATTGGTGGAACTCCAGAATTGATTCCATACTTGTCGCAAAAAGCAATGGATATGGATATGGATGGTTTGATGATTGAAACACATCGCAATCCTAGTGTGGCTTTGAGTGATGCAAAACAACAAATTACTCCTTTTGAATTAAAAGAAATTATTTCAGATTTACAAATTCGTTCGGCATCAATTGAAAATTTAGAATTGCAATCGAAATTAGATGAGTTGCGTTCTGTCATTCAAAAATTAGACAACGAATTATTAGAATTGTTGGCAAAACGTATGGCTGTTTCAACTCAAATTGGAGAGTATAAACGTGATAATAATGTGACAATCCTTCAAGTTGCACATTGGAAAAAATTGATTGAAGACAGTTTAACAAATGCACAATCACTTTCTTTGCCAAAAGATTTTATCAAAGGCTTGTATCAGTTGATTCATGATGAGTCAATTCGTAGACAAACGGATGTAATGAATAAAATTATCAAAAAATAAAATTCCTAGAATTTTAATTGTAGTGCTGCAATGTTCATTAGAACGACATTGCTAATTTGAAGCCGTCATGCTAGGAGCGAAGCTATCTCTCCCGATGAGGAGAATTAGTTAACATTGGAAAGGATGCCACATCCCGCTATAAAGCGGGACTCGCAATGAAGCTCCTTTAGATGTTTTACTTCACAGCGAATGCTACACTCTTTACCCAACTTTTTCCCCACTCATCCACTTCTTGATCATTCCACAATTCAGGATAAAAAATACGCTTTTGAAAACGTGG